>NZ_JBITFB010000047.1:0-60375 GCF_044455625.1 Kitasatospora sp. NPDC051164 | reverse complement strand
CTCTACGACGACCCGCCGTCCCCTGCCCCGCTACGCGGGCGGTCCGTTTCCTCCCCCGGCTGAAGCCGGGGGTATCCACGGAGACATCCGATGACGCGCCCTTGGATCATGCCGGTACTGCTCCTGCTGTGCGGCTCGGTCGTCGCGGCCGGGCTGGCCTCCCGGGGCAGCCTCGGGCCGGCGGCGGCGTTCCTGCTGGTGTTCGTGCTGTGCGCGCTCGTGAACTCGCCGCTGGTCTTCCCGCGTTCGGTGAGCGTGGCGCAGGCGCAGCGGCGCAGCGCGGCCGACGGGCGGCCGGTGGTCCTGTGGCGGCCGGGCTGCAGGTACTGCCTGCGGTTGCGGTTGCGGCTGGGCCGCGATGCGCGCCGGTTGCACTGGGTGGACATCTGGCGCGATCCCGAGGGGGCGGCGGCCGCGCGGGCGGTGAACGAGGGCAACGAGACGGTGCCGACGGTCTTCGTGGCGGGGCGGGCGCACACCAATCCCCCGGTGGAGTGGGTGCGCGCGCAGCTGTCCGCGCGCGGGTGAGCGGAGCCGGCGGGGGGTCCGCGCCGTCGGTGCCTCGTCAGGCCTGCGTGGCGAGGAGGGTGTCGGTGGCGGTGACGGTGGCGCCCAGGTCGCGGAAGGTGTGGAGGGCGGCGGTGTGGGCGGGGGCGGACAGGGCGGTGACGGCGTCCTCGGCGACGGTGGTGGGGTAGCCGAGGGTGACGGCGGTGCGGACGGTCTCGCCGACGCCGTACTCGGTGGTGATGCCCGCGACGACGAGGGCGGTGGCGCCGAGGCGGCGCAGGCGGTCGGCGAGGTCGGTGCCCTCGAAGGCGTCGATGCCGTACTTGGTGACGACCTCGTTGCCGGGGCGGGCGTCCACCTCGGGCGCGAAGCGGTTGGCGTGGGAGTCGGGGCCGCCGTCGCTGCCGTCGATGCGGGCGTAGCGGACCAGGACGACGGGCAGGCCGGCCGTTTCGAAGGCGGTTTTCAGGCGGGCGGCGGAGCGGACTACGGCGGTGCCGGTCAGTGGGGCGGATGGGCGGTTGACGATCCAGTGCTGGAGGTCGACCAGGACCAGGACGGTGCCGGGGGCGAGGGCGGCGGGGGTGTCGGTCATCGGGGTTCCTCGGGGTGGCGGGCGGCGCGGGCCGGGGTTGGGTCGGTGTCGCGCAGGGCGGCGGTGGAGCGTTCCAGGAGGTGGCGCAGCTGGGCCTGTTCGGTGGTGTCGAGGGCGTCGGCGAGGCGCTGTTCGACGGCGCGGGCCAGGGTGTCGGCCTTCCTGGTCAGGGTGCGGCCGGAGCGGGTGAGCGTGGCCACGAGGACCTTGCGGTGGACGCTGGAGGTCTCGCGGGTGATGAGGCCCTTGTGTTCCAGGTTGGCGAGGACCGTCGTCATGGTCTGCGGCGTGACCATGCACGCGCGGGCGAGCTGGGCGCCGGACAGGCCGGTGGTGGACTGCTGCAGGACGAGCAGGGCGACGTACTGGGGGACCGTCAGGTCGACGGTGCGCAGCACGCGGGTCTTCTCGCCGATGAGTGCCTGTTCGGCCCGTTTGATGGCGTGGCCCAGGCGGTCGTGGAGGTCGGGCGGGGCCTGGGCCGGGCCGTCGGTGCCGCTGCCGCTGCTGGTGTCGGTCATGGTGATCGCATCCCTGGCCGCCCCCCGGTCCTAGGCTGTTCGGGCTTTACGTTATATCAGTGGCCTGACACTGTGCCAGGTGGGGAGTCGGCGGGTACGTCCCGTGGGCCGGGGTGCGAATCCGGTGGCATCGGCGGCTCGTGGGCGGGGAGACTGCGGGGATGGAGACTCCTGTTCCGGACCTGCGCGTGCGCAGCGTCGTGCCCGACTACGCGGGCATGCATCCCCTGGTCGCCGAGCTGGTGCTGCCCGAGGGCGCGTCGATGTCCGTCATGAGCGCGCTGGAGACCTCCCGCGAGCTGATCCGGCACTCCTTCTACCGGTACGAGTTCGCCACCGTGGCCGTCACCCACTCCCTGTCGGCCCTGGAGCAGGTCCTGGCGGGGCGGCTGGCGGACGAGGACGCCCCGTTGCGGGAGCTGGTCCGGCGGGCCGGCGACGCGGGGCTCGTCCCGGCTTACCTGGTCGGGGAGTTGGAGCGCGCGGTGCGGCTGCGTGAGCGGATCGCGCGGGGTGCGGTGAGCAGCGGCGTCGTGAACCCGCTCAGGGCCGTCGACCTGCTGCGCGCCGTGTTCGACACCGTCGCCCTGCTGCTGGGCCCGCCGTCTCAGGGGCCGGCTGCTGGGGAGCCCGGTCCGGGCGAGCCGCAGGAGCGCCTGGCCCGTCTGTGGGAGGAGCACCGGCAGGCCCCGTTCCCGGAGAGCTTTCGCGGCGTGGACATCGACGGCGCGGACCTGATCCAACTGGACGCCGAGGTGGCCGGCCTCGTCGAGCGGGAGCTGGGCGGTGGACTCGACGCCGACGGCGTCGCCGTCCTGTGGGCGTGCATCGCCGGCCTCGGCCGGGCCGTGCCCGTGCTCGACGAGGAGTACTGCGCCGCCTACTTCACCCGGCTGCGCACCATGGCCGATCTCGTGGCGGCCCGCCACCTGCCCCCGGCGGCCGCCTGACGCCCGGCACCCGGCACCCGGCACCCGGCGCCTGACGCCTGAGTGGGCGTACACGCCCGGACGGGGTCTCAGGACGGCGAGGACGTGCCGCCGGGCGCGGCGGGCTTGGTGTGCAGGACCTCGCGGGCCTGTTCGGCGGCGCGCAGGATGCTCTCGCTGATGAAGTCGAGGAAGCGGGCGACGTTCTCCAGGCGGTGGGCGGCGGGGGTGCCGGCGCCGAGGACGGCGACGCCTTCGCGGGCGGTGGCGACGAGTTGGTCGTTGGCGCGGGCGCTGGCGATGGTCGCCTGGTAGAAGAGTTCGTCGTCGACGATGTAGCGGTCGCGGCGGCGTTCGTCGCGTTCGCGGCGCACCAGGCTCTGGCTCTCCAGGAAGGCGATGGCCTTGGAGATGGAGGCGGGGCTGACCTGGAGGCGGTGGGCGAGGTCGGAGGCGGTGAGGCTGCCCGCGTCGGTGACGAACAGGCAGGTCAGCACCCGGGCCGTCATCTTGGACAGGCCCGTGCCCATCATGACGGTGGTGAGCGTCTCCTCGTAGTCGGCCACGGCCTCGGCGTCGCGGCCGTGGGCGTGGGGGGCCGGCTGCGGCCCGCGGGCGGCGGCGGGTCCGCGCCGGTGGGCGCGGCGTTCGGTGGCGCGGTGGGCCAGGTCGGCGCGGTAGGCGGTGGGGCCTCCGTTGCGCATCACCTCGCGGGTGACGGTGGAGGTGGGGCGTTCCAGGCGCCGGGCGATCTCGGCGTAGGGGAGGCTGTCGGCCAGTCCCAGCGCGATCTGCTGGCGTTCCTGCTGGGTGAGTCGGCCTCCCGGCATCGCGGTCTCCTCGGTGGTGCCTCGTGGTGGTCCTTGATCCCCACGATAGCGTTCACCTCTCACCCATTGCAATGAACAAGTCTCATGTCGTTGCGTTACCGACAGAACCGTTGCAACATCTTCCCGCATTCTACCTGCAGATATGGCCGTCTGACGCAACGAATATGTTGGCGCGACCAGGAAAGCAACGTAGCGTTTCCAGTGTCAGAAAGACCGCCCGACCGGCCGGCCGAAGCACCGGCCGGCCGAGACACCGTCGACCGGGACACCGGAGAACACCGTGCAGAAGTTCGACACCCCCGCCGCGATCACTGCCGTCCTGGACATCCGCGCCACCACCCCGCACGGCGACACCACCGCCCGCAGCCTCTGAACCCCCGAACCCGACCGCCGACCCAGTCCCGCACCGCCGCCCGCCCGGGGAACCGGCGGCGCGCCCGCACCGGGACCGACCGCGTGGCGGTACGGGGCCGCATGGGCCAGGCGCGGGCTCCGTACGGGTGGATTCGCCAGGACGCGTCCCGCGCGGGGGCGTACCCGGCCGGTCGGGCTGGTGATGCTGGCGTGGGTCCGCTCCCCCGACCCGAAAAGGCGCCCCGACGTGCGACGCACCCACCACCGCAGGCTGTTCGCCGCCACCCTGGTCGTGGCATCCGTGCTGGCCCCGATCACGGCGGCCCCCGCCACCGCGACCGCCCGCCCCGCGGGAGTCCACCCCACGGGCAACCACCGGTACGACACCCGCCACGGCGGGGACGACTGCCCGCCCGACGGGCTCGACCCCGACCTGACCGCCCGCCTGGACACCGCCATCGAGTCCGTGCGCCGCCAGGCCGCCATCCCCGGCGTCGTCGTCGGCCTGTGGATGCCCGGCCGGGGGTGCTACGTGCGCGCCACCGGCGTCGCCGACACCGCCACCGGCGCGCCGATGCGCACCGACTCCTACGTCCGCATCGGCAGCGAGACCAAGACCTTCACCGTCACCGCGCTGCTCGAACTCGTCGACGAACACCGCGTCGGCCTGGACGACCCGATCTCCGCCTACGTCGACGGCGTGCCGAACGGCGACTGCATCACGCTGCGCCAGCTCGCCGAGATGCGCAGCGGCCTGTTCCCGTACACCTCCGACCCGGACTTCATCCACGACCTGCTGAGCGACCCGCAGCGCTCCTTCACCCCGCAGCAGGCGCTCGCCTACGGCTTCAGGCACGACAACACCTTCGACCCGGGCCAGGAGTTCCAGTACTCCAACACCAACCTCGTCCTGCTCGGCCTGGTGGTCGAGAAGGCCGGCGGGCGCCCGCTCGCCGAGTTCCTGCGCGAGCGGGTGCTGCGACCCTCCCGGCTGCACCGCACCCTGCTGCCGCAGGGCCCCGAGTTCCCGCAGCCGCACCCGCGCGGCTACACCGACCAGACGCTCAGCGGCGCCACCGCCGACGCCACCGACTGGAACCCCAGCTGGGCCTGGGCGGCCGGGGCGATGATCTCCGACCTGCACGACCTGCGGCACTGGGCCGAGGTCCTCGCCACCGGGCGGCTGCTCAGCCCCGGGACCCAGGCGCAGCGCCTCACCACCCTGCCCACCGGCTTCCCCGGGACGAGCTACGGCCTGGGCATCTTCGACGCCAACGGGTGGATCGGGCACAACGGCTCCATCCCGGGGTACGAGACCGTCACCGTCTACCTGCCCGCGCAGCAGGCCACGCTGGTCGTCGAGATCAACACCGACTCCACGGTCCAGGGCCAGGAGCCGTCCACGCTCCTGGCCCGGGCGATCACCGGGATCGTCACGCCGGACAACGTCTACGACGGGGCGGTGGTCACGCGGTAGGCGCACCGGCCCGGCGGCCCGGCGCCGCCCCGGCCCGCACGGGCGCCGCGGCCGGGGCCCGACGTGCGCTCCGCCGGGGCCGTCCGGGCCGGTTCGGGCGCCGCTCAGCCCGCCCATTCCCTCCCCCGCGCCGCCGTGCCCGCCCGTGCCAGGTGCCGCACCGCGGGCCGTTCCACCACCGTGTACGTCAGCGCCCCCGCCCCCAGCGTCACCGCGAACGCCGCCGGCGTGAGAGCGGCCGCGACCGGGGCGGGGTAGGTGCGCTCGTCCAGGAGCAGCGGGCGGCCGTGGAAGAGGACGACGCCCTGGCAGAGGTAGAAGCCGAAGGAGACGCCCCCGAGCCACTGCCCGAACGGGCGGGCGGGCGGGGGCGGGGTGGTGGAGGTCGCGGTGGGCGGCGGCGCAGACGAGCAGGGCCAGCGGCACCAGCATGGGCCGGGTGAAGTCGTACGGCGAGGGGACAGCGAGGGTGAGCGCGTAGGCGGGCGCGATGAGGAGGGCGGCGGGGGTGAGGCCGGGGCGCGGGGCGAGGCCGGCGGCGACGGCCCGGGCGAGGAGCATGCCGAGGACGAACTCCGGCAGGCGGGCCGGCGGGAAGAGGTAGCCGAACCACAACTGGTCGAGGGATACCGGTAGTTGGGGGATCCGGGGCCGGTCGGGCAGCAGGGCGTCGTCGGCGGCGGCCACGGCCGCGGCGGCCGTCAGGGCCAGGGCGATGGCCGGCCGCAGGCCCCGGTCGGGCAGGCGGCGCAGCGTGCGGTGCAGGAGCGGGAAGAGCAGGTAGAACAGCAGCTCGCAGCAGAGCGACCAACTGGGCATGTTCATACCCGAGTTGATGTTGGGGTCGGGTGATTCGGCGTGCACGAGCAGGAGGTTGGGCAGCCAGGTGCGCATCGGTGCGGTCTGGGCGAACAGCAGGAGCGCGGCCGCCCACATCACCAGGTGGGTGGGGTAGATCCGGGCCAGGCGCCGGCGTCAGAAGGCGCCCGGCTTCTCCCCCTCCCGGGCCGACCGGGTCAGGACGAAGCCGCTGAGGACGAAGAAGAAGGACACTCCGGCGTACCCGGCCTTGGAGGTGGCGTGGGCGAGCGTGCCGGCGAGGGGCCGGTCGGCGAAGAAGGTGAGGGGTGCCTGCGGGCGCAGCGGGTCGGCGGTGAGGAAGGCGTGGAAGAGGAAGACGGCGAGGGCGGCGGCGAAGCGCAGGGCGGTGAGGGTGGGCAGGTGCCCCCCGGACCTGCCGGGATCGCTGTGTGCGCGCATGATCTGACTGTAGGTCACGGACGCGTGGGGCCTGCCCGGGGCGGCTCGCTCCCCCGGCCCCGGGGAAACCCCGGTGCGGGGCGGGTGCGGCCCCGGCGAACGGACGCCCGGCGGACGGCGGACGGCGGACGGCGGAACGGGACCGTCAGCCCTCGCTCGGGGCCGCGCCCAGGGCGGCGGGCAGGGCCTCGAGGGAGTGCAGGACGTGCACGCCGTCCGCCACCGGGGCACCGTCGGCGGACCGGTCGAGCCAGAAGGCGTGCAGGCCCGCGTCGCGGGCGCCGAGCGCGTCGAGGTCGTACTTGTCCCCCACGTAGGCGACCTCGTGCGGGGCCAGGCCCAGGCGCGCGCAGCCGGCCCGGAAGATGCCCGGGGCGGGCTTGGCCTCGCCGTGCTCGTCGGAGCAGACCAGCACGGCGTCGTCGAAGTGACCCAGCAGGCCGACGGCCCGCAGCTTGCCGCGCTGGTGGCCGGCCGAGGAGTTGGAGACGATCCCGAGCCGGTAGGCGGGCGCGAGCGCGGCCAGCACCGGCGCGGCGTCCGGGAACGCGGCCCAGGCCGCGTCGCGGTGCGCCGCGTACCCGGCGAACCAGGCGGCGGCCCGCTCGTCGGACAGGTGCTCGGCGTCGTCCTCGCCCAGGCGGGCGAGGAACTGCCGGGTGCGCTCGTACTGCTGGCCCGCGAAGGTCAGCTCGCCGGCCAGGAACCGCGCGTACTGCTCCTCCATGACGCCGCGCCACAGCGCCACCGCCGCCGCGGGCGCCGGGAAGCGGCCCAGCAGGCCCAGGTCCCGCAGGTGGGCGAGGATGCCGGTCTCCTCCGACCCCGAGTAGTCGAACAAGGTGTCGTCGACGTCGAAGAGCACGCCCCTGATCGGCACGATCCGTCCTTCCCGCTGTCCCCCGGCGCCCCGGATGCGCCCGGAGCCGTACGGGAGCCGTACGGAGCCGTACCCTACGCGAGGCCCGGGCGCCGGGCCCCGGGCGGCAGCCGGGGCACCCGGCCCCGGGTCACTCGCCCTTGAGCTGCTGCACCAGGCCGAGCCGGTCGATGACGGCGTGCCGCTCGCTGATGCGGTCGCCGACGAAGCGGAACAGGGCGAAGGCCTCCGTGCTGACGCGCTTGCCGGTGGCCGGCAGGCCCATCAGCGGGCCGGTGTGGGTGGCCGTCATCCGCCAGCGCACGACGACGTCCTCGCCCTCGCCGAGCAGGTCGAGGATCTCGAACGACGGGTCGCTGTGGGTGGCGTGCACCTCGCGGATGGCGTCCTTGAAGCCCTGCGGGCCGCGGACGTTCTGGTGCAGGCCCTCGCTGGTGACGAAGTCGGCGGTGAACAGCTCGTCGGCGACGTCCACATCCCCGGCCTCAAGTGCCTTGTAGAGGCGGCGGACGGCGTTCTTGCGGTACTCGACGGTGGTCATGGGGGTCCCCTCCCGAGGCGGATGCCAGGCGAACTGCCGAAACGGACTGCCGAAACGGACTGCCGAAACGGATTGCCACATGCGGTGGCAAGCGGATCGCCGAGCGACTTACTGAGCGATCCATCAGTAAGTTAACCTCTTACTGAGCGATTACTCAAGTAGTCGGGACGGCATGGAGAGACGGAGGCCGGGCATGGCCCAGGCGCGAAGCGGTCGGCCCTCGACCGGGGTACGGGAGGCGGTACTCAAGGCGACCGAGGAGGTGCTCGGGGAGGCCGGACTGGCGCTGTCCACCAAGGAGATCGCGCGCCGGGCGGGCGTCGCGGAGTCGAGCATCTTCTACCACTTCGGCGACCGACTGGGCCTGCTCCAGGCCGTCATCGGGCTGCACCTGCCGGCCTTCGCCGACGCGACGGCCATCCTCGGCACACCGGAGGCCGAACCCGAGGCCGACGCTCCCGAAGCCGACCTGGAGGCCGACCTCGCCGCGCTGCTCACCCGCCTCGAACAGTTCTACCGCCGGATCATGCCGATCCTCGGCGCCGTCCAGTCCGACGCCGGGCTGCGCGGGCTGCTCGCCGAGCGCGACGGCGAACTCGGCCCGCACCTCGCCCTCGGGGCGGTCGCCGGCGCCGTCCGTGCCCGCCAGGGCGCCGGCCGGCTCCCCGCCGCGCTCGACCCGTCGGCCGCGGCCCTCCTGCTCGTCGGCGCCGCCCACCAGCGCGCCCTGCACACCCATCTGCTGGGCGAGGCCGCAGCCCGCTTCCTCCCCCCGGTGGCGACCCTCGCCCGCACCCTCGCCCCGGCCTTCCGGTAACCCGCCCTCCGGCAACGCGCCTTCGGACGACAGCCACGCCCGGCACGGCCCGCAGGACGGCGATGGCGACGCCGGGCGCGCGCCGGCCGCGCGCCCGGCCTCGTCGCGGAACCAGGCGCCATGAGCCGGGCCACGGCCCCGGCAGCGGAGTTGCCGCGCACTGGAGTTGCGCGTGCGCCCGGGCGCTCCCCCGGCGCCTCCCCCGGCGCCCCAGGGTGCGATTCCGGCTGCTCAGGCGGGAGTCGCGGCCGCCGCGAGGAGGGCGTCGAGCAGGCCGGGGAAGCGGGTGTCGAGGTCGGCGCGGCGCAGGCGCACGAAGCGGTTGCGGCCGGCGACGCGGGTGGTGGTGACGCCGGCTTCGCGCAGGACGCGCATGTGGTGGGAGACGGTCGACTTGTGCAGGTGCTCCAGGCCGAGGCCGCGGGGGTCGCAGGAGTGCTCGGCATCGTCGGCGTAGCTGAGCAGCAGGGTGAGGCGGACCGGGTCGCCGAGGGCGTGCAGGACGGTGACGAGGTCGATGTCGGCGGCGGCGGGCTGGGGAAGCCGCTCGTCCCCGCCCATGACACTCGCCGCGCTCGTGACACTCGTGACGCTCATGGCGCTCAGCCTCCGGGCCGCTGGGAATGACGGGGAATGAATGGTTTGACAATCATCCACCCATCCCCGAGTGTTTGACGAGCTTCAAACTGTTGCACGTCCATCCAACAATCTGTCATCGGGGGGGCCACCCGTGCCCGTACGTCTGCTCCTGCTCGCCCTCGGCACCTTCGCCATGGGCACCGACTCGATGGTCGTCGCCGGCATCCTCGGCCCGATCTCCGCCGACCTGGGGGTGTCGGTGCCGGCCGCCGGCCAGCTGGTCACCGTCTTCGCGCTCGGCTACGCGCTGCTGGCCCCGGTCCTGGCCGCGCTCACCGCCCGCTGGCCGCGCCGGCGCCTGCTGCTGAGCGCGCTCGCGGTGTTCAGCGCGGCCAACGCGCTCAGCGCGCTCGCCCCCACCTACGGCCTGCTGCTGGCCACCCGGGTGCTGGCGGCCGCCGGCGCCGCCCTCTACACGCCGACCGCCAACGCGGTGGCCACCACCCTGGTCGCCCCCGAACGGCGCGGACGGGCGCTGGCGACCGTGCTCGGCGGGATGACGGTGGCCACCGCCCTGGGCGTGCCGCTGGGCACCTGGGTGGGGCGCGCCGACTGGCGGCTGACGATGTGGCTGGTCACCGCCCTGGGCGTGGCCGCGCTGGCCGGCCTGGCGGTGCTGCTGCGCGACCTGCCCGCCCCCGCCGCCGCCCCCACCCTCGCCGCCCGCCTGGCGCCGCTGGCCCAGCGCCGGGTGCTGGGCGCGGCCGCCACCACGCTGGTGTTCTTCCTCGCCTTCCAGAGCGTCTACATCTACCTGGCCACCGCCGTCTCGGGTGCCACCGGCGGCGACGCCAACCGGCTGAGCCTCGTCCTGCTGACCTGCGGCGTGATGTCGGTGGCCGGCAGCTGGCTGGGCGGGCGCCTGGTGGACCGGGCGGGGGTGCGGCGGGTACTGCTGGCCGGCTCGGCCGTGGCGGCGGGCGCGTTCGCCGCACTGCCGTGGCTGGGGCGCAGCATGCCGGGGGCGCTGGTGTACGCGATGGTGGTGCCGCTGGCGGGGTGGGCGGTGTCGGTGGCGCTGCCGCACCGGTTGGCGTCGATCGATCCGGCGAGCGCGCCGCTGCTGATCTCGCTGAACAGCAGTGCGCTGTACCTGGGGACGGCGGCCGGGGGTGCGGTGGGGTCGGCGGCGGTCGCGGTGCTGGGCGGGCGGTGGTTCCCGCTGGCGGCGGCGGTGCTGGCGGTGGCGGCGTGCGCGGTGGCGGCGGCGACCACGCGTGACGAGCGCCGGGCCGGGCCCGTGGTGGCGGCGGTGCCGGTACGGCCCTGAGCGGCCGGGTGCGGTGCCGGGCGGCCGGGTGCGGTGTCGGCGGTCGTGCGGTGCCCCGGGCCGGTGTCGGCCGGCCCGGGGCTGGGGCGGGTTCAGTTCCCGAGGACCTCGCCGACCAGGGCGCGGGCCTCGTCCTGGACCCGGGCGAGGTGGTCGGGGCCGTGGAAGGACTCGGCGTAGATCTTGTAGACGTCCTCGGTGCCGGAGGGGCGGGCGGCGAACCAGGCGTTGTCGGTGCAGACCTTGATGCCGCCGATGGCGGCGCCGTTGCCGGGGGCGTTGGCGAGGACGGCGGTGATCTTCTCCCCGGCGAGTTCGCCGGCGCCGACCCGTTCGGGGGACAGGCGGGCCAGGCGGGCCTTCTGCTCGCGGTCGGCGGGGGCGTCGACGCGGGCGTAGGCGGGGGCGCCGTGGCGCTTGGTCAGTTCGCCGTAGCGGGCGCTGGGGGTGGTGCCGGTGACGGCGGTGATCTCGGAGGCGAGCAGGGCCAGCAGGATGCCGTCCTTGTCGGTGGTCCACACCCCGCCGTCGCGGCGCAGGAAGGAGGCGCCGGCGCTCTCCTCGCCGCCGAAGCCGATCGAGCCCTCCAGCAGGCCGTCGACGAACCACTTGAAGCCGACCGGGACTTCGACCAGGGTGCGGCCGAGGTCGGCGGCGACGCGGTCGAGCATCGAGGAGGAGACCAGGGTCTTGCCGATGCCGGCGTCGGCGGGCCAGTCGGCGCGGTGGCGGTAGAGGTAGTCGACGGCCACCGCGAGGTAGTGGTTGGGGTTCATCAGGCCGCCGTCGGGGGTGACGATGCCGTGCCGGTCGGCGTCGGCGTCGTTGCCGGTGGCGATGGCGTACTGGTCGCGGCGGGTGATGAGGGAGGCCATCGCGGACGGCGAGGAGCAGTCCATGCGGATCTTGCCGTCCCAGTCCAGGGTCATGAACCGCCAGGTCGGGTCGGTGAGCGGGTTGACGACGGTCAGGTCCAGGCGGTGGGTCTCGGCGATGCGCGCCCAGTAGGCCACCGACGCCCCGCCCAGCGGGTCCGCGCCGATGCGCAGGCCCGCCGCCCGCACCGCGTCCAGGTCCAGGACGGAGGGCAGGTCCTGGACGTAGGCGCCCAGGTAGTCGTGGCGGGCGGTGGTGGCCGCGTTCAGGGCCCGCGCGTAGGGGACCTTCCTCACCCCGCGCAGGCCCTCGCGGATCAGCTCGTTGGCGCGGTCCTGGATGCGCCCGGTGGCCTCGGATCCGGCCGGGCCCCCGCTGGGCGGGTTGTACTTGAAGCCGCCGTCGCGCGGCGGGTTGTGCGAGGGGGTGACCACGATGCCGTCGGCCAGCGCGCGGGGGCTGCGCCGGTTGTGGGCGAGGATCGCGTGGGAGACCGCCGGGGTGGGGGTGTAGCCGTCGGCGGCGTCGATCAGCACGTGCACGCCGTTGGCGGCCAGCACCTCCAGGGCGGTGACCTTGGCCGGCTCCGAGAGGGCGTGGGTGTCCGCGCCCAGGAACAGCGGCCCGCCGACGCCCTGTTCGGCGCGGTACTCGCAGATCGCCTGCGTGGTCGCGGCGATGTGGTCCTCGTTGAACGCCGCGTCCAGCGACGAGCCCCGGTGCCCCGAGGTCCCGAACGCCACCCGCTGCCCGGGCTCCTGCGGATCCGGGCGCAGCGCGTAGTACGCCGTCACCAGCCGCGCCACGTCCACCAGGTCACCGGGCTGCGCCGGCTGCCCGGCCCGTGCGTGTGCCATCCGTCTACTCCCGCCGATTTGCGACTTGTGTGCCGTACCCGTCCTTGCCCGTGCTCACCGATCGTAGCCAGAACGCGACGGTGCCCCGAACCGCGGCAGGCGGTCCGGGGCACGGCGGCACAACTCTTTCCCGCGGGCTCAGCCGGGCAGCTGCTGGCGGTAGGCGTCCAGGACGGGCGCGGTGGTGGTGGCGAGGAACTCCGTCACCGTGTACGCGGTCAGCCCGGCGACCACGAACGGGTCGGTGGCCACCAGCGCCTCGATCGCGGCCCGGTCCTCCCCCACCGCCAGGATGATCCCGCCGTCGCGCGGCACCTTGCGCCCCGAGGCGAGGAAGGTGCCCGCCGCGTAGTGCGCCTCCAGCCACGCGACGTGCTGCGCCAGCGCGGCGTCGATCTGCTCCAGCGGTGCGGTGTAGCTCAGCTCGAGAATGAACATGCGCCCAGGCTAGTCCGGCCGCCGCCAGGGCTTCCCGCCGGCGGCCCCTTCCCCGGGCCCCGGGAGGGTGCCGACCCCAATCCTGCCAGGTCAGGCAAGGTTTCGGTAGGACGCAGCGCACCCCGTTTTCGTCTTGCCGCGCGGTGGGCGCGGCCCGCAGACTCGTGCGACATCCCCTCCCCCTCTCCACGGCCTGACGTGCCGTCGCCCCGCTGCGGGCGGCCGGTGCGTGGCGCCGTCGTGCCCGCGGGCCGCGTGAGGAGGGGGGCGGGGAGCGAGCGAAGCGACGAAGGGGGACACACCCATGAGCGGGACGAACGTGCACGGGGACCTGGTGCTGAAGGCGCGCGTGCGGCTGCTGAGCCACAACGAGCGGGTGCTGCACGGCGAGGAGGGGCTGTGGGTGTACCGGACGCTGTTCGCGGTGAGCCCGCAGGTGTACGCCTTCAAGCTGGCCCTGGTGCTGCGGGAGGCGGCCGAGGGCCCGCGGGTGGCGCACCTGCCCGAGGCGCGGGAGGCGCTGCTGGCGCAGGCCCGGGCGGCGGCGGCGAGCATCCCGGCCGGCGCGCCGGCGTACCAGGTGCGGATGTGGGAGCACACGGTGACGGACCTTCGGCTGACGGAGCAGCAGGCGGGGCGTGCGGGGCGGTAGGTGGCCGCGGGATGGTTGCGGTACGACAATCCCTTTGTGACGACTGATCGGAGAGATTCTTATATGAGCAGGTCAGGGCTGTCGCGGCGTGCGCTTCTCGCCGGTGCCGCCGCGGGTGCGGGCGGCGCCGTCGTCGGCTGGGACACCTCGGCGCGGGCGTGGGCCGCCGAGCCGGGTGCCGGTGTCGCGCGACTTCCCGCCCTGGACGGGGTGGTGACGCTGCAGGGGGCGGATCTGGAGCGGTTCTCCTCCGATTTCGGGCACCTGGTGTCCGCGGCGCCGCGGGCGGTGCTGCGGCCCGGCTCGGTGCGCGATGTGCAGCGGGTGGTGGCGTTCGCCGCCCGGCACCGGATCCCGGTGGCGGTCAACGGGCAGAGCGGGGACGTGGCGCAGGTCGGCGAGGCGGGGCTGGAGTCGCACTCCAGCTACGGGCAGGCCAACCCCCGCGGCGGGATCGCGATCGACGCGCGCGGCCTGTCGAAGGTCGTCTCGGTGCGGCCCGGGCGTGCGGTGGTGGAGGCCGGGGCGACCTGGGCGCAGGTGGTCGAGGCGGGGCTGGCGCAGGGCTGGGTGCCGCCGTGCCTGACGGACTATCTGCACCTTTCGGTGGGCGGGACGCTGAGCGTGGGCGGGATCGGCGGCGCGGTGCAGCGCTACGGCCTGCAGGCGGACCGGGTGCTGGAGGTGGAGGTGGTGACCGGCACCGGGGAGCTGGTGACGGCGTCGCCCGCGCGCGAGCGGGAACTGTTCGAGGCGGTGCTGGCCGGCGGCGGGCAGGCCGGGATCATCGTGCGGGCGACGCTGGCGCTGGTGCCGGTGCGCGAGCGCGCCCACGTGTTCCAGCTGTTCTACGACGACCTGGACACCTACCTGGCCGACCAGGAGAAGGTGCTGGCCCAGGGCCGGTTCGACCTGCAGGTCGGCGACGTGGAGCGCAGCGCGGACGGGTCGCGGTGGCGGTACAAGGCGGAGCTGGTGGCGTTCGCGGACGCGGGGCAGGCGGTGGACCGGGAGGCGCTGCCGGCGGGGCTGTCGCCGGCGGCGGGCGGGGTGTCGGTGGTGGAGCAGGGCTGGCGCGAGTACGCGTTCCGGGTGGACGCGTTCGCGGGGTACCTGCGGGCGGCGGGGCTGTGGGGGCTGGCGAAGCCGTGGCTGAGCGTGTTCCTGCCCGCGTCGACGGCGCGGGTGTTCATGGCGGAGGCGGCCGAGGTGCTGACGGCGGCGGATCTGGGGGCGGGGCTGCTGCTGTTCTACCCGTACGCGCGGGAGCGGGTGCGGGCGCCGCTGGCGGTGCTGCCGCAGGAGGCGGTGGGCTGGCACTTCGACCTGCTGGCGTTCCCGGGGCCGGGGGCGGACACGGCGGCGATGCTGGAGCGCAACCGGCGGCTGTACGACCGGGCGGTCGAGCTGGGCGGCAAGCGGTACCTGATCGGGGCGGTGCCGGGGATGACGGGGGCGGACTGGCGGCGTCACTACGGGGGGCTGTGGGAGCGGGTGGTGCGGGCCAAGCGCCGTTTCGACCCGGCGGGGATCCTGGCCCCCGGGCAGGGCATCCACGCGTCCTGACGGGCCGTCGATCCGGCCTGCCGTACGGCCCGGGGCCCGGGCGGTACGGCGGGCCGGTGTGCGTCAGCCGGGTGTGTGTCAGCCGGTGTGCGTCAGGCGATCTCCATCTGCGCCATCATCCCCATCGCCGAGTGGTCCAGCAGGTGGCAGTGGTACGGGTAGCGGCCGCGGTAGGAGTCGAAGGTGGCGTGCAGGCGCACGCTCTCGCCGGGCAGCAGGCGCACGGTGTCCTTGAGGCCGGCCTCTTCGGGGCCGGGTGCCGTGCCGTTGCGCTCGAGGACGCGGAACTGCACCAGGTGCAGGTGGAAGTTGTGCGGGACGTCGGTGTTGGCGTTGACGACGGTCCAGATCTCCGAGGTGCCGAAGGCCACCGCCGCGTCCACGCGCGCCGGGTCGTACACCTTGCCGTCGATCAGGCCGCGCGCGGCGCCCGGGGTCTCGTCGACCTTGAGCACGACGGTGCGTTCGCGGGCCGCCGCGCCGAGGGCGGGCAGGGTGCGCAGCCGGTCGGGGACGCTGCTGGGGTCGGGGGCGGAGCGCACGATGTCGAAGCGCATGACCTGGCCGACGTGTTCGGCGGGGCCCGGCGGCATGGAGTTGGTGAGGACCACGGAGGAGCCGATGGGGTAGCGGGAGAAGTCGATGACGACGTCGGCGCGTTCCCCGGGTGAGAGGTCGATCGTGTCGGTGGTGTGGGGGCGTTCCAGCAGGCCGCCGTCGGAGCCGATCTGGGTGATCGGGCCGCCGTCGGCCAGGCGCAGGGAGAAGAAGCGCAGGTTGGAGGAGTTGAGCAGGCGCAGCCGGTAGCGGCGGGCGGCGACCTCGGCCTTGGGCCAGGGGCGGCCGTTGGCGAGGATGGTGGTGCGGTTGAAGGGGTCGTCCATGCGGTAGACGAGGTGGCCGGAGGCGTCGAAGCGGGCGTCGCGCAGGGCGATGGGCAGGTCGTAGCGGCCGGCGGGCAGCGGCAGGGCGGTTTCGGTGGCGTCGGTGAGCAGGTAGGTGCCGGCCAGGCCCCGGTAGACGTGTTCGGATTCCGTGTGGTGGGCGTGGTCGTGGAACCACAAGCTCGCGTGGGGCTGGTCGTTGGGGTAGGTGTAGGTGCGGCTGGCGCCGGCGCCGAGCAGGTTCATCGGGCCGCCGTCGCTGGCGACGGGCACCTTGGAGCCGTGCAGGTGGACCGAGACGGCGTCGTCCAGCAGGTTGGTCTGGCGCACGACCACGGGCCGTCCGGAGCGGGCGCGGATGACAGGGCCGGGGAAGGCGCCGTTGTAGGTGAGGACCTCGGTGCGGTGCCCGGGCAGGATGCGGGCGAAGGAGCGGAGCATGGTGACGGTGTAGGTGTCGGCGCCGCCGTCGGTGGAGACGGGGCTGAGCACCGGGGGCAGCGGCAGCGTGGTGGTGAACTTCGGGGCCAGGGCGGGCCCGGTGTCCGGGCCCGGGTCGGGGGCGTCGGTGCCCGCGGGGTGGGTGTGGCCGGCCGCGGCCTGCGCGGCGGCGGTGTCCTGGCCGGCGGCGGCGTCCTGCGCGGACGCGGCGGGGGCGGCGGAGGCGGCCGGGCGTACCGCGGTGCGCACGAGCAGGACCCCTCCCCCGGTCGCCAGGGCGGCGCCGATCATCCTGCGTCTGGTCACCATCGCGCGTTCCTCCCGCATGCTGCTCCCCCGCGCGCCCGGCGGGTGCCGGGGCGGCCTGGTCCGGGGGTGATTGCAGCAGCGCCGCCTTGCGCGCGGCTGGGGTCCGGCTGGGGCGGGCGGGCGGTGCGGGAGTGCGCGGCAAGGCGGTGCGGGCGGGCGTGGCGCCGCGGTGGCCGGGGGTGGTTTCGGGGTGCGGCGGCGGTGAGCTGCGGGTGTTGCGGGCGGCTTGCGCGGCGCCACGACCGTGGCTCGGGACGCACTCGAGGAACGCTCGCGAGGCGGGGCAGCCCCGGGCCCGGTGGGCTCGCGGCACGCTCGGCTCGCACTCACGGAGCACTCGGCTCACGGAGCACTCGGCAAGCACTCCCGGAGCACTCGGCTCGCGGAGGACTCGGCTCGCGCAGCACTCGGCTCGCGGAGGACTCGAAGGACTCGAAGGGAAGGGCCCCAGCGTGGACCTGCGGTACTGGCTGCCGAGGGCGGCCGAGGTGGCCGAACGGTGGGGGGAGCGGTTCGGGCCTTTCGCCGCGCACCCCTCGCACCTGGTGGACGAGGCGGACTTCGCCGTCGCGTTCGAGCGCTTCGCCAAGCGCCTGGAGCACAACTACCCGTTCTTCCACCCGCGTTACGCCGGGCAGATGGTCAAGCCCCCGCACCCGGCGGCGCTGGTCGGCTACCTGACGGCGATGCGCTTCAACCCCAACAACCACGCCTACGAGGGCGGGCCGGCCACCAATGACATGGAACGCGAGTGCGTGGCCCAGCTCGCCGCGATGTTCGGCCTGCCCGCGCACGTGGGCCACCTGACCAGCAGTGGCACCATCGCCAATCTGGAGGCGCTGTACGTGGCGCGCCAGAGCCACCCCGGCCGGGGCGTCGCCTACAGCGCGCAGGCGCACTACACGCACAGCCGGATGTGCCACGTGCTGGGCGTCGACGGGTACGCGGTCGCCGCCGACGCCCAGGGGCGCATGGACGCGGGCGCGCTGGAGGAGCTGCTGCGCACCGGGCGGGTGGGCACGGTCGTCGTCACCTGCGGCACCACCGGGCTCGGCGCGGTCGACCCGGTGCACGAGGTGCTGGCGCTGGCGCGCCGGTACGGGGCGCGGGTGCACGTGGACGCCGCCTACGGCGGGTTCTTCGCGGTGCTGGCCGCCGACGACGCGCGGGCGGCGGAGCTTCGCATCGACCCGGCGCCGTGGCGGGCGATCGCCGGCTGCGACTCGGTGACCGTCGACCCGCACAAGCACGGCCTGCAGCCCTACGGCTGCGGCGCGGTGCTGTTCGCCGACCCCGCCATCGGCCGGCACTTCGCCCACGACTCCCCGTACACCTACTTCACCGACGCCGAACTGCACCTGGGCGAGATCAGCCTGGAGTGCTCGCGCGCGGGCGCCTCGGCCGCCGCCCTGTGGCTGACCCTGCAACTGCTGCCGCTCACCCCGGACGGACTGGGCGCCGGACTGGCCGCGGGCCGGCGTGCCGCCCTGGCCTGGGCCGACCTGATCGAGGCCAGTGGCGAACTGACGCTGCACCAGCGGCCGCAGCTGGACATCGTCACCTACTTCCCCACCCCGACCGCCCTGTCCACGCCGCCCGCGCCGCCCGCGCTGTCCGCGATCGACGCCGCGAGCGAGCGCGTCCTGCGCCGGGGCACGGCCGACGAGCACGACCCCGTGTACCTGAGCGTGCTGCGCGTGGACGCCGCCGACTTCACCCGCCGCCACCCGGACGTCACCGCCGACGCCGAGAGCGCCCGGGTGCTGCGCAGCGTGCTGATCAAGCCCGAGGCGGAGGCGTGGCTGCCGCGCCTGCACGCGCGCGTCGCCGCGCTGGCCGCCGAAGCCGTCGAACCGCCCGCCCCCTCGTACGCCGAACCGCCTGCCCGCCCGTCCGTCCCCACACCCGCCCCCTCGTCCGTCGCCTCGCCCGAGGAGAGTGTCCGTTGACCACCGCCACCGCCACCGCCCGGCGGCCCGCCGTCCGCGCCGCCGTACGCCGGGCCCGCCCCGACGAGGCGCCCGCCCTGGCCCGGCTGCTCGCCGACGCCTTCGCCGACGACGCGCTGATGCTCTGGGCCTTCCCCGACCCCGACCACCGCGCGCGGGTGCTGCCCGCCTTCTTCCGCGTCCACCTGGAGCAGTGCCTGGCCCACGACGGCGTCGTGGTCGCCCACGAGGACACCGCGTACGGGAGGCTGCTGGGGGCGCTGCTGTTCCTGCCCCCGGGCGTGTGGGAGGACCCGGGGCGCGCCGACGGCGCCGCCACCCGCGCCCTGACCGAGGCCATCGACGCCGGGCACCACGGCGAGTCCGCCCGGCGCCTGGCCGCCATCACCCACCTGCAGACGCGCCGCCACCCGCGCCACCGCCCCCACCACTACCTCGCGTTCGTCGGGGTGCGCCCCGACGCCCGCACCGCCGGCGCCGCCGAGGCGATGCTGAACGCCGTCCTGGCTCAGGTCGACGCCGACGGCCAGGCCGCCTACGCCGAGACCAGCTCCGTGGGCGGCGCCCACCTGTGCGCCACCCACGGCTTCACCCGCTTCGGCGAGGCCATCGCCCTGCCCGGCGGCGGGCCCCGCCTGGCCCCGATGTGGCGGGGGCCCCGGTGACCGCGCCCGCCACCGCCACCGCCGGCGCCCTGCGCCTGTTCAGCGCCGAGCGCATCGACGCGGGAGGGGCCGCGGCCCACCCCGAGGCCGTCGAGGTCCTCGCCTGGGCCCGCCGCTTCCTCACCACCGCCCACCCCGACCTCGGCCGCAGCGGCCCCGTCTGCCCCTACACCCAGCCCTCGCTGCGCCGCGGCCTGTTCCACATCGCCGTCCCCGACGGCAGCGACAG
Organism: Kitasatospora sp. NPDC051164; assembly: GCF_044455625.1. Taxonomy (NCBI): domain Bacteria; kingdom Bacillati; phylum Actinomycetota; class Actinomycetes; order Kitasatosporales; family Streptomycetaceae; genus Kitasatospora; species Kitasatospora sp. NPDC051164. The sequence goes on along the minus strand of NZ_JBITFB010000047.1, from coordinate 40,886 downwards.
CGGCGACGGCGGCGGCGACCTGCCGGCGCTGGTGGGTGAACTGCGCGCCCGCTACGAGGAGTTGCTCGCCGAGCTGAGCGAGGAGTCGGACCGCGAGCTGCTGACCGTGCTGCTGGTGCTGCCCGGCCTGGACCGGACCGACTCCACCGCGCTGGACGAGGCGCAGCGCAAGGCCAAGGACGAGTTCGTCGAACAGGGCCTGATGATCGGGCAGTTCCACCCGGGGTGTGAGGAGCCGGGCCTGTGGAACCGGTCGTTCCGGCCGCTGCGCGCGCCGGTGCCGCTGCTCGCGGTGCGCAAGCTGCTGGTCTTCGACCTGCCGTTCCTGACCGGTGACGAGGCCCATCTGAACCACTACCTGGCCCGTTTCGCGCCCGAGGTCCCGGCCCGGATCCGTGACCAGTTGGTCACCAGCGTCCGCGCCCACCAGCGGGCCGCCGCCTGACCGCCCCCTCCCCCGGGGGGGGGGGGGGGGCGGGGGGGGGGGGGGGGGGCCCGGCGCCCGCGCCCCCGCCCCCCCCCCCCCCCCCGGGGGCGGGGCGGGGGGCGCCCCCCCCCCCCCCCCGCGCCCCTGTTTTCGGCCTGTCGCCGGGGGTGCCGGGCCCGTTCGGGCAGTGTCAGTCTTCCCGGTCGGGCATCGCCATGGTCGCGGGGACGTAGCGCATGCCGTACTGCGCGCCGATCCCGTTGACCTTGGCCAGGTCCATGCGGCCGTCGGGGGTGCGCAGGGCGGGGCCGGCGGCGAAGACGTCGGCGAGGTACTGGTCCCAGCCGCCGGGGGTGGAGACCTGCAGGCAGCGGGCGGGGGGCTGGGAGGCGTTGCGCATGGCGTGCGGGACGCCGTGCGGGAGCAGGGCGCACATGCCGGTCTCCAGGCGGTGGGTGCGGCCGTCGTAGTCGATCTCCATGGCGCCCTCGAGCACGTAGACGAACTCGTCCATCCGCTCGTGCACGTGGAGCGGGACGTCGATGTCCAGCTGGTTGACCAGGACGGCGGCCCGGCCCTCGGTGTCGGCGGTGGTGGCCTTGATGCCGAAGCCGGGCGGCAGCGGGACGCCGACCTGCCGGTTCTCGGTGGGCTGGAGGACGAAGAATCGTTCGCTGTTCATGGAGTTGGCTCCCCCTCGGGTGTGGGCCGCGTGTTTGGCCGGGCGCGGCGCATCGCGGGCTGGGCGCATGGCGCGCCCACCCCCTATACTGATCCGGAATCGGATTCCGGTTCCGTTTCGATGCTAGGAAGGGGCGCGTACGGTGTCAACGCGATCGGCCGACGGGAGCGAAGCCGGCGGCGAGGGCGGGACCGGCGGTGAGCGGCGCCCGCGCGCCGATGTGGCCCGCAACCGGGCCCGGCTGCTCGCCGCGGCGCGCGCGCTGTTCACCGAACGCGGCGACCAGGTGCAACTGCCGGACGTGGCACGGGCGGCCGGGGTCGGCATGGGGACCGTCTACCGCCACTTCCCCACCCGGGAGGCCCTCGTCGAGGCCGCGGCCGAGGACCGCTTCGCGGGGATCCTCGCCTTCGCCCGCGCCCTGGCCGACGAGGACCGCGACGATCCCGTCCTCGCCTACCTGCACCACGTCGGCGAGGTCCTGGAGAGCGACCGCGGCCTGTCCGCCGCCGTCGAGGCGCTGCGCGGCACCCCCGGCTCCGCGCCGCTGGGCCGCACCCGCGCCGAACTCGAGGAAGCCGTCGCGGTGTTGATCGAGCGCGCCCGCCGCGGCGGCACGATCCGCGCCGACGCCACCGTCGCCGACGTCCACCTGCTGGTCGGCGCGATCTCGGCCACCGTGCGCACCGGCAGCGGCCCGTGGCGCCGCCTGCTCGACCTCACCGTGCAGGGCCTGCGCCCCCGGTAGTCGCCCGCCCGCGAGCCCCGGCAGCGGCCGCCCGGTACGCACAGCGGCCACGGCCGGTGCGCGGAGCGGAAACCCGGGCGCGGGCGTTCGCCGTAGCGTCCTGAACGCCACCGCCGGAGGAGAACTGGCGGCCGTTCAGGAACTGGAAAGCAATTGCTGAAGAAAATCTGGTCCGCGCTGCTGTCGACGGCCATGGCCGCGGGCCTGGTCGCCGCGCTGGGCTCCCCGGCGCACGCCACCGACGAGAAGGTGACCGCCTGGAACGTCTCGAACATCACCAGCCGGGGTGCGCAGCACGCCCAGAACTACTGGAGCGTCATCGACTTCATCCACCGCAACAGCTACGGGAATGACACCAGCGTCCCGCGGCTGCGGCAGACCACCACCGAGCGGCACCTGATCCAGGTCCGGGTGATGGACGGCAATGACCATCTCACCTCCCTCTACCTGTGGTCGGACAACCTGTACGTGGCCGGCTTCTACTCCCCGGTCGCCAACCAGCACTTCGTGTTCGCCGACGGCCGTACGCAGCAGTTCCAGACCGCGCTCGAAATCCGCAACGCGCGCATCATGCCGAACACCGGGAACTACACCGCGCTGCCCGGCGGCAACAACCGGGAGAACCTGGTCCTCGAACCCGAGACGATCTACAACGCCATGCAGACGCTCCACCGGGCGACGGAGTACAACGACAACGTCGGGCGGGCCCTGCTGATCGCGATCCAGCTCTTCTCCGAGGCCTCGCGGTTCGCCCCGATCTTCGACAACATCCGCACCAACATCCGGGACTGGACCCACCACCCGCTGGGCGGCGCCAACGCCGACCTGGAGAACCAGTGGGGCCGGATCTCGGACTTCGCGAACGCGGTGGGGGTGCATGGCGAGAGTCGGCAGATCACGGTCCTGGGCCACGTCGTGTGGACGCTGACCGAGCTGGTGGCCGCCCTTGGCTTCGTCGAACTCAACGGCGGCCAGTCCAGGCTCTGACGGGCCGCGGGGGTGCCGGGTGCGGGGAGTCGGGTGGTCCGGCTTCCCGCGCCCGGCACCCTCCGTACCTAGCGGGCCAGGCGGCCCAGCAGCGCGGAGGCGGCGGCGATGCCCGCCAGGGTGGCGGCGGTGAGGACGGCGAAGTCCAGCGGCAGGTGGGAGGGGGTGCCGATGAGCAGGCCGCGCAGGGCGTCGACCTGGTAGCTGAGCGGGTTGGCCTTGCTGACGGCCTGCAGCCAGCCCGGCATCAGGGCCACCGGGTAGAGGGCGTTGGAAGCGAAGAACAGCGGCATGGTGATGGCCTGGCCGATGCCCATCAGCCGGTCGCGGGTGAGCACGATCCCGGCGATCGCCATCGACAGGCAGGAGAAGAACGCCGAGCCGAGCAGCACCGCCGCCACCACCCCCAGCAGACGCAGCGGGTTCCAGGTCATGGCGACGCCGAGGGCGGCGGCGATCAGCACGACGACGACGGCCTGCAGGACGGCCTTGACGCCGGCGGCGAAGGCCTTGCCGGTCACCAGGGCGGCGCGCGGGGTGGGGGTGACCAGCAGTTTGGTGAGGACGCCGGAGTCCCGCTCCCAGATGATCATGATGCCGTAGAAGATCGCGATGAACATCGCGGACTGGGCGATGATGCCGGGGGCGAGGTAGTCCAGGTAGGGGATGCCGCCGGTGGGGATGGCCTTGAGGCGGGTGAAGGTCTGGCCGAAGACCAGCAGCCACAGGGCGGGTTGGATCGCCCGGGTGTACAGCTCGGTGCGGTCGTGGCGCAGTTTCTGCAGTTCGACCGCGCACATCGCGGTGATGCGGGCGGGTACCAGGCGCCAGCCGGTGCGGGCGCGCGGGGGTACCAGCAGCAGGGAGAGGTCGGGGCCGGCGGCGGGGGGTTCAGCCGACGCGGCCTGCGGTGCGGCGGGTACGGCGGACATCGCCGAAGTCTCCTTCCGTGGCGTCGGCCAGGTCGCGGCCGGCGAAGTGGCGGAACACGTCGTCGAGGGTGGGGGCGTCGTGGCCCGGCGTGTGCGGGCCGGGGTCCTCGCGGCGGACCCGGTCCTTGAGTTCGGCGGGGGTGCCCAGTGCCCGGATGCGGCCGCGGTCCATGAGGGCGATGCGGTCGCAGTGGCGGTCGGCCTCGTCCATGTAGTGGGTGGTGACCAGGACGGTCATGCCGGTGGCCTTGCGGACGGCGTCCACGCGTTCCCACACGCCGGTGCGGGCGATCGGGTCCAGGCCGATGGTGGGTTCGTCCATCACCAGCAGGCGCGGGGCGCTGACCAGGGCCTGGGCGAGTTCGAGGCGGCGCACCATGCCGCCGGAGTAGGTGGCGGCCATCCGGTCGGCGGCCTCGGTGAGGTCGACGGCCGCCAGTGCCTGGGCGACGCGTTCGGCGCGTTCGGCGCGCGGGACGTCGAAGACGCGGGCGAACAGGGCGACGTTCTCCCGCCCGGTCAGCCCGGACTCGGCGGACAGCTGCTGGGGAACGTAGCCGAGCAGGCGCCGTACCTCCATGGGGCGGCGGGTGGCGTCGTGGCCGAAGACGCGCACCATGCCGGCGCCGACGGGCAGCAGGGTGGTGATCGCGCGGATGGTGGTGGTCTTGCCCGCGCCGTTGGGTCCGAGCAGGCCGAACACCTCGCCGGTGCGGACGGTGAGGTCGATGCCGTCCACGGCCCGGGTCTCGTGGCCCTTGCCGCGCCCGTGCCGGAAGACGTACTCCAGTCCCCGGCACACCACCGCCTGCGCCTGCTCGCTCATCGCCCCTGCTCCCCCGGCAGGTCGCGCAGGGCCTGCGCGACCTGCCGCAGCGCGGGCAGCGCCTCGGCCAGGGCCTGCTGCCGGTCGGCGGGCAGGCCGGCCACGGCCTCCTCCATCAGCGCGCGCCGGCGCCGGCGCCAGGCCTCGATCCGCTCCACGGCCGCGTCCGTGACGTACAGCAGCGCGGCCCGGCGGTCGGCGGGGTCCACCTCCCGGCGCAGCAGGCCCTGCGCGGCGAGCTGGTTGACCAGGGTGGACACGGAGTTCCCGGCCAGGCACAGCTCCTCGGCGGCGTCCGAGACCCGCAGTCCGGGGCTGTCCGTCACCAGGTGCAGCAGTTCCACCTGCGCCCCGCGCAGCCGCGGCTGTTCCATCGTGGCGCGCAGGCGCCGGCGGACCATGCGCTGGATCCCGACGAGGAGGGCGGACAGCTCGTCGGCCGGCGCGACATCGAGCGGTGCGAGCTGCGGCGCGGTCATACCCTCATTTTAGCTCTCAGTGAGAGCTATCCGTCGAGGGCGCACGGGGGGACCCGGGCGCGCGCGGCCCGCGCGCGCTTCGAGGACGCGGGCGGCCTGCGGGTGCCATGACGTCGGGATGCCGCGGACGGGGACGAAGCGGGCGCCGAGCGGGCTGCTCGTCTTCTGCGGGGGGACGGTCCGGCGGGTTTCGCGCCGCCCCCGCCGCCCGGGGCGGCGGGGCCTTCGGCGGCCGGGGCGGAAGTGCCGCCCGGGGCGCTCTGGCGCCGCCGGAGGATCTCTGACAACATCTCAGCCGACGTGAACGAAACGTGTGCCAATCGTTCACGTTGCCCGCACAAAACCGGTCGTAGAGCGTTGTCGAGAGATACGAGGCCTGCCATGAAGACCTTACGGACCCACACCTCGCACCTGGTGACGGTCGTGCTGCTGCTCCTGGGCATGATGACCGCCGCGAGCGCGCAGGCGCAGGCGGCCCCGCAGCGGCTCGCCGGCAGCACGACCATCTGCTCCTTCTCCCCCGTCCCGGCCGGGTGGGTCGTCACCAGCTCGTACAGCAGCTGGGGCTGTCCCGGCTCCGGCGTCTCGTACACGATCACCGACACCGCCGGGCAGACCAATCTCGCCATCTGCTCCTTCTCCCCCAAGCCGGCCGGGTGGGTGGTGACCAGCTCGTACAGCACCGGCAACTGCGCGGGCAGCGGCATCGCCTACGGCTTCCACAACGTGGCCAACGACACCAACGTCGGCGTGTGCTCGATGTCGCCGATCCCGACCGGGTGGGTGATCAGCAGCTCGTACAGCAGCGGCAACTGCGCCGGCACCGGCGTCGCCTACACCCTCCACAACACGGTCAACGACACCAGCGCCGGCGCGTGCTCCATGACCCCGGTCCCGGCCGGGTGGGTCGTCACCAGCTCGTACAGCAGCGGCAACTGCGTCGGCACCGGCGTCGCCTACACCCTCTTCAAGATCACCACACAGACCTCCGCCGTCGTGTGCTCCTTTTCCCCGCTCCCCGCCGGGTGGGTCGTCAGCAGCTACTACCCCAGCAGCAACTGCTACGGCAGCGGCGTCGCCTACTCCATCCGGAAGGCCTGACCCGCAGCTGCACGGACGGACGGACGGCTGTCACCGCGGAGCGCCGGCCGGACCCCCACGAAGCCCCGCCGCCCCGTCACCCGGGGCGGCGGGGCCCTCGGCGTCCTGGGCGTCCTGGGCGGACGCAACCCGCGCGCCGCGCAGCCGCGGCTCGTCCATGGTCTGGCGCAGAGCGATCGGTCCACGGGATCGGAGGCGACGGCTCCTTCTGACGGTGCCGGCGGGCGGGCGGGCGGGGGCGCCCCGCTGCCCCGCCGGGGCGGGGCCGGCCGGGGCGGGGCGGGGCGGGGCGGGGCGGGCGGGCGCCGGATGGGGCCCGCCCGGCCGAAGGGGCTCAGTTCTTGACGTACCAGGGGGTGATGAATCCCTTGTGGGTGCGGTCGCGGGACCAGGTCGTCACGCCGTCGGAGCCCAGGGCGTTGATGGTGAAGTCGAGGTCGTCGAGCTTCTTGCTGAACGTCACCTTGCCGGTGAAGTAGCCGCCCAGCGAGTTCCAGCTGCTGGTGGTGGTGCGGAACCAGACGGCGTGGTCGAGGCCGATCACGAAGTCCACCCACTCGCCGGTGCGCAGCAGCCAGGGGCTCTCGCCGTCGCCGTAGGCGCCGCCGCAGTAGAAGCTGCCGTTGTCGAAGCCGAGCTTGCTGGTGCAGACCTGGGGGAGGTCGCCGGCCTGTGCGGGGGTGGCGGCCAGTGCGGTGGTGGCGAGCAGGGCGAGGGTGGCGAGCGCGGTCGCGGTCTTGTTCACGGAGGCCTCCGGCGGGGTGGGACGGGCAGGGCAGGGCCAGGGCAGGGGACGGCCGTGGCGTAAGGCCGGCGGTCGTCCGCGCGGGCCTTGGGTGCCCATCCTTGCGCAGCGGCTGATGCTTGATCAACTTCTGGTGCCGCGGGCGGTCCGTGTGCGGACCGGCCGTGTCCGGGAAGGCGTTTTTCTTGCCCTGTGCGGGAGTTGGCGGGCGCTGGGGTGAACCTTGTGGCCGCGCCGGCCGTTCCCGGCGGCCGGTCAGACGGCGGCGAGGGCGGGGGCCGGGGCGGGGCGGGTGCGGCAGTCGTCGGTGAAGGCGAGGGCGCGCAGGTGGTAGGGGCGGGCGGCGTGGCCGAGGGAGAGGTTGTGGCCGGCGCCGTGGGCGGTGACCAGGCGGGCCAGGCCGTGGGGGAAGGCGGCGGTCAGTGCGGTGCGGGCGGCCGGATCCAGGCGCCACCAGTGCTCGTGTTCGGCCAGGGTCAGGCGCACCGGGACCCGGACGCGGGCGGCGAGGGCGCTGTAGCGGGCGGGCCAGTCGGCGAGTTCGCGGGATTCGAGGGCGGGGACGGGGGTGAGCAGGGTGCGGGCGGCGTGGAAGGTGCCGGGCGGGTAGAGGCCCAGGGGGCCCCAGTTGAGGCGGCCGCCGCCGGCGAGGTCGTCGGGGCGCTCCCACGCGCCGGGGGTGTAGTGCTGGGCGAGGCCGTTGAGGTCGGCGCCGAGCAGGGGCAGGCGGGGGTGGTGGGGCCAGTGGGCGGCGAGGGTCAGGGCGATCTTGCCGCCGAAGGAGTGGGCGAGGAGTTGGACGCCGGCGCCGGTGGGGTGGGCGCGGGCGTAGTCGGTGAGGGCGGCGTGGAGGGTGGCGGCCTGGTCGGCGATGAGCTGGCCGTGCGGGAGGCGGTGGGCGGAGGCGCCGTGGCCGGGGCGGTCGAGGGCCAGGACGGTGTAGCCGAGGTCGGCGGCGAGGGTGAGCAGGCTGGTGTCGGGGTGGGCGGGGCCGGCGAAGTAGGCGGCGCGCATGCCGCGGCCGTGGATGGCGAGGATGACGGCTTTGGGTTCGCCGTGTTCGGGTTCGGCGACCAGGGCGGACAGGGGGATGCCGTCGGCGTCCAGGACGAGGGAGCGGGTGCGGGTGCGCGGCGGGTGGGTGCTCATGCGGCGGCCCCGGCGCGGGCGGCGTCGAGGGTGGTGAGCCAGGTGTCGATGTCGTCGGTGCGCAGCAGGGCGGTGCCGACCAGGAGTGCGGCGTAGCCGGCGTCGAGGAGGCGGGCGGCGGTGTCGGGGCCGGTGATGGCGGAGGCGGAGACGGGGGCGCGGCAGCCGGCGGCGCGGACGGCGGGTAGCAGGCGCAGGCTGCGCTCGAGGTCGCCGGGGTCGCGTTCGCGGGTGCGGATGTCCTTGTTGTTGACGGCGATGACGCACTGGTCGGTGTGGGGCAGGTGGTCGAGTTCGTGGTCGTGGGTGATCTCGACGAAGGGGGTCAGGCCCAGGCCGAGGGCGCAGGTGACGAGGCGGCGCAGGGAGGTGGCGGGCAGCAGGGCTGCGGTGAGCAGGACGGCGGAGGCGCCCATGGCGTGGGCGGCTTCGAGTTGGGCGGGGCGGGTGAGGAAGTCTTTTTGCAGGACGGGCAGGGTGGTGGCGGCGGTGACCTCGCGCAGCAGGCGGGTGGTGCCGCCGAACCAGCGGCCGGTGACGACGGACAGGCAGGGGGCGCCGGCCTGTTCGTAGCGGGTGACGAGGTCGGTGACGGTGCGGGGGCCGAGGAGGTCGGTGCCGTGGGGGTCGCGGAGTTTGACTTCCATGATGAGGGGGCGCTCGGCGGTGAGGAGGGCGTCGAGGAAGCCGGTGGGATGGCTCATGCGGTGGCCTCCTGGAGGCGGGGGTGCCAGGCGCGGGTGAGGGCGGTGACGGCGTCGCGGGTGAGGCGGCCGGTGCGGTCGCGGGCGGCGGTGTCGATGTCGGCGCCGGCGTAGAGGGGGTGGTCGGTGACGGTGCGGTAGGTGTCGCGGTTGGTGGTGTCGAGGCCGCCAGCGAGGAGGAAGGGGGTGTTCAGGCGGGGCAGCAGGGCGTGGATGTGGTGGGGGTCCAGGCTCTGGCCGGTGGAGCCGATGCGGCCGTCGTCGGTGACGGTGTCGAGCAGGAACAGGTCGCATCCGGCGCGTTCGAAGGCAGGGGTGAAGGCCCGTTCGAGGCAGCGTCCTCTGGCGAGGTGGAGGACTTTGACGAGGACGGCGTAGGGCAGTCGTTCGCGCAGGTCGGCGACGAGGGCGGGGCTCTGGTAGGCGTGGAGCTGGATCCAGCGGATGCCGGTGGCGCGGGCGAGGCGGGCGAGGTGGTCGGCGTCGTCGAGGAAGGTGACGAGGACGGGTTCCAGGCCCAGGCGGATGGCGGTGGCGGCGAGGTCGGCGAGGTCGTCGGTGGTGAGGTCGGCGGGGCCGCCGGGGATGCCGTGCCACAGGCCGACCAGGGTGGGGCCGGTGTCGGCGAGCAGGGCGAGGTCGGCGCGGGTGCGGGCGCCGCACACCTTGAGGTGGCCGGGGCGCAGCGCGAGCCCGGGCGCCGGCGCGGCGGGGGGCGGCACGGCGGGGGCGGCGGGGGCTGCGGGGGCGGGTGGTGCGGCGGGGGCGGTCATTTGCCGAGTCCGAGCATGGCGGCGATGCGGTTGTACTGGATCTCGTTGCTGCCGGAGTAGATGGTGCCGGCAACCGCGTTGCGGACGTCCTTCTCCAGTCCGTACTCGGACATGTAGCCGTTGCCGCCGAAGACCTGGACGGCGGCGAGCGAGGTGGCGAGGTTGGATTCGCTGGTGAGGAGTTTGGCGATGGCCATGTCGACGGTGACGTTGTCGCCGGCTTCGAGGCGCTGGGCGGTGTCGTAGAGCCATTTGCGGGCGGTCTCGAGGCGGATCTTGGTGTCGACGATCTTGTTGGCGACGGACTGGTAGGAGCCGATGGGCTTGCCGAAGGACATGCGGGTCTTGGCGTAGTCGAGGCAGCGGGCGAGGCGGTGCTGCATCTCGCCGGTGTTGACGATGAAGGAGTAGAGGATCTCGCGTTTCATGACGTGGTCCAGGACCATGAAGCCGCCGCCGACCCGGCCCAGGACGCGGTCCTTGGGCACGCGTACGTCGTCGAGGAAGAGTTCGGACAGCGGGGAGGTGCGCAGGCCCATCTTCTTGATGGGGTTGCCGCAGGTCAGGCCGGGGGTGTCGGCGTCGAGGAGGAAGGCGGTGACGCCCAGCGCCCCGCCCTGGGGGTGGGTGCGGGCGTAGACGACGATGACGTCGGCGACGGGGCCGTTGGAGACGAAGGTCTTGGCGCCGGTGAGGACGAAGTGGTCGCCGTCGCGCACGGCGCGGGTGCGCATCTGCATGGCGTCGGAGCCGCTGTCGGATTCGGTGATGGCGTGGGCGCCGATGGCTTCGCCGGAGGCGATGCGCGGCAGGTAGGCCTCTTTGAGGGCGGGTGAGCCGAAGGCCTGCAGGGGGACGCCGGTGGAGGCGAGGGAGGTGGTGACGGAGAAGTTGAGGCCGCCGTCGCGGCAGGCGTGGCCGAGGCCTTCGAGGACGTACATGGTGGTGAGCAGGGATTGGCCCAGGCCGCCGTAGCGTTCGTCGAAGGGCAGGGCGAGGATGCCGGTCTTCTGGATCAGGCGCCACTTGTCGTGGGAGAAGGCGGCCTGTTCGTCGCCTTCGATGTGGCCGGCGCTCAGGTCGTCGCCGAAGCGGGCCAGGCCCTCGCGCAGGGCCTTCTGGTCGGCGTTCCAGCGGATCACGGTGTTGCCGCCTTCCTCCCGGGCCCGTGACCGGGCCCGGGGTGGCAGGCCGGCGTCGGGCGCCGGCGCTCGTCTGAACAGAGGTCCTCGCGGACGGAAGGTCTCGCCTGGGGCCTGTGGGCGGGCCCTAGTAGGCGGAGGAGGAGTGGGCGTCGAGCTGGTGGACCTCGTCGCCGCGCAGGGCCGGGGAGAAGACGCAGACCAGGCGCAGGTCCTCGTGGGGGCTGGCGATCAGGTAGTGGGCGTCGTGCTCGTCGAGGGCGTAGAGGCGGCCGGGGGTGATGGGGTGGGTGTTGCCGTCCATGTCGACGACCTCGCCGGAGCCGGCGATGCAGTAGCAGGCCTCGAGGTGGTTGCGGTATTCGAGGCGGGACTTGGTGCCGGCGTTGACGATGGTGTCGGTGAGGCTGTAGCCGAGGCCGTCGCCGGCCACCAGGAAGCGGCGGGACAGGCCGTTGCCCCATTCGACGGTCTTCACGTCGGCGATGTCGCGGATCAGCATGCGGGGTGTTCCTCTCGGGTGGTGGTGCCGGCGGGTGTGAGGGCGGTACCGGTGGTGGTGCCAGGGGTGGTGGTGCCGATGGTGGTGCCAGGGGTGGTGGTGCCGGTGGTGGTGGTGGTGCGTCCGCCGGGTGCGTCCGGGTGCGGGGGACGGGTGGGGCGGAGGTCGGTGAGGAAGGCGCCCAACTCCCCCACGGCGTCGAGGCCGTGGGTGTGGGCGTGCTCCAGGCGGGCGACGGCGGCGGAGCCGACGATCGCCGCATCCGCGCCGCTGTCGGCGACGGCGGCCAGGTCGGCGGCGGTCTTGACGCCGAAGCCGACGGCGACGGCGGTGTCGGGGGCGGCGCGGCGCAGCGCGGTGACGGTGTCGGCGAGCGTGTGGTGGCCGGTGGCGGGGGTGGTGCCGGAGCGGCCGTAGTGGGCGACGAGGTAGACGTAGGCGCCGGTGGCGCCGTGGGCGGCGTCGGCGAGGACCTGGGGGGTGGAGGCGGGGTAGCAGGTGGTGACCTGGGGCAGGCCCGTTGCGCGCATCGCGTGCTGCCAGGCGGGGCGCACGCGTGGGGGCAGGGCGTGGACGAGCAGGGCGCGGGCTCCGGCCTGGGCGATGGCCCGGGTGGTGGTGGCGGGGTCGCGGTGGCGCAGGCTGTGGCTCCAGTCGGCGAGCAGGGCGACCTTGAGGCGGGTCAACCGCGGGGTGAGGTCGGCGAGTTCGGCCAGGACGGTGTCCAGGGTGGTGCCGGCCTGGAGGGCGCGGGCGGCGGAGCGGCGGATGACGGGGCCGTCGGTGGGCGAGTCGGGGAAGGGCACGGCGAGTTCGAGGACGTCCACGCCGTGGGTGTCGAGCATGAGGGCGAGGTCGGCCAGGGGGGCGGCGGGGTCGCCGGCGTTGAGGAAGACGGCCAGGCCCAACTCGCCCGGGGGGAAGAGGGGTCCTGGGGGGACCGGTCCTGGGGGGAGGGGTTCCGGGGGGAGGGGTTCCGGGGGGAAGAGGGGGTCAGACACCGGCTGCCTCCTGGCGGCGGGCGCCGGAGGCGGCGCCGGGTGGGGTTCCGGGGCGGGCGCGCAGGCGTTCGGCCAGGGCGCGGGGGGCGCCGTCGGCGAGGGCGTCCAGGGCGGCGGTGTACGCGGTGGCCCAGTGGGTGTGGCGGCCGGAGGCGAGGGCGAGGGCGGCGGCGTTGAGGGCGATCGTGTGGGTCGCGGTGGGGCCGGCCTGGGCGGCGAGGGCGCGCAGGAAGTGGCCGGTGAGGTCGTCGGGGTGGGGTGCGAGGTCGGCGAGGGTGCCGGTGGCGGGGGCGACGGAGCCGGCGGGCAGGTGGATGGCGCCGTCGGGGGTGTGGAGGGTGTTGTCGGCGAAGGGCAGGAGTTCGTCGGCGCCGGCGTTGTTGTGGGCCAGCCACAGGGTGCGGCCGGTGACGTGGTCGGCGAGGTGGCGCAGCGTGTCGAGGGGGGCGGTGGCGCCGGCGCCGGTGAGTTGGGCGGTGACGGGGACGGTGGCGATGAGGGGGCCGAGGGTGTTGAGGGCGTGGCCGAAGGGTTTGAGGGTGAGGGGGTAGAGGGTGCGGGCGAGGCGGGTGAGGGCGGGCGGGTAGACGTGGGGGCCGGCGAAGGCGATGCCGTGGTGGGCGAGGTGGTCGGCGGTGGCGGTGTGGCTGGAGGTGAGGGTGATGCCGAGGCGTTCGAGGAGGTCGACGGAGCCGGTGGCGCTGGTGTAGGCGCGGGAGCCGGTTTTGACGACGGGGATGCCCATGGCGGCGGCGGTGAGGGCGGCGGCGGTGGAGAGGTTGAAGGTGGCGGGGCCGCCGCCGGTGCCGACGATGTTGACGCTGGCGGGGTGGGTGGGGCCGGGGTGGGGGGCGCGTTCGGTGAGGGAGGTGGTGAGGGCGGTGAGGGTGGCCGGGTCGGGCAGGCGGGTGGTGAGGCTGGCCAGCAGGGCCGCCGCCTGGGCCCGGTCGCTGTCGCGGGCCGGGCCCAGGGTGCGGTGTTCCAGCTGGTCCCACCACGAGCGCCAGGCGTCCAGGGGGACGGGGCGGCCGGCGAGGAGTGCGGTGAGGGCCGGGTGCATGGGTCAGCGGCCGGCCGTGGCGGTGGCCGCGGTGCGGCGCTGGGTGATGAAGGCGTCGATGGCGGTGACGGAGCGGAAGTTGTTGGGGTCCAGGTCGGTGTCGTCGACGGGCAGGGCGAAGTGGTCTTCGACCCAGGCGATGAGTTTGAGGACGCCGAGGCTGTCGATGACGCCGTCGGAGAGCAGGTCGTGGTCGTCGGCGAGCTGGTCGGGGGTGACGTCGGGCAGGAATTCCTCGATCAGGAACCGCTTGATCCGGTCGATGTTGCTCATGGTGGCAACTCCCTTGCGTGGTAACGGAAATGGGACAGGGGTGGTGGTCAGGGGGCGGGCAGGACGGCTTTGCGGTCGACCTTGCCGGTGGCGGTTTTGGCGAGGGGCTCGTCGTGGATGGCGAGTTTCTCGGGGACGGCGGCGCGTGGCAGGTTGCGGGCCAGGTGTTCGCGCAGGGTGAGGGTGTTGAGGGCGGAGCCGGGGGTGCGCTGGACGGCGGCGTGCAGGCGTTTGCCGGTCAGCGGGTCGGGGGCGGCGGCGACGGCGGCTTCCAGGACCTCGGGGTGGGTGAGCAGGACGCGTTCGACCTCGGCGGTGTTGACGGCGACGCCGCGGACCTTGACCTGGAAGTCGGCGCGGCCGGTGAGGTGGACGCGGCCCTGGTCGTCGCGGGTGACGAGGTCCCCGGTGCGAAACCACCGCCGTCCGGGGCCGGCGCCTTCGGGCTGGGTGGTGAAGCGGCCCGTGTCGCGGGAGCGGTCCAGGTAGCCGGCCGCCTGGAAGGGGGTGGAGACGTACAGTTCGCCGCTGCCCGCGCCGTTGACGGGGGTGCCGTCGGGGGCTGCGATGACGGTGCGGACCCCGGGCAGCGGGGATCCGATGGGCACGGGCAGGGCGGCGGCGGCGTCCAGGCGGTCCAGGCGGTGCCAGAAGCTGTCGTTGGTCTCGGTGCAGCCGTAGATGTTGTAGAGGCCGGCGCCCGGGAGCAGGGCGGGCAGGGCGGCGAGGGTGCGGGCGTCGATGGCGTCGCCGGTGAACACGGCGTGCTCGACGCTGTCCAGCACCGTGGCGCCCGCGTCCTGGCCGGCGCCCTGCCCGGCGGCGTGGCCGGCGGCGTGGCCGGCGGCGTGGCCGGCGGCCTGGACGAGCAGGGCGTAGGCCAGGGGGACGGCCTGCAGGACGTGCGGGCGGTGGCGGGTCAGCTGGGTGAGCAGGTGGCGGCCGCTGAGGGCGTGGGCGGGGTCGATGAGCAGGCAGGTGCCGCCGGCGGCGAGAGTGGCCCACACGTCGAGCAGGGCGAGGTCGAAGTTCAGCGGCGCGTAGTTGGCGACGGTGCGGCCGGGGCCGAGGTCGAAGGTGTCGTGGGCCCAGGCGGTGAAGCGGTCGACGGCGCTCTGCGCGAGGGGGACGATCTTGGGCAGGTCGGTGGAGCCGGAGGTGGTGAGCATGAAGGAGGTGCCGGCCGCGAGGGTGGGCACGGGTGCGACCTGGGCCAGGACGGGCAGGGCGGGGGTGTCCTGGCCGAGGGGGGCGAGCAGGCGGCGGGCGCCGGCCTGGGCGAAGAGGGCGGCCAGCAGCGCGGGGGCGAGCTGCGGGGAGGGCAGCAGGAAGGGGCGGCGTTCCATCAGACAGGCCAGGACCAGGGCGATCGCCGCGGGCGACTTGACGGCGAGCAGGCCCACCGGCTCCCCCGGCGCCAGCCGCAGGGCGCTCAGGCGCCGGCGCTCGGCCTCGGCGAGGGCGGCGAGTTCGCCGTAGCTGGTGGCCTGGTCGTGCCACAGCAGGGCGGGCGCGTGGGGGCGGGCCCGGGCGTGGGCGGTGAACGCGTCGGGCAGCGGCAGCGGCGCCGGGGCAGCCTGGGCGGTGCGGGGGGTCCCGGCGGTGCGGGCGGTCCCGGCGGTGCGGGCGGTCCCGGGGTTGTGGAAGGTCCCGGCGGTGGGGGCGGTCCCGGGGTTGTGGGTGGTCATCGGGTTCACTCCCCCGCCGGGGCGATCCGCGCCCAGCCGGCCTTGACGGCGGTCCCCGCGTCGGTGGCGACCGTGAACCGCACCACCGTGGCGCCGTCGTAGGGCTGCAGGGTCAGGCGCAGTGCGGTACCGGGGCGGGTGGGGGCGGCGAAGCGGGCGCCGAGGGCGGTGACGCGGGCGGGGTCGGCGCCGGCGTGGCGGTCGGTGATCTCCTCGGCGGCGAGTGCGACCAGGTGCATGCCGTGGGTGATGGTGCCGGGGAAGCCGGCCGTGCGGGCGGCGGTGTCGTCGAGGTGGATCGGGTTGAGGTCGCCGGAGGCGGCCGCGTAGGCGGCGGTGTCGGCGGCCGTCAGGGCGCGGGTGAGGGTGAGCGGTGCGCCGTGGGGGGTGGTGCCGGGGTGGGCGGCGGGGGCGAGGGTGCCGTACGGCTCGGTGCGGGTGGCGCCGAGCAGGAGGGCGGAGGTGGCGAGGTCGGCGACCGGGGTGCCGGTGTCCGCCCGGGTGAGGCGGGTGGTCAGGGCCAGGCGGGTGCCGCGGGCCTCGCGGCGCACCGCGCTCACCTCGACGGCGATGTCGAGGCCGCCGGGGGTGAGGGGGGTGTGGGTGTGGATGTCCTGGGCGAGGTGGACCACGCCGGTGAAGCCGGGGTCGCCGGCGGTCAGGGCGGTGACGGTGTGCTGGGCCAGGGCGTGGGCGGCGACGAAGGGGTGCGCGGGGCACGCCCCGGCGCGGTCCGCGGCGGTGAGGCCGGTGCGGGCCGCGGCGCGGTAGGCGTCCAGGTCCCGTGCGGTGACGCTCAGCCGGGTGCGCCGCAGGGGCGGGGAGGTCGTGGTCATAGCGGGGTCACCACCAGGGTCGCGTTGTGGCCGCCGAAGCCGAACGAGTTGGACAGCACCGGGCCCAGTCGGATGGGGCGCGCGGCGGTGTGGACGACGTCGAGGTCCAGGCCCTCTTCGGTCTTCTCGTGGTTGGCGGTGGGAGGGACGGTGCGGGTGTTCATGGCCTCGATGGCGGCGATCAGCTCGACGGCGCCGGCGGCGCCGATCAGGTGGCCGATGGCGCCCTTGGTGGAGGTGACCGGCACGCCGTGGGGGCCGAACACGGTGCGCAGGGCGGCGGCTTCGGCGCGGTCGTTGTGCACGGTGGAGGTGCCGTGGGCGTTCACGTGGGCGATGTCGGCGGGGGTGAGGCCGGCGTCGGCCAGGGCGGCGCGCATCGCCGCCACGGCGCCGGCGCCGTCGGGGCGCGGGTTGGACAGGTGGTAGGCGTCCGAGGTGGAGCCGTAGCCGGCGAGCAGCGCGTGGGGGCGGGCGCCGCGGGCGTTCGCGTCGGCGAGGCGTTCCAGGACGAGGAAGCCGGCGCCTTCGCCCATCACGAAGCCGTCGCGTTCGGTGTCGAAGGGGCGGGAGGCGCGGGCGGGGTCGTCGTTGCGCAGGGAGTGCGCGCCGAGGTTGCCGAACGCGGCGAGGGTGACCGGGGTGAGGGTGGCCTCGCAGCCGCCGGCGAGGACGACGTCGGCGCGTCCGCTCTCCAGCAGCAGCGCGGCGTGGCCGATCGCGTCCGCGCTGGAGGCGCAGGTCGTGGCGATCGTCAGCGCCGGTCCGCTCCAGGAAAGGCGCATCGCGATCTGCGCGGCGGCCGCGTTGGGCATGGTGACCAGCGGCATCAGCGGGGAGACCCGCAGCGGCCCGTGCCCGGTGTACAGGGCGGATTCACGGTCGCTGGTGGTGCGTCCGCCCACCGCGTTGCCGACCACGATCGCGCTGCGTCCCGGTTGCGGTTCGGGGCTTCCGGCGTCGCGGTGGGCGGCCAGCGCGGCCAGGGTGCCGTAGTGGGCGAACGGGTCGAGGCGGCGGGCGTCCTTGGCCGGCACCGGGCCGGCGGCGGGCAGGCCGGTGACGCGGCAGCCCAGGCGCACCTTGTGGCGGGCCAGGGCCGGGTCGTCCAGGGCGGTGGCGGTGGAGCGCCCGGAGGCGACGGTTCGCCAGAACTCCCGGACGGTGTGGCCGGCGGGGCTGACCACGCCGAGGCCGGTGACGGCGATCGGCGGGCGGGCGGGCGGGGCCATGGCTTCCTCTCCTGTCCAGGCCGGGTGGTGGCGGGTGTTCAGATCAGGCCGGTCTGGGCGGCGGCGCTCAGGAACGCGTCGGCGGCGAAGTCGATGTCGGCCGCGGTGTGGCGGGCGGTGACCGCGATGCGCAGCCGGGCCAGGTCGTTGGGCACGGCGGGGGTGACCACGGGCAGGCCGATGACGCCGGCCTTGCGGCAGGCGGTGGCGTAGTCGTAGGCGGCGTCGTCGGTGCCGGCGATGACGGGCAGCACGGCGGTGGTGGAGTCCATGGTGGAGATGCCGGCCGCGTTCAGGCGCTCGCGCAGGCGCTGGGCCTGGAGCTGGGTGTGGGTGACGCGTTCGGGTTCGCGGCGCAGGATCCGCAGGGACTCCAGGGCAGCGCCGGTTTGGGCGGGGCCCAGGGCGGCGGAGAACAGGAACGGGCGGGCGGCGTAGCGCAGGTGGCCGATGAGGTCGTGGCTGCCGGCGACCCAGCCGCCCATGGAGGGGATGGCCTTGGAGAGGGTGCCGAGTTTGACGTCGACGCGCACCTGGTGGCCGAAGTGTTCCTCGATGCCGCCGCCGGTGGCGCCGATGACGCCGAGGGCGTGGGCCTCGTCGACCATGAGCAGGGCGTCGTAGCGGTCGCAGACCTCGCGCAGTTCGGGCAGCGGGGCGATGTCGCCGTCCATGGAGTAGACGCTGTCGACGATGACCAGGCGTACCCCGGTGGGGGCGGCGGCCTTGAGGCGGCGCTCGAGGTGGTCGACGTCGTTGTGGCGGAAACGGGTCACGGTGGCCCCGGACAGGCGGCAGCCGTCGACGATGGAGGCGTGGTCGTACTTGTCGATCAGGACGGTGTCGCCCTGGCCGACCAGGGCGCCCACGGTGCCGACGTTGGCGGCGTAGCCGGAGCCGAAGACCAGGGCACGCTCGCGGTGGGCGTAGCTGGCGACCTCGGCTTCCAGTTCCTCGTGCAGCGGGATGGTGCCGGCCAGGGCGCGCACGCCGTGGTTGCCGGTGCCGTAGACGTCGACGGCGGCCTTGGCGGCGGCGACCACGCGCTCGTCGCCGGCCAGGCCGAGGTAGCTGTAGCCGGACATCATGAGCAGGCGCTCGCCGTCGAGGTCGCAGTAGGCGCTGTCGCGTTCCATGGTGTAGGCGACGAAGCTGTTGCGCCGGGAGGGGTCGGACTCCAGTGCGGCCACCCGGGCATTCGTTGCGGCGAGCTTCGGCTCCAGGCGGTCCCATGCTCCGGTGGCGTTCACGGGCGTTTCTCCTTCACGGCGTCACGGCTTCGAGGGCTTTCACAGGTCTCACGGGTCTCACGGCTTCGCGGGTATCGCGGCTTCGCGGGTCTCACGGGTCTCACGGCTTCGCGGGTCTCACGGCTTCGCGGGTATCGCGGGTCTCACGGCTTCGCGGGTATCGCGGGTATCGCGGGTATCGCGGGTTTTCGCGGGCGGTTCTTCGGCGGCGTTCCGGGTGGCGTTCCGGTTTGTTTCCGGTTTCCGTCCGGTTCGTTTCCGGAGGTTTCCCGGCGGGGCGTTTCACGGTGGCTGCGGGCGGGATTTCTCGAAGCCTTCACGCGGGCTGCTCAAGGATGGCTACATTTCTACGGCAGGATGCGCAAGGCGTCCGCAATAGCCGCTTCTTTGGCCTGCGGAAACCATCTGACGTGCGGAAACCTTGCGCCCACGACGCATCGACCGGCCGGCGGGTATGTTTTCGCGGCCGGTGTTGACACCGCGCCTCGCGCCGAATGTATGGTCAAAATCCGCCGAAACCGAACGGCTGGTCGGCGGCGCATCCGTCCCGTTCCGGGTTTACCGCTTTCCCATGCCGACAGCCCGGCACGGGCCGTCACTTCCGCTTTGCCTCAAGGGGGTTGGAGCTACGTTGAACGGCTTCAGGGAAGACAGTCCGTCCGGCAGATCGGGGGCGCGGCGATGCTGATCCGCCTCACCGGCCTGGTCGCGATCGAGCACGAGAACGGTGCCCCGCAGCACCTGTCCAGCGCCCAGGCCCAGGTGGCGTTCGCCCGCCTGGTCCTGGAGCGCTCCGGCGGCACCAGCCGCGACCAGCTGGCCGACACCATCTGGCCCGACGGCCTGCCCGACACCTGGGCCTCGGCCCTGCGCAGCGTGGTCAGCCGGGTACGGGCCTTCGTCACCGACCCTGGCCAGGGGCCGGGCGCCACCCCGCTGATCGCCCAGGGCGGGCGCTACGTGCTGCGCCTGCCGGCCGACGCGGCGGTGGACCTGGAAGCCGCCGCCTGCGCCGTCGGCGAAGCCGGCGAGGCCCTGGCGGCGCGCAGCCACGCGGTGGCCCAGCAACTGGCCGCCGGCGCGCTGGCCAACCTGCGCGGCTCGTTCCTGCCCGACCACGAGGGCGACTGGGCGCAAGGGGTACGCGAACACGTCGAGGAACTGCGCATCAGCGCACTGGAGACCGCGAGCCTGGCCGCCTCCGCCCTCGGCGAGGAACACCACGCGCTGCGCTGGGCCGACGAGGCGGTGCGCCGCGCCCCGTTCCGCGAAAGCGCCTACCGCTGCCGCATGGAAGCCCTCGCCGCCTCCGGCAACCGCGCCGAGGCCCTGCGCTGCTACCAGCAGCTGCGCCAGGTCCTGGCCGAGGAACTGGGCATCGACCCGGCCGCCGAGACCCAGGAGCTCTACCTCGCCCTGCTGCGCACCCCCACCCCCGCACCCCCCGCCCCGTCGGCGGTACGGCCGGTGGACCCGGTCCTGATGGGCATCTTCGAACCCCTCGCCCTCACCCGCCTGCCCCGCCCCGCCCCCACCCCGGCCCGCGCCGCCTGACCGGGGCCACCCCCCTCTCCCTCTCCTCTCCCCGCATCTGTCCCCTCTCCCCGCGCCCCCGACAAGGGGCGCGGGGAGAGGGGCACGCACCGCCGGCCCCTCCCGCACCCACCCGCCCGGCCCCGCCCGGCGCACCCCAGGCGCACGCCGCTCCCCTACCGCGCCCCGCCCCCACCACACACCCACCCGCCCGGCACCCACCCGCCCGGCACCCACCACCGGGCACGCACCGCCGGCCCGGCTCCCCGCGCGACCGTCCTCCCGTCCGGCCCGTCCGGTGGCCCCCTCCCGTCCCCACCACGCACCCACCCGCCCCTTCCCCGTCCCGCTCTCCCCCCGGCGCCCCCGGTCCGCTTCCCCGCGCGACCACCCGCCCGTCCGGCCCTGCCCGCTGGGCACGCTCCGTCCCGGCGGGCCCCTTGCGCCCCTCGGGTGTGTTGCGGAGGTGTTGCGGTGGGCGTGGCAGATGGGTCGGGCGTAGTAGCGTCGGGGCGTGAAGTCGCGCGCACGGCGCGGTTTTTGACCATGGGACGGACGGGGGTCGAGTGTTGGGAAGGGGTGGTGGGTGTGGGACGGGCACGCGTGGCGGCGCGGATGATCGAGCACCCTGGTGTGGAGGACGTGAGCGTCCAGCGGGTGCTGGAGGCGCTCGCTGATCCGGCCCGCAGGTCGGTGGTGCGCACGCTCGCGCACTCGGGAGCCGATCTGAGTTGCGGTTCCTTCGACTTGCCGGTCGGGCGTTCGACCTCCAGTCACCACTTCAGCGTGCTGCGCGAGGCGGGACTGCTGCGCCAGTACTACGTGGGGACCACCAAGATGAACGCGTTGCGCAGCGAGGAGCTGGAGGACCGTTTCCCGGGCCTGTTGTCGGCGGTGGTGGCCGCCGCCGACGCGGAGGCCCTGGACACCGCACCCTCCTGACAGGTTCCGATGATCCGTCAACTCCGGTCGGCGAGAACACTCTTGCCGATCGCGGGCGCCGTTTCCGGGTGCCAGTTCCCGGCGCCGGGGTGCGGGTGCCGGTGGGCGGGTGCCGGTGGGCGGGTGCCGGTGGGCGGGTGCCAGTGGGCCTCGGCCGTGGCGTCGGGGCCCTCGGGGAGGCGGGCGGAGCGGGGCGCGTAGGCTGTCCGTCCATGATCGGGAACGCCGGGACCGGGGACGACGGGCAGGGCTGGGCCGCGACCCTGCGGTGGGTCCAGGGCGCGCTCGCGCCCGGTGAGCGGATCGCGCAGGTGACGGCGCTCAAGGGCGGGTGGACCTCGCGGATGCGCCGCCTGGACATCGAACGCCCGGGCGGCGACGGCCCGTACGCGCTGGTGCTGCGCTCCTTCGTCACGCCGTTCTACCGCCGCCACGCCCCGGCCCTGCTGGCCCGCGAGGCCGGCGTGCTGGGCCTGCTGGAGAGCGGCGGCGTCCCGGCCGCGCGCCTGTTCTCCCTCGACGAGCACGGCGCGGCCTGCGACCACCCGTCGCTGGTGATGACGCACCTTCCCGGCGGTGTGCGCCTGGCCCAGGACGCGGACACCGGCCGGCGCGCGGACCTGCTGGCCGCCCAGCTCGCCGCCGTCCACGCCGTCGAGGTCGGTGAGCAGCGGCGCCCGCGCGCCTGGCAGGCGTGGACGGCCCCCGACCTCGTCCGCGTCCCCGGGCACACGCGGCGCCCCGCGCTGTGGGCGCGGGCGGTGGAGGCGATCCGCCGCGAGGCGCCCGCGCACCGCCCGTGCTTCCTGCACCGCGACTTCCACCCCGGCAACGTGCTGTTCACCGGCGCCGGGGAGCAGCTGGCGGTCAGCGGGGTGGTCGACTGGGTGGAGACGTCCTGGGGCCCGGCCGACCTGGACGTCGCCCACTGCTCCACCGCGCTGGCCCTGCTCCACGGCCCCGCGGCCGGCCTGGCCTTCGCCGAGCGCTACCGCAACGCCGGCGGCCGCCCCCTCGCCGAGGGCGGCGACCACCTGTACTGGCGGCTGCTGGACGCCCTCGCCTTCGCCCCGGACGCGGAGAAAGTCGCCGTCCCCTGGCGCGAACTGGGCCGCACCGACCTGACCCCGGACGTCCTGATTGCCCGTCTGGAGGACTACCTGCAAGCCCTGTTCGACCGCTACGCCTGACCGCCCCCGCCTACCGGCCCCGGCCCTCCCGCGACCGGAACAGGCACCCGCGCGCCGGCGTTCGACGTGGTGCCCGACGGCCGGGCCTACCCGCCGGCGAGGTCCGCGCGGCGGCGCCCCTTGACGGTCGAGGGCGTCCCGGTAGCGTCCCGGTCGTACGGCATCCTTGATCGCCACGGCTTCCGGGACCGCGGCCTCGGCGGCGTCGCTCACGGTCCGGCTTTCGGCAACCGGGCCGCCCCGCCCCCCGTTCCCGCCGCCTTCGTTCCCGCCGCCTTCGTTCCCGCCGGTGTGCTCTGCCGCGTCGCCATGCCCCACTCCCTCTCCTGCCCCCGGACGGGTCGGTGTGCCATCCGGTTTCCGGCGTGGACGGCGTACGGATCCGGCCGTCCCCGCACGCTGCGAAACCGCCGCCGGTCCCGCGGACGGCCGGGGCCGCTCACAGGGGCAGCTGCAGGTCCTCCTCGGCGGCGGTGACGTCGCCTCCGAAGGCGCGGCGGGCCTCGGCGAGCGCGACGGTGCGGTCGGTACCGGGCCAGAAGTGGGTGAGCAGGAGCCGGGCCGCGCCGGCCCGCTTGGCCCACTGCCCGGCCTGGGCGGCGCTCAGCAGGTACGGGTCGCCGGGGCCGTCACCGCACACGGTGGCACCGGCGACGAACAGGTCGGCGCCGGCGGCCAGGCCGGCCAGGCCCGGGCCGGGACCCGCGTCGCCGCTGTAGGCGAGGGTGAGACCCGGGGCACTCAGGCGCACGCCCGCGTGCGGGACATGGTGAGGCAGCGGCACGGTGTCCAGACGCAGCGGGCCCGCGCGGTGGGAGGCGGTGGCGGTGGCGGGCAGGGGGCGGATGTCGAAGACGTCGTGGAGGTCTTCGGTGGGTTCCATCGCCTGGACGCGGGTGACGACGCCGGGAGTGCAGTACAGGGGCAGGCGGGGCGGGCGGGCAGCGGCGAAGTAGCGGGCCCGGCACAGGGCGCTGAGGTCGGCACAGTGGTCGGGGTGTTCATGGGTGATGACGACGGCGTCGAGGCCGGTGACGCCGGTGTGCTCGAGCAGGCGGGGGAAAGTGGCGTAGCCGAGGTCGAGAACGAGGCGGTAGCCGTCGTACTCGAGGAGGAACCCGCTGGCGGCCCGGCCCGCTTCGGGATAGGCGGCACTGGTCCCCAGGACGGTGAGTCGACGCACCCGGCGATGCTCTCACAGACGGGATGACGCCCTGTCACGGCCCGAACTGCGGGCCCGGACTGCGGGCCCGGACTGCGGGCCCGGACTGCGGGCGTGGACTGCGGGCGTGGACTGCGGGCGTGGACTGCGGGCGTGGGGCCCGGCTGCGGAACCGGGACGGGGAATCTTCTCGGGGGCCGCCGTGGTCCTCGGCAGCGGTAACCGCCGCCGGGCAGAGTACGACCACGCCACCCGTCAGAGCCCCCGATGACCACCCCGGCCCGCGATGCGGCCACGGACACGGGCGGAGCCGTGCCGGGCCCGCGCCCCTCCTCCCCGGACAACCACGCACCACCGCCACCGGCGCCGCACGCCCCCCAGACACCCCCCGCCAGGCCGTCCAGGCCCTCGACACCCTCCTCGACGAGGCCGTCTCCGCCATCCCTTCCCCCGCCGCGCCACCGCGACGCCCGGCCCGCTCCACCGGACACAGCACCACCGCCACCGCCACCGGAAGCGGAAGCGGAAGCGGTGGACACTGCCCCGGCCGCGCCACGGCTACCGGCATCGGCACCGCCGCCGGCACCCGCGCGCGCCACACCACCGCCAGGGTCGGCGAAGCCGAGTACGGCGCCCTACCCGGCACCACCGAACGCGGCCGACGCGCCCACGGCCACACCGTCACCTCCGTCCGCCCCGCCCGGCCCGGCCCGGCCCGCCGTAGTCGCCCGCACCCGGGCCGGCCACCGCCCCGCCCTGCCGTTCGGCGCCGCCGGCAACACCGCCCTTCCAGGCCACCGTCCGCCCCATCCCCGTCATCCGCGGCCGCGACCCCATCCGCACCCCCGCCCCCGCCCCCGAACCCGCCCTCCCCGACGGCAGCCCCGGGATCCTCCCCCGGTACGGCGGCCCCTTCCGGTCCACCTGGCCCCTCCCCCGCCCCGGCGCGCCACCGCCACCGCCACCACACGGACCCCCCGCCCCTGCCCCTGCCCTCGCTTGCGCCCGCCCCTCCTTCCGCCCCTCCTCGGGGCAGGCACGTGGGGGCGGGGGTGTCCAGCCGGTGGTCGCCCGGCGGACGGAACACGGGCGGGCAGTAGGATCGGCGGCGTTGCACACCCGTACACCGCTGGTAGGAGGCTTTTCATGGCTCAGGTCACGCTGAAGGGGAACCCGGTCGAGGTCGGCGGCGCGCTGCCCGCCTCGGGCAGCCAGGCCCCGGCGTTCACGCTGGTCGGCACGGGACTGGCGGACACCTCGCTGAACGACTTCGCGGGCGCCCGCAAGGTCCTCAACATCTTCCCCAGCATCGACACCCCCACCTGCGCGACGTCGGTGCGCACCTTCAACGCCCAGGCCGGCGCGCTGGACAACACCGTCGTCCTCTGCATCTCCGCCGACCTGCCCTTCGCGCAGGCCCGGTTCTGCGGCGCCGAGGGCCTGGACAACGTCAAGACCCTCTCCACCCTGCGCGGACGCGACTTCCACGACGCCTACGGCGTGGCCATCAACTCCGGGCCGCTGGCCGGCCTGACCGCCCGCGCCGTGGTCGTCCTGGACGAGAACGACACCGTCCTGCACACCGAACTCGTCGCCGAGATCGCCGACGAGCCGAACTACGAGGCCGCCCTCGCCGCCCTCAACTGACCCACCCCACGCGCCCCGGCGCGCGTGCACGCGGCGGCCCGCGTCCCCACCCCACCCGCTACGGCGGGCAGGAAAAAAGGGGGGGATACGGGCCGCCGCCCCCGTTCCCCCACTTCCCCCCTCCGCCCCTCCCCTCTCAGCCCCTCCCCCCTCCGCCCCTCCCCCGCATCCGCCCGCCCCTTTCTCGCGCGGGCAGCCGGCCCGGCCAAGAACCCGCCCGGGCCGAAACCCCGCCCACCCCGCGTCCCCCGCCACCATGCCCACCGCCACCGCGCCCGCGCACATACCCCCGCACCAGGTCCGCGACGAGGAACCCGCCACGGTCCCGGGAACAGCCGAGCGGCCCCGAGACGCAGAAGAAGACCACCGCGACCCGGGACCACCACGACCAGCACCCCGCATCCGGCCGGCACCGGGCCGGAGCACGCGGACACGGACCTGACGGATGCACACCCCTTCGGCCGACAGCGACGACCACCGCCCGCACCGCCGCCCACGGCCCGGCCCCCGGACACGAAGCCACCCACACCCCCACCCGCCCCTGTCGGAGCCGGGACGCGGCCACCACCACCCCGGCCCCGCTCCCGGAGAACACCCCGGCCCCCGCACACCCGCACCACCGCCGACAGCACCGCCTCCCCCGGGTCGCGCCCGGAGGGCGGGCACGCCCCGCCCCAAGCCCGGGCACCGCCCCCGCCCGAACCCCGGCACCCGCACCGCCCGGGGCACGCCCCCGGCCCCGGCCGGAACGGGCCCGGCCGGAACGGGCCCGGCCGGTACGGGCCCGCAGGACCGGGAGACGGATGCCCCACCCGGCGGGCACGCCGCCCGCCCCGGCCTCGCCTGTCGGAGAGTGTCTCGTTCGGGGACCAGTCGTTCCGTAGCGCGTGGACACAGGTGAACGGTCGGTCCCGGACGAGCTGTGGGACCTGTTCCAGCGCGTCGTGCCCGAGCCTGCGGTACGGCCACAGGGCGGGCGCCGACGGCGGGCCGGCGACCGCCAGGTGCCGGCCGCAATCGTGTTCGTGACCAGCACCGGGGGCAGCCGGCGCCGGCTCCCGCCCGTGTCCGGAGCGCCCTGGCAGAGCGCCCACCGGCGCTTCACCGCATGGACCGCCGCACGCGTGTGGGCCAAGCTCTACCACGTCGTCCCGGACGAACTCGGGGCCGGCGGAGAACTCGACCGGTCGCGGGCGGCGATCGATCCAGCGAGCATCCACGCTCTCACCAAGGGGCCACCGACCGGACCGAATCCGACCGACCACGGCGAGAAGGAATCAAAGATCCACCTGATCTACGACCGCAACGCCACCCCGCTCGCGGTCGGCCCCTGCGGAGCGAACCTCCACGACGGCCAGGCCCTCGAACCGCTCCTGGCCCCGATCCCGCCCACCCGCTCCCGACGCGGGCCACGTCGCCGACGGCCCGCCAAGCCGCACGCGGACACAGCCCACGACCGCCCCTTCACCCGGCGTCTCCTGCGCGAGCACGGCATCACCGCCCGCATCGCCCGGCCGGGCGTGGACTCAAGCCAGCACCCGGGGACACCACCGCCGGGTCGCCGAACACACGATCACGTGGCCGGGCGCCTCCCGCCGGCTCAACCGGCGCCACGAGCACTACGAGCGCAGAGCCTGACGGCTCAGCTGCCGGGCATCCGGGCGGCCAGGAGCGCGAGGAACCCGTCCAGCAGCGACCGGTCGGCGCCCGGCACCACGTAATGGCGAAAGACACCGCCCTCGGCAACCACCCTCGAGCACGCCCAGTCGAGCAACTCGAACCTGGCACGCAGGTAACCGCCTCCTGAAGCGACAACCTCGGCGCCCTCGGGTGACACCACGACACGATGGGTGGCGCCACATCCACACTCGTCGCACACCAGCGGGACCCCGCCCATTCCCGCGAGGCGTCACAGGCGCCGGGCAGGCGAGTTCACGACCGGGACACACCGCCACACTCAGACGACCCGACACCCGCACAACCTACGGTCTCAACCCCCAGACGGGACACTCCTCCAGAGCCGGGGCATGGCCACCACCCCGGCCCTGGCCCCCGCACCCGCCCGCCTACCGCCTACCGCCTACCGCCTACCGCCTACCGCCTCGGGCTCGTCTCCGACCCCCGGCCAGAACCCGCCCGAACCCGCCCGACCCCCCGGAGCCCGTACCACCGCAGGCCCCCGGCCGGTACGAGCCAGGAGCAGGGACGGGCATACCGGCTCCGGCCCGGCCTCCTCCTGTCCCGCGCCCGTCCTGTCCCGCGCCCGGACACCGGCCCCCGGTACCCGTACCGGCGGGCAACGAGTGCGCCCCGCCCCCGAACGGTAAGAGCCGGGGACGGGGACGGGGACGGGGGCGGAGCGGGACCCGGGGACAGGGGCGGCGGGCCCCGGCCACCGGCCCCCCGAAGCCCGAACCGCCCGACGACGGGTGCGCCCCCGCCCCCGGACGGCAGGAACCGGGGACGGGGACAGGGCCGGGCCGGGGGCGGGTCAGGTGATGGAAGCGCCGGAGTCGATGCTGATGACCTGGCCGGTCATGCAGTCCTGGTCGAGGAACAGGGTGATCGAGCGGGCGACCTCACCCGGGGTGACGAAACGCGGCACGGGGACCTTGTCACGCATGCCGGCGACGACGTGCTCGGGCAGCGTGTCCGTCATACCGGTGATCATGAAGCCGGGTGACAGGGCATTGACGGTCACCCCCCGACGCCCGCACTCCGCCGCCAGAGTACGGGTCAGACCGATCAGCCCCGCCTTGGACGCCGAGTAGGCGGTCTGCCCGGCCGTCGCGATCAGCGCGGACGGAGACACGATGTTGACGATGCGTCCCCAACGCGCGCGCAGCATCGCCGGCACACACACCCGCGCCGTGTGGAAGGAACCGACGAGATTGGTGTCGATCACCTGCCGCCACTGCGCCGGGTCCTGCATGGCCATCAGCGCGTCCTTGCGGACCGCGCCGTTGTTGACGAGCACCTCCACCGGCCCCAGCGCCTCCCGGACCCGCTCGTACATGGCACCGACCTGCTCGAAGTCCGCGACGTCACCGGTGACCATGACATGGTCGTTGGACAACCGCGCGCAGGTCTTCTCCGCCCCCGCACGGGAACTGTTGTAGTGGACCGCGACACGGCACCCGGCCGCGTCCAGCGCCACCGCCAGCTCACTGCCCAACCCGCCGGACGCACCGGTGACCAACGCCACCGGCGCCACCGGACGCACCCCGAAAGCCTCCCTGCCGCTCACCGGACGCCTCCCCAGGTCATCAGGACCGAGCCCCACGTCATCCCCGCGCCGAAACCGGCCAGCAACACCGTGTCACCGTCCTTGATCCGCCCCGCGTCCAGCGCCTCCGCCAACGCGATCGGGATCGACCCCGAAGCCGTGTTGCCGTACCGCTCGAGATTGGTGACCAGACGATCGGCGGGAATCCCGGTATGGGCGAGCACCGAGTTGATGATGCGGATGTTCGCCTGATGCGGAACCACATGGTCCACATCCCCCGCGCCGGCCTTCGCCTGTTCCAGGGTCTCGCGGATCGTACGGACCGTGTAGCGCACGGCATTGAGATAGATCTCATTGCCGTTGATCTGCGCGTAGTGCAGACCCTGCGCCACGGTGTCCGCGGTGGTGGGCATCCGCGAACCACCCGCCAGGACCTTCAGACTGTCCTTGCACGAGCCGTCCGCACCCAGGTTCCACGCCCGGATCCGCTCCACCGGACCCGGAACCAGGACCACCGCGCCCGCACCGTCACCCACCAGGATCGACAGGTCCCGATCCGCGGGATTCGCCGTCAACGTGTGCGTGTCCGAACCGATCACCAGGACCGGCCGCGGATCCATACGCATCAGACCCACCGCCGTGACCAGCGCATACACGAAACCCGCACACTCCGAGTTCACATCATGCGCACTGCCCGCGATCCCCAACTCGTCATGCACGAACGCCGACGTCGCCGGCGAAGGCTGTTCCGGAGTAGCCGTCGCCACGATCAGATGCGCGATATCCGCACCCGTCAGACCCGCCCGCTCCAACGCCCGGCGCCCCGCCTCCACCGCCATCGACGCCGTGCTCTGCCCCGGCCCCACCGCCCGCCGCTCCCGGATCCCGCACCGCGACACGATCCAGTGCTCGTCCACACCGAAACGCTCCGCGAGCTCCGCACTGGTCACCACCCGCTCGGGCACCGACATCCCCCAGCCGGTGACGTCGAAACCACTCATCACCCCGCCCCTCTCCTCCCCACCCCCCGCGGCCTCAACGACCCTCACCCGGCACAAGCGCCAGGATCCGCTCGTGAACCACCCGCAACGTCGTCGAGTCGTCGATGTCCGCGAACAACGACTCATCCGCCGGAATGTGCGGGTACTGGTTCTGGAACCCGTACAGCCACTCCATCAAATCCAGCGAGTCCACGTCCGCGATGTGCTGCAACGCCGCGTCCGCGTCGATCTCCTGCGCACCGGACACCGCCTGCAACTGCTGGGCCAGGTCCTCGATGGTCGGGATCTGCGACATGAGTGATCGTTTCCTCTCCTCGCCCGCCCCCCACAACAGGGAAACGGACAGCTGTCAACGCGTCGAATAGGGAACAAACAAGGAAGCCGACCCACCAGGCCCGCCACCCGAACAAGACACGAAAGAGACCAACACAACACCCCCCAGACCACCCACCAGACCACCCACCGGTCCGCCCGCCACGTCCCGCCCTCACACACCACGCGCCCGACACAGGCACCACAAGGACCAGACACAACAGAACAAACAGACCAAACAGACCGGATAGACCGGATAGACCGGACGGCCGGACGGCCGGACGGCCGGAAGGACCGGACGGCCGGAAGGACCAGCGGACCGCCCCCACAACAGAAGGAACGGCACAGGCCCGAACACGCACCACCCCGCCCGCCGAAACCAGATGAGACGAGACGAAAGGGAAGCAACCCGGCCACGAAGACCGCGTGCCTTGTCGAAACCGCATGAAACCCCCACCCACGCAAACGCCCCGCAACCCCCCACCCCCACCCCCCTTGCGCACCACTTGCGAGACACACGCTTACCTGACCCCACAACACACCGCACCCGCACGCCCACCGGCACACCACCAACCAGCACCAACCCGACCACCACGAACAACCAACCCGGCCACCAGCACCACCAGCCGGCCGGAACGACCAGCACAACCCGCCACCAGCACCAGCCGCCCGGGCCGACAGGCCCGCCGGCAGGCAGGCAGGCAGGCACACCGCACGGACCGCACCCAACGGCCCGCCACCAACCCACCAGCCCACCGGCACCACCCGGTACGCGCACCGGACCGGCAGTGGCCGCGGAAAGCACCAACAACCCACACAGGCAGGCCGGTTCAACGCGGCACGACCGCAACCACGCGCCACCCGGCACCACCGGGCAGCGCGCCGGACCCGCCGGCCACACGTGAAGCAACAGCGACACGCACTGGCAGGCCGGCTCGGCAGAGCACAGCCACGTACAGCCCACCCGGCACCACCGGGCAGCGCGCCGGACCCGCCGGCCACACGTGAAGCAACAGCGACACGCACAAGCAGGCCGGCTCGGCAGAGCACAGCCACGCACACCCCACCCGGCACCACCCGGCAAGCGCGCCGGACCGGCAAGCCACGCGGAAAGCACCAACAACCCACACGGGCAGGCCGGTTCAGCACGGCACGACCGCAACCACGCGCCACCCGGCACCACCGGGCAGCGCGCCGGACCGGCCGGCCACACGTGAAGCAACAGCGACACGCACAAGCAGGCCGGCTCGGCAGAGCACAGCCACGCACACCCCACCCGGCACCACCGGGCAGCGCGCCGGACCGGCAGGCCACGCGGAAAGCACCAACAACCCACACAAGCAAGCCCGTTCAACGCGGCACGACCGCAACCACGCGCCACCCGGCACCACCGGGCAAGCGCGCAGGACCCGCCGGCCACACGGAAAGCACCAACACCCCGCACTGGCAGACCGGTTCAGCACACACGGCCACGCACACGCCGCCTTGTGCGGGCGGCGCCTACGGCCCGCACGGCGCCGCCGGCGCCCGGACCCGCATTCCCCTGTATCCGCCACCACCACTCGAGGGGCCCATCCCATGACCACCGTCGAAGCCCGCTCCATCAACCCCGACGTCGAGGCCATCCGCCACCACTACGAAGTCCCCAACGAGCTGTACCGGCTCATCCTGGGCCCGACCATGATGTACTCCGGCGGCTACTGGGAAGACGGCGAAGACCTCGTCGCCGTCCTGGACGAAGCCCAGGAACGCAAGCTCGACGCCTTCACCGACCTCGCCCGCGCCGCCCACAGCACCAAGGTCCTCGACATCGGCTGCGGCTGGGGCACCATGCTCAACCGCCTCACCACCGTCCACGGCGTCCACCGCGCCGTAGGCGTCACCCTCTCCCGCACCCAGGCCGACTTCGTCCACGCCCTGGGCAACCCCGCCATCGAAGCCCGCGTGGAAAGCTGGGAAGACCACCGCCTCACCCCAGGCGAGGAAGCCTACGACGCCGCGTTCTGCATCAACGCCCTCGAACACTTCGTGCTCTCCTCCCTCACCCCCAAGGAACGCACCCAGCGCTACCGCGTCTTCTTCAAGCAGGTCCACTCCCTCCTCAAGCCCGGCGCCCGCTTCGTCCTGCACACCATGACCGTCGAGAACCCGCCCCTGCGCCGCCAGCTCCTCGACGACCTCAAATTCCTCCAGCGCGAAGAATTCGAAGGCTGCCACATCCCCCGCCTGCCCGAACTCGCCTCCGGCCTCGACGGCCTCTTCGAAGTCACCGAGATCCGCAACGAACCCGAATCCTTCGCCCGCGCCTGCCGCGCCTGGCTCCAACTCCTCGCCGCCCGCCGCGACGAAGCCGTCACCATGACCGACGAAACCACCGTCGCCCGCTTCGAACGCTACCTCGACATCTTCGCCTACACCCTCGAAGACCACATCTTCAACAACTTCCGCGTCACCCTCACCCGCCGCCCCTGACCCACCCAGGCCACCCAGAACCAACCACCGGCCACCCCAGAACAGGACACCCACACCATGACCACCACCCCCGACCGCACCACCCCCACCACACCCCACACCCACACCACGGCCCCCACCGCCCCCGCGGCGGGGGCCACCCCCCACCCCCACACCACCACACCCACCACCGCCGGCACAGCCACCACAGCCCCGGGCGCCACCGCCGCCCGCACGACCACCACCACAGCCCCGGCCACCACAGCCGCCACCACTACCACAGCCCCGGCCACCACAGCCGCCACCACCACGGCCCCGGCCCCGGCCGCCACCGTCACCGCCGCCGGCGCGGCCACCACCACCCCCGCACACACCCCCGCCGACGCCCCCACGCCCGCCACCACCACCCACACCACCGACGGCCCCGCCGTACGCCACCTCAAAGTCGCCGTCATCGGCGCCGGCATCTCCGGCCTCGGCACCGCCATCGGCCTCCTACGCGCCGGCGAAAACGACTTCCTCGTCTTCGAACGCGCCGACGACCTCGGCGGCACCTGGCGCGACAACACCTACCCCGGCTGCGCCTGCGACGTCCAAGCCCACCTCTACTCCTACTCCTTCGCCCGCAACCCCGAATGGAAATCCACCTTCGCCACCCAAGCCGAAGTCCACGCCTACCTCAAAGACTGCGCCCACCGCTACGGCGTCCAACCCCACCTACGCTACGGCCACGAACTCCTCGAAGCCCGCTGGAACGACACCCACCACCACTGGAACCTCCACACCACCCACGGCCACTACACCGCCCAAATCCTCGTCACCGGCACCGGCTACCTCTCCGACCCCGCCCTGCCCGACATCCCCGGCCTCGACACCTTCACCGGCACCGTCTTCCACTCCTCCCAATGGCGCCACGACCACGACCTCACCGGCCGCAACATCGCCGTCATCGGCACCGGCGCCTCCGCCATCCAATTCGTCCCCGAAATCCAACCCCACGTCGCCCGCCTCGACCTCTACCAACGCACACCCCCCTGGATCGCCGCCAAACCCGACAAACCCAACACCCCCCGCCACACCTGGATGCTCCGCCACCTCCCCGGCTACCAACACTTCCGCCGCACCTTCAACAAAAACGGCCGCGAAATCATCGCCTTCTTCATGTCCCGCCCCTCCCGCACCACCGGCATGAAAAACATGGCCGCCGGCCACCTCAAAAAATCCGTCCCCGACCCCACCCTCCGCAAACGCCTCACCCCCGACTACACCGTCGGCTGCAAACGCCTCCTCTTCTCCAACACCTGGTACCCCGCCATCCAACAACCCAACGTCAACATCATCTCCGACACCATCACCCACATCGGCCCCACCCACATCACCACCACCAACGGAACCCAACGCCACATCGACACCATCATCCTCGCCACCGGCTTCACCGCCACCAACCGCCCCATCGCCCACCGCATCCACGGCCGCAACGGCACCACCCTCGCCCACACCTGGAACACCCACGGCATGACCGCCCACCGCGGCACCACCATCCACGGCTACCCCAACCTCTTCATGATCCTCGGCCCCAACACCACCCTCGGCCACTCCTCCCAAACCGTCATCATCGAAGCCCAAATCACCTACATCCTCAACGCCCTCAAAACCCTCAACACCCACCACCTCACCACCCTCGAACCCCACCAACAAGCCCAAACCACCTACAACCACACCCTCCAAACCCGCCTCAAAAACACCGTCTGGAACACCGGCGGCTGCCACAGCTGGTACACCGACACCCACCACAACAACCCCTCCATCTGGCCCACCTACACCTGGCGCTTCACCCACCAAACCCGCCACCTCGACCTCACCAACTACCAAACCACCACCCACACCAACCACACCACCACACCCAAACCCACCAAACCCCACACCCCCAACAACACCTGACACCCAGCCACAGCGCGGTGCTCCCGGCTCATCGCGTGGCGCGTCTCGGCTGTCGCCCGGTTCCAGTGAATCGAGTAAAGCCCGGCGGGGCACCGCATGATTGTCAGGTCCCCGACATGGGAAGGAGGCAGGCCACAGACCGCTCACCGGGGAGGACAACACCCGTGCACCGCATCGCCGCCAGAACCACCACCGCCCTGCTCGCCGCCGCCCTCGCATCAGCACTCCTCGGCTCCGCTCCCGCCTGGAGCGCGCCCGCCGACAACGCGCCGACCAGCGGCGGGCCGGCCTCCGCAGCACCCACCCGTCAGGTGGAGGCCTTCGCCGAGGACGGCAGCATCGCCCGTGTCCAGGCCCCGGCCGCGTCTCCCTTCGTCGCCGCTCCGGCCCAGGGCGCGGCTGCGGTGCGGGGCGACGGCGATGTGACGCCGCTGGTCAGCAGTGGCGACCCGGCGACCAAGCTGGACGTGGTGGTGATCGGCGACGGCTACGCCGCGCAGGAGCAGCAGAAGTTCCTCACGGACGCGGCCGAGAAGTGGCGCGAGGTGACCGCCGTCGAGCCGTACGCCACCTACCGCGGGCTGTTCAACGTCTGGGCGGTGTCGGCGGTTTCGCCGGAGTCGGGGGTGACCGGGGATCCGGACCAGGCGACGGTGCGGCACACCGCGCTGGGCTCGTACTTCTGGTGCGACGGCGTGGAGCGGCTGCTCTGCGTCGATGAGAAGGCGGTCGAGCGGTACGCGGCGAAGGCCCCGCAGGCGGACCTGGTGCTGGTGGTGGCCAACAGCGCCAAGTACGGCGGCGCCGGCTACAACGACGTCAAGTCGTCGCTCGGCTACGAGGGCATCGCCACGGTGGCGGGCGGGAACGCCAAGTCCGGGCAGATCGCGGTGCACGAGACCGGGCACTCGCTGGGCAAGCTCGCCGACGAGTACGCGTACGACGGCCAGGGCACGTACCAGGGCGACGAGCCGGCCCAGGCCAACATCAGCACGCTGACGGCCGATCGGATGCAGCAGCAGGGCACCAAGTGGTCCCGCTGGCTCGGGCAGGCCTCCCCGGACGGCGGGACGGTCGGCGCGTACGAGGGCGGCGGCTACTACCCGGCCGGGCTGTACCGGCCGACCGATAACTCGATCATGCGCTCCCTCGGGCGGGAGTTCAACCTGCCCGGGCGCGAGGCGATGATCGCCGGCTTCTACCGGCACGCCACCCCGCTCACCAGTCCCACCGCCACCGGCAGTTGGCTCACGGCGGCCGACCGCCTGAGCGTCGGCCTGCCGGTGCCCGGCACCCGGCTGCGCTGGTTCCTGGACGGGCGCGAGCTGCCCCGGCTCACCGGCCGCACCGCGCTGGACCTCGCCGAGCTCAAGCTGACCGGGCCCCGCACCCGGCCGCACCTCCTCACCGCCGTCGCGACCGACCCCACCCCGGCCGTGGTGGACCCGGCGCTGCGCGCGAACCTGACCGCGAGCCTGTCCTGGCTGGTGACACGCTAGGCCGCATCTTGCTGATCATCTGATCGCTGGTGTGGTGTGCCGTTTGACTGACGCATCGTGGGCGCGGCCAGAGCCGTTGGTGCACATCGCAGGCATCTACCTCTGGGCCGCCCCCTGATCCAAAGGAGGACCCTGGCGCAGTGGGACGGCGTAGACGGGCTCCTGGCCGAAGGCCGTGAAGCCCGTCTTCCACAGGATCGGGCCGGACGTGGCCACGTTGGCCTTGAGCAGGGCCATCGTCGCCCCGTGCGTCACCCCGTAGGGCAGCCGGGCGTCGAGCACCCCCCGGTGCACTCCCCGGCCCTGCCAAGGCAGGGGGACGGCCGCTGCACTGTGTTGGCGACCGTGTTGGGAACGGAGCCGGTGTCTGCGGCCCCGGAGCCCGGCCCCGTCGTCAGGCAGACCTGAGCAGGGCGAGGCGGCTCGCGGTCCGGTCCAGGTCGCGGAACAGGTTCTCGTCGGGGGTCGGGTCGCCGATCGGGTCGGCACCGATCAGCACCAGCCGGACGTCCCGGTCGCAGCAGATGTCGACCAGGTCGGCGAAGCGCCGTCGCCCGTCCGGGGTCGTGTCGGCCAGCGGCGGTACGCCGGTGAGCACCAGGGTGGCGAAGCGTTCGGTGAGCGCCAGCTGGTCGGCGGCCGAGGTCAGCCCCTCGCACAGCTCGGTGAAGCCGAACCACGCCTCGCCGTCGCGGACCGCCGACGCCGGCAGCGGGCGGCCGTGCACGACTATCTCGGCCGCCTCGCCCGCGGTCGGCGGGGTGAGGCCGAGCGCGTGCAGGCCGCTCGTGTCCCCGGTCCGCAGCCGCGCGCCCTGCGTGAAGCGTTGCGGACCGCCGTCCACCGGCTGCCGCTCCGACTCCGGATCCCGCTCCCGGCGGAAGTCCACCGGGCCCGCGATCTCCACCACGTCCATCCGCTCCTCGATCAGCCGGATCGTCGGCTCGAACAGGTGGTGGTAGAGCGGGTTCGGCATCAGCCCGGCGGGCGGGTAGTTGGAGGTGGTGACCAGGGTGATCCGCCGGTCCAGCAGGTTCCGGAAGAGTCGGGCGACCAGCATCGCGTCCCCGGCGTCGTGGGCGTGGAACTCGTCGAAGACCAGTACCCGGCAGTGGTCGAGCAGTTCGTCCACGGCCCGGTCGACCGCTGCCACCCGCTCGCCGGCGGAGTCCCGGTGCGGGTCGGCGGTGTGCAGGGCGACGCCCTCGTGCAGGCGGCGGAAGAAGTCGTGGAAGTGCAGCCGCCGCTTGTGCGAGGTGGCCAGCCCGTCCAGGAAGGTGTCCACGAGCCAGCTCTTGCCCCGGCCCACCGGGCCCCACAGGTAGACGTGGCGCGGAGGGCGGCGGTGGAGCAGCCCGGTGCGGGCGAGTTCCCCGGCGAGCCGCGACAACCGCTCGACGGCGGGCCGCTGTGCCGGGTCCACGGCGAAACCGCGCTGCTCGGCGGCTCGCGGGAAGTGTGCCAGCATCGCCTCGTACTGCTTCGTCGCCCTGTCCGTCACGTCCGCCGACCCTAACAGGGGGTCAGGATCCGGTGGTCCCCGGGCCTGCCGACGGAGGCCGGGCCGGCCATCAGGAGGGCAAGTGGTCCAGACCTATTGACGGCCCATCGGCACGCTCCTACGATTCCCAGCGGCTGCACCACACCCCCTGCCGGGTGACGACGTGTGTGTCACGGCTGCGCCACCCGGGCCGTCGACACGCGCCGCGGCCGGGCTTCCCGCCGACCGACCACCCCCACGTCACCTCGCCATGGCCACCCCCACGCCGCCCCACCTCCACGGGGCGTGTCAGCCATGGCCGGAAGGGAGCTAGACCGTCATGGCCCACCGTACGTTCCGCCCTGCCCTGCGCCGGGCAGGCCACCGCACCCACCACACCCGCCGGAGCGCGCGCCTGCTCGGCGCCCTGGCGCTCGCTATCGCCGCGATCGCCCCCACCACCGCCACGGCCTCCGCCGCCACCACCGCGCCCGCCACGGCCATCGCCCGCCCCACATCCACCACGCCCCCCACACCCACCGCCGCCGCCGCAGCCACCGGCTGCGGACAGCAGCAGCGCCCGGCCCGCAAGGTGCTGCAGGGCTACTGGGAGAACTGGGACGGCGCCGCCAACGGCGTGCACCCGCCGCTGGGCTGGATCCCGTTGACCGACCAGCGGATCACCGGCCACGGCTACAACGTGGTCACCACCGCCTTCCCCGTCATCCTCTCCGACGGCACCGCGCTCTGGCAGAACGGCATGGACACCGGCGTCAAGGTCCCCACCCCGGACGAGGTCTGTGCCGCCAAGGCGAGCGGCCTGACCGTCCTGATGTCCATCGGCGGCGCGGCGGCCGGCATCGACCTGTCCGACAGCGCCGTCGCCGACCGCTTCGTCTCCACCATCGTGCCGATCCTGCAGGCCAACCACTTCGACGGCATCGACATCGACATCGAGACCGGCCTGGTCGGCAGCGGCAGCATCACCTCGCTGTCGCCCTCCCAGGCCAACCTGATCCGCATCATCGACGGCGTCCTCGCCGCCATGCCGCCCGGCTTCGGCCTCACCATGGCTCCAGAAACCGCCTACGTCACCGGCGCGAGCATCGTCTACGGCTCGATCTGGGGCGCCTACCTGCCGGTCATCAAGAAGTACCTGGACAACGGGCGGCTCTGGTGGCTGAACATGCAGTACTACAACGGCAGCATGTACGGCTGCTCCGGTGACTCCTACTCGGCCGGCACCGTCCAGGGCTTCACGGCCCAGACCACCTGCCTGAACAACGGCCTGACCGTCCAGGGCACCACGATCCGCGTCCCGTACGACAAGCAGGTCCCCGGTCTGCCCGCGCAGCCGGGCGCGGGCGGCGGCTACCTGAGCACCGGGCAGGTCGCCCAGGCTTGGAACTCCTACGGCAGCGGGGCGTTCAGCAGCCTCAAGGGGCTGATGACCTGGTCCGTCAACTGGGACGGTTCGAAGAACTGGGCCTTCGGCAACAATGTCCTTTCCCTTCAGGGGCGTTGACGTACCGACAGGAACGGTAACGGCGCCGACACGGCCGGGCCCGGCAGCGCACCGCTGCCGGGCCCGGCCGTTCCCGCGGGCGCCTCTCCCCCGTCAGCCCGGGCGGCGCTGCCGTGGCACCTCCGGCGGGCGGCGCCGCAGCGGCGCCAACTCGCGTTCCAGAGTGCGGACGTCCAGCGCGATCCGGGCCGCGATCTCGCGCGGGCCGGTGCCGGCGGGCAGCCGGCGCGACCAGGAGCGGGGCTTGGCCGGGCCGTCCTGGACCATGTGGAAGTTGAGCCTGACCACGTCGGCGATGTCGACCAGGCTCACCAGGATCCGGGTGTCGGCGAGGTCGATGCTCACCTCGTTGCCGATACACGAGCACGCCACCAGGCCCTCGATGTCCTCTTCGGCCAGGTACCTGGCCAGGGGTACCGCCCTCCCCCGGACCAGAAACGGACGATCTGCCGGACTCACCGGCCCCGCCTCCTCCCCAGCACGCGTACGGTGCCGCGGCCGCGGCGCAAGCGCGCCGCAACAGACCGGGCCCGCCCATGCTCCACCACATCCGGGTCCTGCGCCAACTCGATGTCTCTCCAAGTGATTTGGGCGAAGTCACCGACCCGGCGCACCGGCGCACGCTCCGGCGCACCCGGCCACGTGGCGCAGTTCGACCCGGCCTCGTCCGGTCCGGTTCAGTCCGCACCGGACCGGGCGGGTCCGGTCCGGACCGGGGAGAACGCGCAGGCGCCCGTCCGCAGGTGGCGGACGGGCACCCGAGGCGGTGCGGACGGGCCTCAGCGGCCGGCGCGTCCGAACCGGCCGTGCAGCACCAGGGAGCGGGTCAGCGCGAGCACGCCGCCCGTGCACAGCGCCGTACGAAGCATGTTGACCGGCACCCAGGTGTCGGCGAACTTGGCCCGCACGGCCGCGAGGTCCTGGATCTGGGACGGGTCACCGGCCGCCGCCAGCTGGTTGTTGAGCGGGATGTTGACGCCCATCGTCACCAGCAGCGCCACCACGTACAGCACCGTCGCCGCCGCCGCCCACAGCGCCGCCTGCCGACGACCCGCCTTGTGCTGCAGCCACGCCGCCAGACCCGTCGCCGCGAACGCCCCGACGAACACCAGGCCGAACATGCCGTTCTCGATGGACTTGTTGATGTGCTGCATCGCCGTCACGTACGTCCGGTCATCACTCGCCGCCAAACCGGGCATCACCGACACGTCGAAGGCGAAGAACAGCCCCGCCATCAACCCCATCGCGACGGTGGCACCCACCAACAGCGGCCCGGTCGCCTTGCTCTGCCCGACGGCGTGCGCCGAACTCCCCATCCCCACACCTCCGATGGCCGACGGCGCGGAGTACGACAGCGGAACCGCGGTCTGATCCGAACGCATCTCAGGACCCCTTCACTCTCCCGGCCCGCGGGCTGCGGTGCCGACGAACGTGGTACACACGACACCGCCCACGGTGCGGTGCGTCGCGCAACGGAAGCGCGACTACCGGAACTGCGGCCCGCCGGAGGGCACTTGCGGCCTCTTGCGGTGCCTGGCGGCGCCTGGCACCGCCGGGTACTGCCCGGCAGTACCCGGCACCGCCACTCAGAGCACCGGTGCCAGGCTGCGCCGGTACCGCCGTTCCAGCACCGTCCGCCCGATCAGCCGCACCGGGGCCGGGATGGTGGCCGACACCGCCCGGACGGCGGCCGCGTCCGCGCCGTCGAACATCCAGGGCTGCAGGTAGGTCATCACCCGGGTCGGCGCGCTCTGGATGATCCGGCGCTCGACCCGCAGGTACTCGTCGACCGGCAGGCCGGCCAGCGCCGGGAACACCACCGGTTCCTCATGTCCGAGGTGATCGCGCACCAGGGCCTCGAACGCCTGTGCGGCCTCCGGCAGTTCGGTGCGCAGGCCGGAGCCGAGCACCCCTGCCACCCGTCGCATCGACCGGTCCAGCGCCTCGTGGTCCTCCTCCAGGACCCCGCCGCCGTCGAAGCCGGCCATCCGGCCACGCAGGTACGGCCAGAGGGTCTCGTCCTCGCTGTGGTGGTGCCAGTCGATCACCGCGCGCAGCCGCCCGAACCACTCCGCCAGCTCCGCCGTGGATCCCGACGAGCCGCGTGCGGCAGCGGCGCTCAGCCGTGCCGCGTCGCGGCGCATCGCCACGTGCATCAGGCCGAAGCCCTTGATGTGGCCGGGCAGTGTGCCGATGCCCTGCTCGCTCGACCAGACCGTTGTGCCGTCCGACATGACCAGACCTCCAGAGTCCGTTCAGCTTCCCTTCCAACACCCGTCCGGGGGAGGCCGGTTGGGGCCACCAGGGACGAGCCGGCTCATACGTTCCACACGCCCGAGGCGGCAGCCTCACGGGCGTAGTCCGCGAAGTCCCGCGGCTCACGACCCAACGCCCGCCGCACCCCGTCACCCAACGACGCGTTGCGACCATCCAGGATCAC
>NZ_JBITFB010000046.1:46839-64054 GCF_044455625.1 Kitasatospora sp. NPDC051164 | reverse complement strand
CCTTGACGAAAACTACGCCTCCCCTCCTTCCCGCTCCGTCCATTCCCGTAAGCCAGGGGACCCGGGCCTGGGATTTTTACCCGGTCCGCACGCCCAGGCCCGGACGGGGCGGGTCCCCCCCGGGGCGCACCCACGGCCTGACCACCTTGGGTGTGACGGCAGGGAGGGCGCCGCGACCCGTAACCCGACCGGCGGCAACCGGGTTCCCGCGTCATGACGACGAAGACGATTCCCCTGCCCGTCCACGACGCGGGCCCCGGTGCCCTTCAGGACGAGGGCCCCGATGGCCCGAAGCCGGCGCAGCAGGAACGGGAAGGGGGACGGGAGCGGGAGCAGGCGGTGAACGAGGTGCTCGCGCTGGCGGGCGAGACGGGCAGGCGGGCCGCCGGGTGGCCGCCGGCCGCACCCAGCATCCTGGGCCCCGAGCACCTGCCGATCTGGAAAGCCGAACGCACCTCCCTGACCCTTCTGCGGGCCGATCCCGCCCTGCCCAAGAACCGCCGGGCGGCGCTGGACGCCCAGCTCCACGAGGTCGACCTCATGATCAGGAGGACGGAGAAGTGACCGTCTCCCCCAAGACCGAACAGGCTCTGCGTGAGGCGATGGAACGCCTGCTCGCTGGCTTCCCCCTGCACACCGACGGGAAACTGACCAAGAACAACCTCTGCCGCGAAGCCCGGGTCAGCCGCGCCACCATGAACCGGGCCGCCGGCCTCCTCGCCGAGTGGGACAACCGCACCACCACCAGCCCCGCCGGCCTCCACGCCCAGCAGCGCGACGCCGAGCTCACCGAGCTCCGCGGCAAGATCCGCAAAAGCCATCAGCAGTGCCGCAGTCTCCAGGATCAGGTCGACGCCGCCACGACCGTCATCATGACGCTCCTCGCCGAGAACGCGGCCCTGCGGGAGCAATCGGTCAAACGGTCAGCCACCGTGGTCTCGTTGACACCTCGGTGACCTCGTGGCTTCCCGCCTCACTTTTGACGGGCAGAGGGATCCCATCCTTCCCAAACCGGGTTCGCCGCCGCGAGTTCCTCCAAGATCGTGGGCGCGGACGGGTGAGGGACGGTAACGCCACGCCGACGCTCCGCCCAGGGCACGGTCGGATGAGCCGACGACGCGACCGGGCGCCGCGTCGTCGACCACGCCTTACGCGTTCGGGTCCCAGGCGAAGAGCCGCTCGAAGATGACCCGGTCGCCGTCGATCTTCACCGAGTCCAGCGGGGTGCGTCCGTAGAACCACAGGACCAGCTCACCGGCCGTGCCCCGGGCGGAGGCGTCGGCCGGGGCCTGGGCCTCGCCCTCGCCGGCAGCCGGGAGGCGGACCGCGCGGGCGCCGTCCGCCTCGACCGTGAAGCGCCAGGAGCGGCCCTCGATGGCGTGGTAGTCGACGACGGCCGGCTCGTGCGGCCAGGCGCCCGACCACGCGCAGCAGGTGAACAGGAAGTCCTCGACGCCGTCCAGCGCCACCTCCGCCGGCAGCGGCTGCGCGGCGCCCACGGTGAGCTGGGCGTCATAGGTGTGCATCGCGATCTCCTGGAGCTGGTGCCGGGCGACGGCACCGCTGGTCCGCGGCGACTGCGAGGCGCCCCACCACGTCCAGCACTCGGCGTCCGGGCCGACCTCCCGCAGGGTGTCCAGCAGCTCCTGCGTCGACGCGGCCAGCCAGGCCACCAACGCCTCGCGCTCCCGGGGCGCCTGCGCCTCGGCGCGCGCCGCCACGGCCTCGGCCGGCGGGGCGTCGGCCGGACCGGCCTCGACGACGGCGGCCCAGAACGGGCGGCCCGAGCCCAGGTGCCGCGCCAGGTCGAACAGCGTCCACTCGGGACAGGT
The DNA here is from genome assembly GCF_044455625.1 of Kitasatospora sp. NPDC051164. Classification (NCBI taxonomy): domain Bacteria; kingdom Bacillati; phylum Actinomycetota; class Actinomycetes; order Kitasatosporales; family Streptomycetaceae; genus Kitasatospora; species Kitasatospora sp. NPDC051164. The sequence goes on along the minus strand of NZ_JBITFB010000046.1, from coordinate 62,222 downwards.
CGGCACCTGCACGTCCAGGCTGGGCGCGGCGGCGATCGCGGCCCGGAAGGCCGTCGCCCGCTCGTCGATCAGTCGCAGCAGGTCAGGGAGTTCAAGATTCTTCTGCACTACGGCTGTCTATCACCGCACTCCGGCGGCCGAAAGCGAATTTCCCGGCCGCCACCTGCCTCCGCCGCCTGCCGACGCCGCCGTCCGAACCATCCGCCCGAACCGCCGCCGACACCGAACCTCCTTCGAAACCACGGGAGTTCCCCACCCGACCTCACTCCAAGGGATCTTCGACACCGGGCCGTTTCGTGGCGGTGAAGTCCCCGAAGCGGCGCTGGCGATGTCTCGTGAGACAGCGAAACGGTGGAGAACAGCGGCTGGAGGCGGCCGAGGAGGTCGCGCTGTCCGGGGCTCTCCAGCTGGAAGACGCCCAGGCTCTTGCCTTCGCGGAGGAGTTCGAAGGCCTTCGGGTCCGTCAGCGGGACCTGGTCGCGGTCGTCCAGGTCGATCCGGCGGCCGGTGGTGCGCTCGATCTCCTGCACCGCGTAGGCCATGGAGGACTGCATGCGTACCCCGAGGACGTCGAGCTTCAGGAGACCGAGGCCGTCGATCTCTACATCTTCTTTGTCGAACTGGGTGGCCGGGAAGCCCTCTCCCGGGGTGGGGACGACCGGGGCGGGGCGGCGTCGTTCAGGCGATGTGTCCGTCTTGATGCCGATTCAGGCAGCCGACGTGGCTGTGGAGTTCGCGGACCGGGCTGGAATGGAGGCAGGCACGGCCTCCGAGTGATCATGAGGTGTCGAGTCTCTGACCACCATGTCGGTGGCCAGTGGGAATCCTCCACCCGCGGCCAGCGACGGGGAGGCGGGTGGCCGCGTGTTTCGCTACCGTCAGTGACGGTCTCTGGCAGCTCAGGCGCGTGCAGTCGTACTCGGCTGCGCTGAGGTCGTGCGGGCGCGGTGCGCACGGATCTCGTCGTGGTGGGCGGCGGCCCAGCCGACCAGGGACGTGGCGATCTCGTGGAGGCCACGGCCGAGCGGGGTCAGGGTGTACTCGACGCGCGGGGGCACTTCGGCGTAGGCGGTGCGGGAGATCAGGCCGTCCTGCTGGAGTTGGCGCAGGGTGAGGGTGAGCATGCGCTGGGAGATCCCGGGGATTTGGCGCTGCAGGTCGGTGTAGCGCAGCGGGCCCGGCTCCAGGACGGCGATCAGCAGCAGGCTCCACTTGTCGCCGACGCGGTCCAGGACCTCGCGGATGAAGGTCATGTGCTCGGCCGGGATCGCCGCGCACGGCCCGATCGCCGCCGCCCCCACCACCTCCGCCCCACCGGCCGCCTTCGCTTCGCGGGTCTGTTCCATGACGCACATTCCTCTCCGGCACGCACACCGATGTGCCTTTTGTACCGCCTTCCATACTGGTCCACCATGGCGTTACGAACAAGTCGTAAGAATTGGAGGTGCGCGGTGAAGGTGGACATCTGGTCCGAGGTGACGTGCCCCTGGTGCGGGCTGGGCCATCACCGTCTGCAGCGGGCTGTGAAGCGGTTCGAGCACGCGGGCGAGGTGGAGGTGGTCCACCACTCGTTCCCGCTCAGCAGCAGCTTCCCCGAGGGCCGCACCTTCTCCGTCCGCGAGGCTCTGCTGCGACGGCACGGCGTGGGCGGCGGTCAGGCCGAGGCGTCGATCCGGCGGATCGAGGCACTGGCCGCGGCCGAGGGTCTGAGCCCCTACCGGGTGCTGGACAACCAGGTCGGCAACACCGACCTGGCCCACGAGTTCCTCGCGCACGCCTCCGCCCGGGGCAAGAACCGCGAAGCGTGGGACGCGATCTTCGACACCTACTTCGGCAAGGCCGAGCCCGTCTTCTCCCTGGACGACCTGCTCGCCCTCGCCGACACCGTGGGCCTGGACCGCGAGCAGACCCGACAGGCCCTCGCCCAGCGCCGCTACCGCGAGCAGGTCCGCGACGACGCGGCCCGCGCTCAGCGCCTCGGCGCGACGGGTGCCCCGTTCATCGTCATCGACGGCCGCTACGGCGTCCCCGGTGCCCAGGACAGCGACACCCTGCTCGACCTGCTCCGCACCGCCTGGAACGACCCCCACCCCCTCACCCCCGTCGCCGAGGGCGGTGACGCCCCGGTCTGCGGCCCGGACGGCTGCGCCGTCCCCGCACACGGCTGAATCCCTCACAGCCCCCATGATCTCGAAACGAGGAGTCCGATGAACGTCCTGCTGTGGGTCCTGCAGGGACTGCTGGCCGCGGTGTTCGCGATAGCCGGCGTCATGAAGACGACCCAGCCGATCGACAAGCTCGCCGGCACTCTTCCCTACGTCAAGGACCTCGCCCCGGGCACGGTGCGGCTGATCGGCGCGGTCGAGCTGGCCGCCGCGTTCGGCCTGGTCCTGCCCGCCGCCACCGGCATCGCGGTGGTCCTCACCCCGCTCGCCGCCGTCGGCCTCGCGGTGGTGATGGCGCTGGCCGGCGCCTTCCACCTCCGCCGCCGGGAGTACAGCGCGATCGGTATCAACGCCGTGCTGCTGGCTCTGGCCGTCGTGGTGGCCTGGGGCCGCTTCGGCCCGTACTCCTTCTGATCCTTCCGAATCCATCCCCGGCCGGCGCCCGCGGCCCGGCCCTCGCCCACGAAAGGCGATGACTAACCATGACCGACCTGCTCGTCCTCGGCGGCAGCGGCCGCACCGGCACCCACGTCCTGGCGCAGGCCGCCGAACGCGGCCACCGCGTCCGCGCCCTCGTCCGCGACCCCTCCGCCGTCCACGCCCCGGCCGGCGTCGAGCTGATCCAGGGCACGCCCGCGAACATCGACGACATCCGCAAGGCCGCCCACGGCACCCGGGCGGTGATCAGCGTCCTGAACAACGCCCGCGCCTCCGACAACCCCTGGGCCAAGCCGGTCAGCCCGCCGATGTTCATGACCGACGCCGCCCGCAACACCCTGACCGTCATGGCCGAACAGGGCATCCGCCGCATCGCCCTGACCTCCTCCCAGGGCGCCGGCGACGACTGGGCCCGCCTCAACCCCCTGGTGAAGGCGTTCATCAACCTGTCGAACATCAAAGCCGGCTTCACCGACCACACCGGCGTCGACCAGGTCGTCCGCGCCTCCGACACCGACTGGACCCTCGCCCGCGCCGTCGCACTCACCGACAAGCCCGCCACCGGCCCCCTGCACGCCGCCGACCCCGGCCCCACCACCCCCGGGCGCTGGATCAACCGGGCCGACCTCGCCCGCTTCCTCCTCGACGCCGTCGACGAGGAGACCTGGATCCGCAGCGCCCCGCTGGTGTGGAACGCCAGCGGCTGACCCACCCCGAACCCCTGTTGAACAGCCAGAACACCCCGAAAGCCCGAGGAGACATCCCCATGCCCGACTCGTCCAAGGTCATCGCCGTCTTCGGAGCCGGCACCGGCCTCGGCGCCGCCGTCGCCCGCCGCTTCGCCCGCGAAGGCTTCCGTGTGGCCCTCGTCGCCCGCCGCAAGGACCGCCTCGATGCCCTGGTCGAACAGCTCGCCGGCGAGGGCATCGACGCGGCCGGATTCACCGCCGACCTCTCCAAGCCCGCCGAGGTACCCGCACTCATCGACGTCATCCGCGACCGCTTCGGCCGCATCGACGTCATCGAGTACGGGCCGATCAGCGGGGAACAGAGCTTCGCCCCCGCCACCAAGCTGGACGCCGCCACCCTGACCAAGGACATCCCGCTGCTTCTGCTCACCCCGGTCGAGGTGGTCCGCGCAGTGCTGCCCGAGTGGGCAGAACGCGGCGACGGCGCGTTCCTGATGACCACCGGCCACACCGCCGTGGAGCCGCGGCCCTACATGAGCGGCGTGGGCCCGCTGATGTCCGCCGCCCGCAACTGGCTGCACTCCCTCAACGGCGAACTCGCCGACATCGGCGCCTACGCCGGCACCCTGTCCATCGCGGCCTTCATCGCCCGCAGCGAGATGGGAGAGATCGCCGCCACGTCACTGCCGGAAGGCGTCGGCCTGCTCGTCGACCCCGACGACCTCGCCGGGCACTACTGGGACCTGTACACCAAGCGCGACCGCATCGAGCAGATCCACCCCGAACCCACCGCCGGGTAACCCCAGCCCGGGCCCCTCGCCACCACGGTTCGGATCATCCCTCAGCGACGATCACCCTGCGTACAGGCTCGTTCTCCGGCGGGGAGTCCAACTGACCGTCCGCAGGGACCGCCCGCCAGCGGGGAACCCGCGGCCGTACGCGGGGAAAGGATCTTGGCCGCTGTCATCACCACGACGGAAGACCGTGACTGCCCGATCATCATCACCCGTCCCCGCCGGCCTGGGCCGGCTCGCCACCGGCCGCCCTGCCGAGCCCGGGGAACACCCGCAGCTGCTGGACCGCCTCGCGACCGTGCCCGATCCACGTAGGGCCAAGGGGCGCCGCCACCCCCCTCGCCTTCGTCCTCGCACTCGCCGCGTGCGCGGTACTGGCCGGCGCGAAATCCCTGACCGCAATCGCGGAATGGGCAGCCGACGCCCCAGCCGCCGTGCTCACCACCCTCGGCGGCCCCAGCCGCGAACCCACCGGGCCCACCGCCCCGACCGAAGCCACCGTGCGCCGAATCCTGCAGCGCGTGGACGGCGACGCCCTCGACGCGGCGATCGGCGCCTGGCTCGCCGCGCCGGGGCGCAGCAGCCGCTGGAGCTGATCAGCGGTCGCGGCCTTCAGCACGCCCAGCGCGCCGAGTCGGAGAAGGTCAGCCCGCCGGGCGATCCGTGGTGGGAGGTGCGGGTGCTGCACGCGAAGCTCTATCGTCGAAGAACCGCAGCGTGTGAGGGCGTCGCCGCCCCGGCTCCGCCCATTGCGCCGAGGCCGGCTCGGGCCGCGTCCCGGGCGGGTCGGACACCATGGTGCCCGACCCGCCCTCGTACGAGACCCACCCGCTGCCTACATCGTTTCCGACGCGGTGTTCAGCTCGTTCCGGCTGACCTGGGCTGGGCGCAAGGCGATGTCCTGGCGGCTGTCGGCCGCGCGCACGTCCAGCACCAGCAACTCGGCGCGGTATCCGCCCCGGCACCGGTCGGCGGCGTGGTCCGGGGTTCCCGCCGGATCAGCCGTGCTGCTCCGAGGCGAGGATGGTGTCGATCATGCGCTGCAGCAACGCGGCCAGGTAGCGCTTGTCGTTGGCGCCCTTGTGATCGCCGAGCTGGTCCAGCCGCATGGCCTGTCGAGCAGCTCGTCGCGCTGGTGGAGCATCCTCACGACGTCCGCGCGGTGGTCGGTGGCGGCCACGGCCGAGGCCGCGCCCGGCTGGACGGGGGCGGCCTGAGCGGGGGCGGCCGCGAGCAGGACACCACCGGTCAGGGCGGCGGTCAGGGCGATGGCGGGAAGACGATGGCGCATTGAGCTTCTCCTCATTTTCGACGGTGCCTTCGGTTGGGCGCGGGAGTGACCCCGCCCGGGATCGATCAGAGATACGTGCCTTGAGCACGCTTCTGACTGTAGCAGGAAAAGCGTGCGCCAAGCACGCTAATGTGGAGACGTGAAGAACTCGACGGGACACGTACATCGGAATCCCCATGAACCGCACCGCCGCATCGAGGAGACCACCCTCATGCTCGAAGGCACCGACGCCGACCGGAACCTCGGCAGCGCCCGCTGAGCCCCTTGCCCCGCTGAGGCCAAGAGGCCGCCCTCGTCGGGCCCCGAGAAGGCGTTGGAGGCTGTCACCTGCGGGTGGCGGCCTTCCGGCGTTTCCCGGCCAGCTCGGTCGGCGGGGATTCTTCTTCGGTGGCCGCACCGACCACAGGAGAGCGGGGTAGGGCGGCCTGACCGCTCGGTGATGGTGTGGTGGTGGCAATCTCCGAATACCCCTGCCTACGCTCCGCGGGTGGCCAAACCTGCTCACGTGATCTCCCCACCCATCGGTGGTGTCGTCCGGGTGTCGGTACGGCCGGCCCGGCGCGGCGGAGTCAGCGGAAGTCGTCGGCGTGGTCGGCGGCCCACTGGGCGTAGGTGTGGGCCGGAACGCCGGTGATCTTTTCGGCGATGGCGGAGGTCACCGCCGCGACGCCGTCGGCGGCGGCCCACTGGCCCACGATCGCGTCGGCCACGACCGGGTGCATCGTTCTGGCGATGTCCGCACGGGCCTGCTCGTCGGAGGTGTGCTCGACCCGGATGTGACGGCCGATGGCCTCGCCGATGTGCTCGACCTGGCGTTGCAGGGTCAGGGACTCGGCCCCGTGGACGATGTAGGCCTGGTGCGAGTGGCCCGGTTCAGTCAGGGCGGTCACCGCCAGCGCCGCGATGTCCTTCTCGTGCACCGGTGCCGACTGGGCGAACGGACGGGGAAGGCGGACGACGTTGTCGGTGCGGATCGATTCGGCCCACCAGGTGCGGGTGTTGGTCGCGAACGTCCCCGGCCTGAGGAACGTCCAGTCCAGGCCGGAGCGTTGGACGGCCTGCTCGATCGTGCGGTTCAGCCGGGCGACCGGGTGGTCGGCGTCAGGGTCCAGGACGACCGCCACCGACGAGAGCAGGACCACCTGCCGGATCCCCGCTGCCGCGGCCGCCGCAGCGACCGTGTCGATGTCGTAGGGCTGCTGGGGGTCGAGCATTCCGTACAGGAACACCCTGTCGGCACCGTCGAACGCTGCAGGCAGCGTCTCAGGACGCCCCAGGTCAGCGACGACCGAGTCGTACCCGGGCGTCGGGCCCGCGACTGGGACCCTGCTGACCGCTCTGACCTGCTCACCGGCGGCCAGCAGGCCGCCGGCCACATGACGACCGACGTTGCCTCGGGCGCCGAAGACCACTGTCGGCATGATGGAACCTCCTGCTTGTCGTGGACGTGAAGTGCCCCATCGACGTGCCTGGTTGTCGGCGATGGGGCGGGGAACGGGTGGGGAACGAGCCGGGAGCCGGAGCGCGTCAGGGCCGGATGTTCTCCAGGTCCGCCAGGAGGCCCGGGTGCCTCGGCTCCCAGCCGAGCGCCTGCCGGGTGCGGGTGCTGGACGAGGGCTGGTCGACCCTGAAGATCGGGCCGAGCGGGCCGTAGGTCTCCTCCGGCACCGGCCCGACCGGCAGGCCCAGCCGCCGACCGATGACGGCCGCGATGTCCCGCACCGCGTCCCCCTCGTCGGCCACGGCGTGCCAGGCAGTACCGGCCTGCGCCCGCTCCAGGGCGAGCCGGAAGAGGACCGCCGCGTCGAGCGCGTGGACGGCGGGCCAGCGCTGGGTACCGTCACCGGGGTAGCCGGAGATCCCGCTCCGGCGTGCGATGTCGGTCAGCAGACCGGCGAATCCGCCCGCGCCCTCGTGGTGGACCGTGCGCGGCAGGCGGACGGACGTGCTCCGGACCCCGCGGGAGGCCAGGCCCAGGATCGCCGTGACCGTGCGGCCGCGGCCGCCGACCGGCCCGTCGATCGGCACCGGGTCGGCCTCGGTGGAGGCACGGCCCCGGCACCCGGGGCGTGCCCGAGACGGTGACCAGGGGGCGGTCGCTGCCGACGAGCTCCTCACCGAGGGTGGTGAGGGCGGCGGTCTCCTCGGCGACGTTGCGGGCGAGGGCCTCGGGGCTGCTGAAGTCGTTGCCGAAGGCCAGGTGGACCACCCCGTCGGCCCCGGCGGCGCCGGAGCGCAGGACGTCCAGGTCGGCGAGGCCTCCCCGCAGCGGCTCGGCGCCGGCCGCCTCGGCGGCCCGTGCGGAGGCCTCGAAGCGGGCGAGCGCGAGGACGGTGTGGCCGTGGCCGAGGAGTTCGGCGACAACGGCGGATCCGATCAGACCGGTGCCGCCGGTGACGAAGACGCGCATGGAACCCTCCACAAGTGATGGGACTCTTGTCCCATCAATGTAACAGGGTGACGGGACAAGAGTCCCATCACAACGGGACAAGAGTCCCGTCGCATATGCTGAGCCCATGGGTCGATGGGAACCAGGTGCGCGTGAACGCCTCGTCGTGGCCGCGGTCGACCTGTTCACGGAGCAGGGGTACGACGCCACGACGGTCGCGCAGATCGCCGAGCGTGCCGGGGTCACCAAGAGCACCTTCTTCCGGCACTTCCCCGACAAGCGCGAGCTGCTGGTCGCCGGACAGGAGACGCTGAGCCGGCTGCTGGCCGAGGGGATCGCCGACGCGCCCTGCGACGCCAGTCCGCTCGAGGCGGTCGCCGCCGGTCTCCAGCGCGCCTCGACCGCCATGGGCCCCGGGAGTCGCGAGCTCGCCCCCCGCCTGAAGGCGGCCGTCGCCGCCAGCACCGAGCTTCAGGAGCGCGACGCCCTCAAGACCGTGAGTCTCGCGGCCGCGATGACGACCGCTCTGCTCGCCCGCGGCGTGCCCGGTCCGACGGCGGCTCTCGCGGGCGAGCTGGGCGTCCTCGCTTTCAAGCGGGGGTACGCCGAGTGGGCCGAGGAGGACCGTGGCCCCGGGGACGGGCTCGCCGAGTGCGCCTTGGCGGCCCTGAACGAACTGCGTGCGGCGAGCGCGTCGCTGGGCTGACCGAACGGGCAGCGTCCGGCACCGGTGCGGCGGGCGGGAAGCGGACCCCCGGGCTCTTCGGGCTCGCCGCCCTCCCCCACCGATCCCTTGACTCCGACGGAGCGAGGACGGCAGGGCGGGAGCGGCAGTCGGCTCACCCGGACCGGGTTCAGCGGCACAGGGTGCGCAGGGCGGTGAGGCAGTCCGCGTCCCGGCGCTGGGGGTCGGTCTCGGCGCCGACCACCTCGGCATCCCGGTCACCGCCCGCACCACCCAGGCGCAGCTGATGCAGGCCGTGGGCCACACCTACAACACCGTCGGCGTGCGACTGGTCCTCATCGACGAGATCCACCGCCTCAACTCCCGCACCACCACCGGCGCCGAAGCCGCCGACCTGCTCAAAGAGACCTCACCGAACGCATCGGCGCGACGTTCGTCTACGCCGGGATCGACGTCACCACCACAGCGTTGTTCACCGGAGTCCGCGGCGCGCAACTCGCCGCCCGCGCCAGCCTCATCGAAACCGGCGCCCTACCCGCCCGCCTCGCCGCCCGCCGCCCGGTCACCGACCTCGAAGCAGCCCTCGACCTCCAGCGCCAACGCCCCGGCACCCTTCCCCGCCAAACCCCCTACCTCCACCAACGCACCGCCGGACACATCGGAAGCCTCGCCCGCCTCATCCGCGAAGCCGCCCTGACCGCGATCCTCGACGGCACCGAACGCATCACCAAAACCACCCTCGACACAGTGCAGCTGGACCACCAATCGGCTGAGAACCCCTCAAGACCAGTGAGAACACCACCCCGGACGGCCAGGACCCGCCCGCTCGCACCCGACATAAGCCAAGAAAACCCCGAGATCAATGAGAACCAGCCCCCGGCGGCACCCGCGGCAGCCCCGAAAGCACTCACCCTGACCAGGCAAAACAGCCCTGACCAGCCAAAACACAAAACAGCCATTAGCACACAGCGAAACCCTCAACACCGACCACCACACTCACACAACCCACGACACCCCCAGCCCACAACCAACACCCAACACCGCCGACCTCTACCCGCCCGTTCTCACCCCACCAACAACACCCCAGTCCACACCCCACCCCACACCCCAACTACACCCCCCTGAAACCTCAGGGGCGCAGCGCGGGCCCCCTGAAACGCACGGGAGTGTCACCGACACCCGCCCCGGACGTCACCACGCAGACACAACGGACAAGAGGCCAGAAATACACCACCGGCCGCCCCCGGCACCCCGGTCATAAAACCACCGGCAAACGCCCTGAATCCCGCCCCCTAATGCCACAACAACCACCGACCCGCTACCCGCTCCTACCGGCCAACAATGACAGGTCCCGGGACCATCCCGAATTCCGAGGCCCCGACACGACAAAAACAACCAGGGCAGGCACCGGTAAACAGCGCGGGCCTTCGGCGATGGCGGGGGCCTGACGACCCGTCGAAGGGGGTGTCGCCTACGGCGCCACCGGAAAAGAGCGGCGCGGGCATTGTCGGGTGGGGCCTGACAGCCCCGGGCGGGTGCTCAGATGGAGCACCCGTCTCAGAGAGCCCCCAGGGCAGCCTTCCCAGCCGGACGCCGCCGACGACGACCCGCGTTCCAGATTTCCGGAACAGGCCCGGAGAGCCGCCGAGACGGGGCACGAGCCCAGCGAGCAGGACAGGCGAGCCGGGCGCAGCGGGACCGCCCTGGCGGCCGACGCGGCTGACTGCCCGGCAGCCCACCGATAACCGCTACCTGCCTCCCCAGACGGACAGGTAGAGCACGAGGGGGACCAGACTCAGCAGGACACCGATCACCTTGCCGATCGGGCCGCCGTTCCTCCGACCTGCAAGCAGCAGCACGACACCGGAGGGGAAGACAGCCACGAGGATCGGCAGCGGGGTCAGCAGGAACGCGAGGGAGAGCGTGATCTCGATCCCGAACTGTAGCCAGCCGACGACAAGGCATGCCACACGAAAACCCCAACGCCCCGGCACCGCCAGGGGGATCAAGGTACTGAAGCCGGCCAGGCACCACCTGACCAGGGTTTCTCCGTCAGCGCCTGCCTCACCCGTCACGTACGCGACCGCGTAGATCAGCCACGAGGCACCGGCCCACGCGGCGAGCCCCCATGGCCGGGGCTCGGCGTAACGCGACGACACCGACCCGGTCATCATCCACCCCCAAGGATGCTTTGAACGCGTTCAAGTTCATTGAACGCGTTCAAAGTAGCATCGCCCCCCACCCTTTGGAGTCCCACCCCTCCTGCTGCGGACGGAGCGATGCCGGCCATGAGGCTTGTCGCGCGAGGCACCCCCTCCCGGCCCGGCGAGGACGGCGGCACCGAGCAGGACCGGGCCAGGCGGGACTCCGACAAGCAGCCAGGCGGCCTCGCGCCGACGGCCTGGACGGCGACGAGCAGAACAGGCCGCAGCTACCACTTGGACCGGCCTGACATTGGTCCAACCAAACCCTGCAAAACCCCCGAAACACCCCAACGTGCCGCCTCATTGGCCAACAGGTCACACCTCCAGCCGGAGGGGCGGCCGACTGGCCAGGCGGCGGCGCGCAAGACCCGGGCGGTCAGGCCGAGACGTGGTACCAGTAGCCGCCGGTGCGCAGGGTGACGTAGTGGACGTTGGTGCCGGTCTTCTCCGCTTCGTACATCATGTCGGTGCCGGTGGTGGGGTCGGTGCCGGCGTAGAGGACGACGTGCACGGTGTTGTGCGGGTCCGTGCCGAAGTACTCGACGTCGCCGGGGCGGCGCTGGGACTCGGTGATGGGGGTGAGGTGGCTGTCCAGGGTCTGCTTGGTGGTATCGCCGCCATTGGCGAGGTCGATGCCGGCACCGAACCAGAAGGCCGCCCGGACCAAGCCGGAACAGTCCAGTCCGGCGGTCGTGTTGGCCTTGCAGGGCTGGGGGCCGGTGTATTCGTCGCAGGTGCCCAGCGAGGGGCCGGGGCCCTCGCCGCGGAGCGAGTGGCCGCCGCCCCACACGTACGGGACGCCCAGATAGGACTTCGCCGCGTTCAGGACCTTGGTGGGGTCCACGGCGCCGCTGGGCAGCGGGGTGGGGGTGGCGGTGTAGAGGGCGTTCTTGACGGCCGTGCCGGCGATGCCGTCGATGGTCAGGGCGTGGGCGGCCTGGAAGTTGCGCACGGCGGTGTCGGTGGCGGGGCCGAACTGCCCGTCGGCGGTGAGGCGGCCCGCGTTGAAGGTGTTGAGCATCGTCTGCAAGGTCGAGACGCACGCGCCGCTGGCACCGGTCTGCAGGTCGCCGCACTGGGTGCGCAGGTCCACGGTGCCGGACGCGGAGCCCGCCGCCGCGTCGAGCGCCGACTTGGTGGCCGGGCCGACGATGCCGTCCGTGGTCAGCGAGTGGGCGGCCTGGAAGTTGCGCACGGCCGTGTCGGTGGCCGATCCGAACTGCCCGTCCACGGTGAGCTGGGCGCCGGTCAGGTTGAGCTCCAACTGGAGCTGGGTGACGCAGCCGTCGGCCTCACCCTGCTGCAGGTCGGCCGGGCAGGCCGAGGAGGTCAGGGGTATCGGGGCCGGTGCCGTCGTGGCGGACGCGGCCGAGGCGGTGTACGCGCCGACGCCCGTCAGTAGGGCCGCCAGGGCCAGGCCTAGCGACAACCGGCGCCGGGCGGGCAGGAGGGTACTCACAGAAGGCTCTCCAGATTCATGATGATTCGCCAGAAAGGACAGGGGGCTTCACCCCCTGGCGCTCGACTTGCTCGACGGACAGCTCCAGAAGATCCGAACGGCGGTCAGCATCGACAAGCTGGGGCATGTAAGCCCGGTTGCGGGTGTCCGGGCGACCTCCCGCCAGTGGCGGCGGACCCGAAAGCCGACTGGGCACGCTCAACTCGAAGAATCATGTCCTTTCCAGGGATGGTCCGAACGCTCGGCCCAGACTCGGAAGCGCTGGCACAGACGGCCGGTGAACTGCATCCGACCTCATTCAGCACGAGCCTCCCCCAACCTTGATCACACGGCTATCCACTTTCGGACCGCCCGGGACTTCACGTTTGTGGATAGCCGAGCGGTGAGAGCGCGTACTCACATACCCACCCGGCCGGCCGGTCGCTCGCTCAGCAGCTACGGCGCAGCGTCTCGGACGGCGACCGCCCATAGGTCTGGCGGTACACCGCGCTGAAGCGGCCCAGGTGGGTGAAGCCCCAGCGGCAGGCCACGTCGGTCACCGTGCCCTCCGCGCGGCCGTCGGCGATGGCGAGGAGGTCGCGGTGGGCGTGGTCGAGCCGTAGCCGGCGCAGATACGCCAGGGGCGTGGTGTTCAGGTGCACGCGGAAGCCCTCTCTGAGGCTCCGTAGGCTGGTTCGCGCGGCGAGGGCGATGTCCGCCGCCGAGATCGGCTCGTGCACGTGTTCCTCGCAGAACGTCTTGGCCCGGCGTATGGCGGGCAGCAGGGCGGCCGTACCGCTGTCCGTCAGGGCGTCGCTCTGGGAATGGCGTTGTGCGTCCAGCAGGCCGTCGATCAGCAGCTTCTCGAAGTGCCGCACTCCCAGCGGAGAGCGGCGGCTCAACGGCGATGCGACGAACTCGGTGAATCCCCGGACGAGTTCGATCCACGCACGGACCAACGGATCCTGCTCGTCGAGCACCGGACTGAAGCGCACCGCGGCGCTGGAGGAATCGGCTCTCCGCACCTCCAAGGCCTGGGCGACAGCCCGACCCGGAATGATGAGGATGCGATTCCGTGCCTCGCCGTTCCACGTCATCGAAACCCGGCTGCCCGGACCGGCGATGCTCCGAGTGGACGGCAGGACCACGCCGTCCACGGTGACGATGCCCGTGCCCGACATGGGCAGCTGAACGTTGTAGAAATCTCCCAGCTCTCCCGGACAGACCATGACGTCCGTACCGTATTCGAGTTCGTAGAGCGTCACCTCCCCGTCGTGCAGGCAGCTGAAGCGGCCGTTCGGTCGTCTGCCGTTCAACACCGTCAAGCGGTGCGGCGCGAGCCGCTCGGTGACGACATCATGCAGTCGATCGATGTCGCCACCCTCGTACAGGAGAGCAGGATCGCCCTCAGCGCCCTTCCGGAGCGGGTCGTTGTGTGACACAGACGTTCTAGCCTCCGTGCGTCGGATGGGATGGGGTTGGCTGAGTCGGATCGGATCTCCGGACGATGGTGCTCGATCTGTCGCGGTGGGAGCGGGCACGCCCAGGAGCCGATGCAAAGACGGTCCCCTCCCTCGCAGCGAGCCCGGCGGGTGAGTTCGATCCGCCGGCACCAACGATGTCCCACGCCCACGAGGACGGACAGCCCGTCTCCGTCCCACCCGGTGGACCGTTCCGTCCCACGCCGGCTACCTGCGACATGGGACGCCGGTCAGCAAAAATTGAGACCGCTGCGGCCCGATTGGGACAACAGAAACCACGGCTCCGCCCGCCGAACATGCTGACAAGAGCCTTTCAATGAGTCGGCCGCGTTGTGGCCGCCCAGGGCGGCGATCCACTCGGCGGTGCGGTGGACGGTGAGGGCGTCGGCGGCGAGCAGACCGAAGCCGTCGTCGCGCACCACGGCCCGTCACCGAACTCCGCTGCCTGCTCGCCGGTGCCGAGCGCGACCTGGTCGACTTCCTCACGCTGGCCGCCGACTGGGCCCTTCGGCACCTGCCCGGGTGCGGGCTCCCGTCATCGGCGCCCTCGCCCGGGTCCTCGACCTGCCCGCGCCAGCCATGCCGCCGGAGCAGTAGAACAGCGGGCCCGGTTCCGTCGGCCAACGCGGACCGCCGCAGTGAGCATGTTCTTTTCGTGTGTACCCGACTGGGTACTTCGACCTCTACGCCGACACCTGGTAGCAGGACTTGCACAGGCGCTTGATCCACTGACGGGTCGACCGCAGGCCTCGCAGGTCGGCGGTGGCAGGGTGGTGTCGAGGTCGCGGGGGCGGCGGGGGCGGCAGTGCTGGCCGGCGGCGGCCGCAGCGTGCGCGGGGACCGCACGCGGGGCGGCCGGCCGCACGGCGTTCACAGGCCGCGCACTGATCGACGGTGGTGCGCCGAAATTCCGCGCAGCCGCGCATTTTCAGCCACCCCTTCGGTTCGGAGGCGCTGCCACAGCCCGGGCGGAGGGCGGAATTCCGCCGTCCCTCGGACCCGGCCGAATGATCGGTAAAGACTCCGGATGGCACCAGGCCAATACGTCGACCAATGCCGAAGTTCCCCGACCGATCGGCCGGTAGGTCTCTCGTGGCCAGGCCTGACGCGACGCCGCCGGGGAAGGCCGCACCGCCTCGCGGTCTTTCGGCCAACCCCGCCGGAAGGGCTGGTCCGCACCGACATGAGGGCTCACGATCGACGACGACGGGAGCGACCCGACAACGCTCCCGCAACCAGAGCGACTTGAGCGATTGAGGAGACTCGACATGCAGAAGAAGTGGGCCCTTCGTGCGGCTACCCTCACCATCGGCGCCACCGCAGCCCTCGGCCTCGCCGTCGGCACGGCCAACGCCGCCTCCACGATCCAGTGGGGCTCCACCGGTCAGCCGGTGGTGTGCGTCCAGCAGGCCATGAACTACCTCGACAGCGCCGGCCTCTCGGTCGACGGCCAGTTCGGCCAGAACACCTACAACGCGGTGGTCGCCTACCAGGGCTCGAAGAGGATCCAGCAGGACGGCCAGGTCGGCCCGCAGACCGGTGGCGACATCAAGGCCGACATCTACAACGTCTACCTGGCCGCCCACCACTCCGGCGACTACTCCACGCAGAGCACCATGAGCGCCTGGATGAGCAACTGTAACGGCCAGCTCCCCGGCTGATCACCGCTCCCCGGCACCGAGTAGCCGGTCAAGGGTGGTCTCGCGGGGTGGGCCCCCCCCCGGACCACCCCCGCCGGGCCACAAACGCAGGGGGGGGGGGGGGGGGGCCGTGTGGGCGCCCCGGGCGGGGTGGGAGGCGGGGGGCCAC
>NZ_JBITFB010000046.1:0-46829 GCF_044455625.1 Kitasatospora sp. NPDC051164 | reverse complement strand
TTAGTCGCCCACCACTCGTCTTTCACCCGGCGCCCGGCCTCTCTGTTCGGTTTTGGTGTCGGTCGCCGGGGGGGCCCCGCCGGGGTGCACCACCCTCGCGGCGCATCAAGCGAAGGTGGTCGGCGGTGGCGACCTTGAGGACGCCGAGAGCGGTGAGGACGTCGGCGCGCAAGCTCGTGGTCGAGCTGTTCGGGTTGGCGGCGCCGCGCCGGAACGCGGTGCGGCCCGGCCGGGACGGCTGCGGTGGTTCGATGGCGTCGCCCTGGTCGTCGTTGTCGTCGGGCTCGCCGGATCGCTGGCCGTCCAGGCCCTTTTCCTCACTCCTCCTCCCGACCGGTGGCGCCACGAAGCGGCGGTGTGGGCGCGGCGCTGCCGGCTCGCAAGGCGCCCGGCCACAGTGTCGGCCCGGCGCGCGAAGCCGTCGCACATCGGTTCCAACGACCAGCACGGCTTCGGCTGGGAGGGCTGGACCCTCAACGTAGCCACGGCCTGTGTCTCGCGAGGAGCGAAGTGTCGAGTCGGGGCTGCGTTGGTGGGTCGGGGTCAGAGCATAAGCGGCCGTTTCTCGGTCATCATCCGCAGCAGGCCCTCGGCGAAGTCCTGGCCGACACGGCTGACATTCTCCCAGGCCCAGTACAGTGCGCCCGATTCACCCAGCAGATAGAACCCGTCGCTGCCTCTGATGCCTTTGCCGACCTGGCAGAGGTCCTCCCCCATCTCCGTGCAGAACCTGGTCAAGGCAAACTTGCTCAACGCGGACGGGGACACGCCGAAGTCGATGCCCGTGATGACCTCTAGCTGACGAGGGTTGGGGAATCTCGGCCGCACTCCGGCGAACTCGGCGAGGAAGACCCGCGCATAGTCGGGCAGGGGTCGGTCGACGGATCAGCCGGTCACAGTCCACAGGGTGGCGGTAACGGTCATCCCCTGCTGGTCGCTGCCGGGCTTGGCTATGACTTTGAACCACGCCACCGAGTCCTTCGCGGTGATCGCGCAGTAGGCGGAGCCGACGGTGATTTTGCTGAGCGGCGCGGGGTTGGGCATTCCCTGGCGCATGGCGTCCTCGCGGCACTGGTCCGGAGCGGGTTCCTGCGCCGAGGACGTCCCCCAGGCCTTGAGGTTCGGGTAGACCATGGTGACCGAGTTGAGGGTGTAGCAGGGCTGCCGGATCGTCAGGTCCGCCGGGGAGTTCACGACATTCATGACGTCATCCGGGTCCAACGCGGCCCCGCGAGCCGGATTGAAGTCCATGATGGCTTGCTGGCACATCCCCCCTGGCGGGGGAACGTTGATAGTCGTGTCACGGTACTGGGCCGTCCACCCCGCTGAGCCGGGCGGCGCCGCGGTGGCGCCGGTCGGAGCAGCGGGCTGCACGGGGGCGCCGGTCGGAGCGGCAGGCGGCGCGGTGGCGCCGGTCGGAGCGGCAGGCGGCGCGGTGGCGCCGGTCGGAGCGGCAGGCGGCGCGGTGGCGCCGGTCGGAGCGGCGGGCTGCGCGGGGGAGGTGCTGGATGGTGTGGCCGCGAGGCTGGGGTGCGCGTCGGTGGTGACGGTCGGGGCCGCGGTGCCCGCGGTCGTGGTGCCGGTTGCGGTCGTGCGGCCGAGGATGACGATGACTGCGACCGCCAGGACGGCGACGGCGACGGCCAGGACGGCCACGCTGCCCCGCAGCAGCCGTCCCGACGACGGGGGTGGTGCGGGCGTCAGGAGGGGCGGTACTTGAACGGGGACGCCGGCGGGTCCGGTGGCGACGGCGGGCGGCTGCGGCCACCACTGCTGTCGGGGGCTATCGGCCGCCGCGCGCAGCCGCGCGCGCACGATCCGGTGCTCGGGGGTCTCCTCCTCGGGCGACGGGGTGGCCATCGACAGGAAGATGTGCTCGGCCTGATCGGCGCTGATCGCGACCGCCTGCCGGTCGGCGCGCAGGGCCTCGGCCCGGGCCCGCTGTCGCCGGAGCCGCTCCTCGAGTTCGACCGTCGGCTGCCTGGTCTGCTGGAGTAGCGTCATCTGCCGCTGGAGGCCGTCGATCTCGTAGTGGCATTGGGAGAGCTCGGCGGTCAGGTGTCCGCGTTGGGCGTACAGATCGAGGAATCCTGTGAGGCTTTTGAGGAGCACATCGCGCAGGAGAGCCAGCTGCGTCGCCAGGGAGTCGCGGTCGTGGCGCAGGGCCTGCTCCCGGGCTGCCTGCTGGAGTCTGGGCTGTACGTCGCGGTGGTAGCGGTCAGCGTACACAGCCGCGTTGTATAAGCGGTGCGTGTCATCGCGGAACTCCACCGCGAGGGATTTCCCGGTCCACTCCTCCGCCATATTGAGGAGGATTTCAACGAAATCCGGCGGAGGGAGATGCTCCCCTTTCCTCCACTTGCTGACCGTGGCCTTGTTAACGTTCATCCGATGAGCGATATCGACACCCTTGACGCCGCTGTTTGTCATCAGTTCCGCAACGCGGTTGGAGAAATCCGTCCGCTCAGGCCCTCCCCTGGCGCTCCCCTGTGTCCCGTCGACGACGCCATTGTCGATCGGCCCGACCTCGTTGCCCATCCGTGCGGCCCCCACTCTCGTCCGGCACCGACTCCTACGCCCCCGTCGTGCCTGTCGCACGACCCTAGACCCACTAGTCGCAGCCGGCGAAGCGCCGCAGTTCCGCGCGTTGCGGCCGCGCAACCCGGCCGTGAAGCGCCGGCCTGCCCGCCCGCCGGCGCGGTTGCGGGCCCCGGCAACCGCGCCGGCTCCCAAGGGCTGCAACACCCAGGCGGAGCGGGAATCGCGCGCCCGCAACCATTCCGGCAGACCCCGCCCGGAAAACCCCGGAACAGGTTTCACTTCCGCAACCGGCACACGACGAGACAGGATTTCCGTCAAGCCCGACAGAAGCGGGCCGAACATCGAGAACGGAAAATCCAGCCATGTACCTTCCCGCGCTTTTCCGCGCAGCCGGAACCGCCACCGTCGCCACGGTATTCGGAGCCGCGCTCCTGCTCCCGCTCATCGCGGTCAACCTCCCCGCGCTCCTCGTGATGTCGTTCAGCGCCACCGGGCACCGCCGCACCGTCCAGCTCGCGCAGCTCATCGCCGACTGGACGCGAGCATCCGTACAACCCCAGCAGGCCCGCCCCCGCCGATCCCGCCCGCAACGGCCGGCCCGACCGCAGCAACTCCCGGCACGCCGCACACGGTCGCACGACTGAGCGCAGCCAGCCCGGCCGCCCTGTACTCCAGCCGGCCGGGCAGGCCGGCTGGAGTACAGGGCGGGTCAACCGGCAACGGTCTCGGTGTCGCGGCGGAGCGCGTCCAGGAACGCGGTCTGTCGCTCGGTCAGCTTTCGATCGGTACGGGCCTTGTCCTGCTTGCGCTGCCAGTGCCGGGCCGGAACGTCGGGTCGTCGCCCAGGCCAGTGCGGTCGGCGGGGCCGTCCAGGGCTCCGCCAACGCGTTGCGCCGGCCGGCCGAAGAGGACCCGAGGTCCTACGCGCGGGTATGCGGCGGCAGCCGTGAGCGCGCCGAGGAACTCGGGTTTCCCTGGCCTGACAGCGCCTAACCAGGCCCGTTCGACTGGTAGGCCCGCATGTTCCTGTGTCACGTATTCGAGGGGCGCGGCGGTGCAAGTAGTCACTGCGAGTGGTAGCCGGGGGGATTTTCGGCTCCGTAGGCGTCGCGGCGACGTTGGCAGTGGGCGATCAGGGGTGGCACGTGTGGGACGTAGTGCCAGAGAGCCTCGGCGTGGGTGGAGCGCTCGCAGTTGGTGGCGGATCCTGACTGACGGTGTCACCGAGCCGTGAACCGCTTGAGGGTGTCGACCCATGTCTGGTCGCTGTTGCCCCTGGTGCTTCCTCCCCAGATCGCGACTCCCTTGACTGCTTTCGCGCATGCCGCCAGTTCGTATGACCACAGGTCTGCAGGTAGGTATTGTCCAGCATTCGGGGTGTGCTCAGGATATTGGGGCCAGAGGAACGGGTAAACGGGCAAATTCGGGTTGATCTGCGTTGCCTCGGCCAGGTCTCGGTCGAGTCTTGCCTGCCAGAGGTTGCGGTCCAGGGAGAAGGTGTAGAGGTCGGGGAAGAAGGCGTCCTCGTGTTCGGCGAGGCTTCGGGCCAGCGGATAGTACGCGGGTTGCGTGTTGTTGAGCAGGCCCCAGAAGCCGATCTGTTTTCCCGGCGCGGCCTCGTGTGTCCACTGCAGCAATGTTGAGAGCTTCTGGAAGTGCCGCTGGGCTTCGTCGGGCGTGCCGGTGAGGTAGAGCGTTTCGTAGTCCAGGACGAGTGGTCCTGGTGTGCTCAGGTGCTGGCGGACCAGCTGTTCATATGCCTGCTGCGGGGGCAGGGCCAGTTCGGTTTTGGGGCCGCCGTACGGGCCGCCGGGGGAAGGCTGGTCGGCCAGGTCGGCGACGGCGGATCCGTAGATGATGTCGGCTTTGACCGCACCGGCCCGTTCGAGGTTGAGATTCGCGTAGAACGTCGTGTCGTAGACGGTGAAGCTGGCGGGAGCACTGCCCGGGATCTGTGGAACGGTCGGTGTGGACGCGGCTGGAGTGTTCGCACTGCACGCGGTTAGCAAAAGTGCGGCGATGGTGCCGGCTGCCGTTGAAAGTCCGCGCCCATGACGAGCCCTGTTCCTCGACATGTGTTTCCCCCTTCTGGGTCGGCGGCCGATTGCGCGCGTATGCGCGGAAATATGACGTCCGTGCGCCGTCGGCTCGTCGACCCGGTATGCCTGGCTGAGGCTACGGTCGCTTCTTGTGGAATTTCTGTGGAGCACACAGCGGTGTGGGGCCCGTTTCGCCGCTGTCGGCGCCGCCCCACACCGGTCTGTGGTCAGGCGTTGTGCTTGGCGAGGAAGTCGGTGATGAGCTTCTGCCATTCCTCGGGCCGCTCGACCATGGGCAGGTGGCCGGTGGGAATCTCGGTGAGCTGGGCGCCCGGGATGTTCTCGGCGAGGTGGCGGTGCAGGGCGGGGGGCGCCAGGTGGTCGGCGGTGGTGGAGATAACCAGGGTGGGGACATGGATGGCGGCGAGGTCGTCGCGGACGTCGATCCGGCCGGCGAGGTCGGCGTGCTCGACGGTGCCGTCGGCGACTTCGCCGGCGGCGTAGGTGATGACTTCCTCCAGCTGCTCGGCGGGCATGGCCTCGATGGCCTGGGGGCTGAGGGCGTGCGGGAAGAGGAACTCGCTGACCAGGCGGCGGTCGCCGGTGGCGGCGAGCTTGCCCCACACCCTGATGGTCAGGGCCTGCTGGTTGTTGGCGTGGGCCATGGTGGCGGTCAGGACGAGGGCGGTGACGCGCTCGGGGTGGCGGGCGGCGGCGCGGATGGCGACGGGGCCGCCGAGAGAGTAGCCGTGCAGGGCGAAGGTGTCCAGGCCTTCGGCGACGGCGGCGGCGACGAGTTGGTCGGCGAGGTCGTCCAGCTGCAGGGGCGTGGTGGAGCGGGGGGTGTTGCCGCTGCCGGGGTAGTCGACGCCGACGACGGTGTGGCCGGCGGCCAGGCCTTCGAGGATCGGGCCGTAGGTGTTGTCGATGCTGCTGCCGGCGCCGTGGGCGAGGGCGAGGCCGGGGCCGGAGCCCAGGACAGTGCGGGCGAAGGTCGCTTCGGGGAGGGTGCGCTCTGACATGACGTTCCGTTGTTCGTTGGGGTATTTCGGATGGTCAGGTGGTGCGGTTCTTGGCCCAGGTGCGGATGTGCTCCAAGGCGGGTAGAAGCGCCCGGCCGTCGGAGGTGAGGGTGTAGCTGGCGGGTCCGGGCGGGAGCTGGTCGTGGGTGACCAGGCCGGCGTCGAGGAGTTCGCGCAGCCGGTCGGCGAGCATCTTGGTGCTGATGCCGTCGATGGCGATAAGCAGTTCGCCGAAGCGGGCGGGGCGGGTGGCCAGGGTGTGCAGGATGATGCCGTTCCACTTCTGGCCGAGGACCTGGAACGCGGTGGTGAGGTTCGCGTCGGCCGCGAGTGGTGCGGGCGTGGGGATGGTGGCGAGTGCCATCGCGTTCGGCCTCCCGTCGTACCGGTTCAGCTGGTTGGGGGTTTGGGGTGGGGCCGTGGCCGGCTGAGGTGCGGATGCCGGCTGCGGCCCCGGGGCCGCCTCGTCCGACGACGCGAGGCGGGGGTATAGAGGAGTCAGGGCAGGAGGACGGCCTTGCCCTGGTTGCGGTGGGCTTCCAGGTCGGCGTGGGCCTGTGCGGCCTCGGCCAGGGGGTAGGTGCGCCAGATCGGCAGGGTGAGCTTTCCGGCGGCGGCCAGCTCAACCAGCTCCGGCAGGGCCTGGCCGCCCTGGTCGGTGGTGCCGGCGCTGAAGCGCACGCCGTGCTGCTGGGCGGACATGTCAGCGATGGTGATGACCTTGCCCGCATCGCCGGTCAGGGCGACGGAGTCGGCGAGCACGCCGGCGCCGGAGGCGTCGAAGACGAAGTCCACCCCGCCCGGAGCCGCGGCCTTCACCCGCCCGACCCAGCCGTCGCCGTAGCGGACGGCGATGGCTCCGAGCGCCGTGACACGCTCAAGGTCGCGCTCGGCGGCGGTGCCGATGACGGTGATGCCGCGGGCGGCGGCCAGCTGCACGGCGATGACACCCACGCTGCCGGCGGCGCCGTGGACGAGCAGGATCTGACCCGGCTGCACACCCAGCTGGCCGAGGACCCGGTGTGCGGTCTGGCCGACCGTCACCAGCGAGGCGGCGACCTCCCACGACAGGGCCGCGGGCTTGGCCACCGGCCGGTCGATCAGTGCGTACTCGGCGTAGCTGCCGCCGGCCGTGGACCCGAGAACCTCGTCCCCTACGGCCACGTCGGCTCCCTCACCGACGGCATCGACGACACCGGCCGCGTCCAGGCCCGGGATCACCGGGAAGCGGGCCGGGGCGACCTTGGCCATCAGGCCGGATCGGATCTTCATGTCGAGCGGGTTCACCGAGGCGGCCTTGACCTTGATCCGGACCTGGCCGGGTCCCGGCTCCGGCAGGGCGACCTCGGTCGGCCGCAGCACCTCTGCCGCGCCGTACTCGGAGAAAGTGATCGCAGTGGACATCGGAAACTCCCAGGGAGGAGGGGATGGAGGAAGGTACGCGCTGTGACTCACTGTGTGGCCGGGAAGGCGGCCGCACTGGCGGCCACGCCGGTCAGGCGCTGAGGATGGGGTAGTCGGTGTAGCCGCGGTGGTCGCCGCCGTAGAAGGTGGCCGCGTCCGGGGTGTTGAACGGGCCGCCGGCGGCCAGGCGGGCCGGCAGGTCGGGGTTGGCCAGGAACAGGGCGCCGTAGGCGACCATGTCCGCCGCCCCGTCCTCGACCAGCTGCAGCGCCTCGGGCCCGGTGGCCTGGGGGTGGGTGAACGGGTTGAGAACGAATGTGCCGGGCCAGGCCTTGCGCAGACGCGCGGTCAGGTCGCGGTCCGGGCCCTCCATCAGGTGCAGGTAGGCCAGGTCCAGGTCGGCGATCCGCTCGAGCAGCGCCTCGTAGACCTCGCCCGGCTGGGGCTCGGCGATGTCGTTGTAGGGGTTGCCGGGCGAGATCCGCAGCCCGACCCGGCTGCTGCCGACCGCTTCCGTCACGGCCGTGACGACCTCGACGGCGAAGCGGATCCGGCCTTCGACCTCGCCGCCCCAGGCGTCGGTGCGCAGGTTGGTGTTGGGGGCGAGGAACTGGTGGACCAGGTAGCCGTTGGCGCCGTGGATCTCCACGCCGTCGAAGCCGGCCTCGACGGCGTGGTGGGCCGCGGTGGCGAAGTCGGCGATCGTCTGCCGGATCTCCGCCTCGCTCAGCTCCCTCGGCGTGACGTACTCCTTCGGACCCTCGTGGGTGAACACCTGGCCCGTGGCCACCACCGCTGAGGGCGCCACCGGCACCAGGCCCTCAGGCAGCAGGCTCGGGTGGCCGATCCGGCCGGTGTGCATCAGCTGCGCGAAGATCACCCCGCCCTCGCGGTGCACGGCATCGGTCACGCTCCGCCACGCCGCCACCTGGCCGGCCGTGTGCAGGCCGGGGGTGTCCGGGTAGCCCTGGCCGACCGGCGAGGGCTGGATCCCCTCGGTGACGATCAGCCCGGCACCGGCGCGCTGCGCGTAGTACTCCGCCATCAGAGCGGTCGGCTCCGCGCCCGGCCCGTAGGCGCGGCTGCGGGTCATCGGCGCCATGGCGATACGGCTGGCCAGGCGGCGGCCGCCCAGAACGATCGGATCGAAAGCAGTGGTCATGATCTTTTCCCTCGCAAGGAGTGATGGGCGGTGGCCTCGACACGCCCAACGTAACAGATACCTGCTCGGACAGGTAAATATCCGAGAGCTACTTTCAGTCGATACGTGACGCGGATCACGCGCGCTGGCCAGGAAAGTTCCAGATCGAAGGGAGGAGCACCCATTGAGGGCGGAGGCGAGCGATAGCATTAGCTGCCCGATCAGGAAAGTGAGGAAGAGATGACACAGTCCACTCCGGCGGCTGGGAAGGACCCCGCGGAAGCGGGGCAGGAGGTGAGCGTCCCAGTGCCGGCCGCCGCCAGCGGCGGGCCCATCAGCCACGCGATCTTCCGCCTAGCCCGCCTGCACCGCATGTTCGCCGGACAACTCCTGCGCCGCATCGGCCTGCACCCGGGCCAGGAACTGGTCATGATGCACCTGTGGGAGCTCGGCCCCCAGCGCCAGACCGACCTGGTGCGACTCCTGGATTCCGACGCCGCCACCATGACCCGCACCGTCCAGCGCCTGGAACAGGCCGGCTTCGTCCGCCGCCGCCCCTCACCCACCGACAAACGCGCGTCCCTCATCGAACCCACCGCGGCCAGCCACGCCCTACGCCGCGAGGTCGAACAGAGCTGGAGCCAGCTCGAAGACCTCGTTGCTGCGGGCCTGAACCCCGAGGAGCGCACCGAGGCCCTGCACACCCTTGAACGCCTGGAGCACAACCTCGTCCAGGCCGCCGCCGACCCCACCTGCGCAGCCGAGAGTTAGCTGCCCTTCTCTTCACCCGGCCGGCGTTACGGCATGGCAGAACTGGCTGAACAGCATCGCAGCCCCGTCACCTGACGGGGGAGCGGGCATTCCTCCAGCTCGCTCCCGTCCTCGTGAGCCGACGGCTCCCGCCTGGGAACTGGTGTCACAGTGTGTGGCTGCCGGGTGCGTACCGGCTCCACGGAGTGCCGACTTCGGCAGCGACGTAGGCGGTGGTGACCTCGGTGTAGCCGAGGGCCTTGGCAACGACCGGCGGCGGCGCGTAGTGGAGGTAGTGCCGGAGGGCTGTCACCCGGGCGGATCTGGGGGAGATGCCTGCCGCGCCTGTAGGTGTTCGCGGAGAGCGCCGGGGCTAGCCCACTCCGTCGCCAGCCACAGCTACCTTCCGCCGCCGTCGTTCATCAAATCCGTGCTGCTCTGCCCCGAGGGATGGATGTCCGGACCGGACACGCCTGGCGTGCCCACCAATGCGACGAGGCGCGACTACAGGTCCCACCTGGCATAGGCGGCAACACTCGATGACCGTGATCGTGTTACGAGTTCCAAGGGCTCCGAGGCGTCCAACATTCAGGCGGCGTAACCCACCGTCTGTTGGGCTGTCGATGTTGGCGTCGTCCACGCCGCTGTGCTGTGGTGAAGCTATGGCGGAAGTTGAGCGGCAGCCCGACAAGGGCGTGGTGGACCGGTCGGAGGGTTCTGCCGAGCGGCTGCTCGGCCGGCTGCTGGACAGGGCGCGGCTGTTGCCGCCGCAGCTGATCGCCCCCCTGATCGCGGAAGAGGTGGCCGGGATCGGCGGCCGTGACGTCTCCATCATGCTCCAGGACTACGCTCAGGAGCTGCTGGTGCCGCTTCCGGGCAGGAAGCTGCACGTGGGCCAGCCCGAGCCGATGACCGACTCCCCCGCCGGCCGGGCCTTCCGGCGCGCGGCTGTCGTCGAGGTACCACAGGCTGACGGCAGCGTCCGGATGCATCTGCCCCTGCTGGACGGAAGCGACCAGGTGGGCGTCATGGCCCTGACTCTGGACGCCGTCGACGATGATGACCGGCGACTGCTGGGCCAGCTCGCCGGCCTGGTTGCCGACATGCTGGTCACCAAGAACGCCTACACCGACCAGTTCTTCCTGGCCCGGCGTCGCGAGCCAATGAGCCTGTCCGCGGAGATCCAGTGGAGCCTGCTGCCGCCGCTGACGATGTCCCTGCCGCAGGTCGAGGTGGCCGGCATCCTGGAGCCCACCTACCGCGTCGCCGGTGACAGCTTCGACTACGCCCTCAACGACAACATCCTGCACGCGGCCGTCATCGACGCGATGGGTCACAGCCTGGACGCCGCCGCGATGGCGACCATCGCCATCGGCGCCTACCGCCATGCCCGGCGTGTGTTCGTCAGCCTGTCCGAGAAGTACGCGTTCATGGACGATGCCATCTCCCGGCAGTTCGGGCCCGACCACTTCGTCACGGCGCAGCTGATGCACCTGAACATCTCCACCGGGGAGATGGAACTGGTCAACGCGGGCCACCCCGCGCCGCTGCTGATCCGCGAGGGCCGGGTCGTGCGGCAGCTGGAGAGCGCCACAACGCTGCCTGTCGGCTTCGGAGGTGAGGCGCCCCGGGTCAGAGAGCACACGCTCCAGCGCGGCGACCGGGTGCTGTGCTACACCGACGGCATTATCGAGGAGCATGTCGCCGGCGGGGAGCCGTTCGGCGAGGAACGCCTCATCGGCTGCGTCAACCGCCTGGGGGAAGAGCCGTCAGAGGGGATGCGGGCGGACCTGCGCCATCTCTCCCACACGCTGAAGAGAGAAAGAGGCGGGCGCACCAGCGACGACGCCACCCTTTTCATGATCGAGTGGCACGGCGGCGCCGCCGACCGTCTCGCCACCATGGAGTGAACCGACACCCGTACCACCGCTGACGGAGCCGACGCGCGCTCGAGCGCGGCCACCCGGAGCCGGGTCCTCACGAGCCATGCCTGTCAGGGACGTGCGCGTCGTGTTGTGACGAGACATCACTCGACCAGGGTGGCTCCGAAACTCACCGCCGATCATGAAAGCGGTGGCCCGGACAGTCACTCCATGAGCGGAGCAGGTAGCTCTCGTCCTCGCTGACCCAGTGACTCTCAATCAATCAACCTGTCGAAAACAGGGCCACAATCGGCGAGGCGCTCGGACTCAGCGCGGACGCCGCCCGCGCCCGCTACAAAAAATTCCCCCCCAGAGCCCGCCTGACGCCATGGAGACCCCCCGCCTCACCCCGCCCACACGAGCGGCCGGCACCAGCCGGACACGAGAACAAAAAGCACAGCGCAGCGCCCCGACCACACCGACCAACGCCCCAACCACCCACCACAACCACCACCAGGCACGGGCCCAGGAAGGTAAGTCGAGGTCGCCGCCGTGGTACGGGAGCGGGCGGGGAGCATCGGGCCGATCGGCTCCGATGGCCAGGAGTACGGTCCTGGCCGGGGGCGGCTCCCGGAGTCTGCTCCTGGGTGCGGTTTCGTCCTCGGTGTGGACGAACTCCCCTGCCCCCGAATGGTCCTCTTGATCAAGGCCGGGAATCACCGGCACCATTCATCGGAGGGGTCCTTTCGTGTACGAGCATGCACCGCACAGCCGCTTCCCGCTCTCCCGCCGGGGCAGCCGACACCGGGCGATCGCGGTCGTGACCGCCGTGGCCGCCGGGGTCATGGCGGCCGGGGCGCTGGCACCGACCGCGGCGTTCGCGGGCGGTAGGCCGGACAGTGTCCAGTCGGGCCTGAACGCGCTGGTGAAGGACGACGGCCTGCCCGGCGTACTGGCCTCCGTCACGGGCCGCGACGGCCGCCCCCACAGCTACACCGCCGGCGTCGGCGACCTCGCCACCGGGGCCAAGGTCCCCGTGGACGGGCAGATACGGATCGGAAGCAACACCAAGACCTTCACCGCCGTCGTGGTGCTCCAACTCGTCGCCGAAGGAAAGGTGGGCCTGGACTCCCCCGTTGACACCTACCTGCCGGGTCTGCTGCGCGGCGACGGTATCGACGGGCGCCACATCACCGTCCGTCAGCTGCTCCAGCACACCAGCGGCCTGCCCGAATACGTGGACAAGGACTCGATCCTCGCCGGTCCGACGCGGTACTACGAACCGCGTGAACTGCTCGACGCGGCCCTCGCCCAGAAGGCTCACTTCGCCCCGGGCACGCGTTGGGAGTACAGCAACACCAACTACCTGATGGCGGGCCTGATCATCCAGAAGGTCACCGGGCGGCCGCTCGGCGAGGAGATCAACCGGCGCATCGTCGACCGCATCGGCCTGCGCCACACCTACTTCCCCACCCCGGGGGACATGAGTATCCACGAGGCCCACCCCAAGGGTTACAACCGGGAAGCCGACGGCTCGTTCCGCGACTACACCGAACTGGACCCGTCCTGGGGCTGGGCGGCGGGCGCCGTCGTCTCCACCAACAGCGACCTCATCCGCTTCTACACGGCGCTGCTCGGCGGCCGCCTCCTCCCGGCGGCCCAGCTCGCCCAGATGCGCGCCACCGTCCCCGCCGACGAGGTGGGTCCGGGCGTCCGCTACGGGCTGGGCCTGATGAGCCGGCCGCTGTCGTGCGGCGGCCTGTACTGGGGCCACGGCGGGACCATTCCGGGCTACGAGACCGCCGGGGGCGCCACCGATGACGGCCGCGCCGTCAGCATCGCGGTGACCATGATCCCGGGCGACGAGGCCAAGCAGCACGTGGGGGCCACGGTGGACTCCGCCCTGTGCCGCTGACCCTCCCCGATCCGGCCTGAGTGTCCGCACCGGCACGACCAGCGGGTTCTGCGCGCACCTGCGCGCAGAACCCGCCCCCCTTCCGATTTCCGCCCTCCAGCAGAGGAGTTACTCCGTGAACGAGCACGTACAGCACAGCCGGGCCGACCGACGCCGCCGTGGCCGGCGCGGGTTGGCGGTGGCCGTGGCCTCCGTGGCCGCCGGCGTCGTGGCGGCCGGGGCGCTGGCACCGACCGCGGCGTTCGCGGGCGGTAGGCCGGACAGTGTCCAGTCGGGCCTGAACGCGCTGGTGAAGGACGACGGCCTGCCCGCCGCGCTGGCGGCCGTCACGGGCCGCGACGGCCGCCCCCGCAACTACACCGCCGGCGTCGGCGACCTCGCCACCGGGGCCAAGGTCCCCGTGGACGGGCAGATACGCGCCGGCAGCAACACCAAGACCTTCACCGCCGTCGTCGTCCTCCAGCTCGTCGCCGAGGGAAGGATCGGCCTCGACGCGTCCGTCGACACCTACCTCCCCGGCCTGCTGCGCGGCGACGGCATCGACGGGCGCCACATCACCGTCCGTCAGCTACTCCAGCACACCAGCGGCCTGCCCGACTACATGGACGCCCCCGCGCTCTCGGACTTCACCACGATTCAGTACCGCTACTTCGAGCCCCGCGACCTCCTCGACGGCGCCCTCGCCCAGAAGGCCAGGTTCCCCGCGGGTACCAGCTGGGAGTACAGCAACACCAACTACATCGTCGCCGGGCTCCTCATCCAGAAGGTCACCGGACGGCCCGTCGGCGAGGAGATCACCAAGCGCGTCATCGACCGCATCGGCCTGCGCCACACCTACTTCCCCACCCCCGGGGACACCGGCATCCACGAGGCCCACCCTCAGGGCTACTACCGCAGCTCGCCGGACGCGCCTCCGATCGACTACACCGGGATGGACTCCTCGATGGCCTGGGCGGCGGGGGCGATCGTCTCCACCAACACCGATCTCATCTCGTTCTTCGCCGCGCTCCTCGGCGGCCGCCTCCTGCCCGCGGCGCAGCTCGCCGAGATGCGTACCACCGTCCCCGCCGAGCTCCTGGGCCCGGGGGTCCGCTACGGGCTGGGTCTGCAAAGCAGGCCACTCTCCTGTGGCGGCCTCTCCTGGGGCCACGGCGGAACCTCCCCGGGCTACCGCTCCCGCAACGGGGCCACCGACGACGGTCGCGCCGCCGCCATCACGGTCACCACCATCCCGGGCGGGGTCGGCGCGCAGCACATGGCGGACGCCCTGGACGCGGCCCTCTGCCGCTGACCCACCCCTCGGCGTGTACGGGGTGCCGGACACCGGGCGGACGGCCTCACGGCTTCCGTGGACGGGGCCGCGAGGCCGTCCGCGAGGTACCGCTGCCGAAATCACCTGAGAGGTCGCTCGGACAGGCAGGGTGTCGGCACCCGACAGCGGAACGGGCACAGGCCTTGGCAAGAACGGAGTTGCGACGGTCCCGGGTCGCCGGGGAGACCTGTGCCCGCTTCCGTCAGGGCGGACCGGGCCACTCAGGAGCCGGTTGGCTGCGCGACCGTCCGAGGCGCCTGTCTGCGCGACCTCTCGGCCGGGCCGGCTCAACCCGGCCCGATCCGGCCTGACCCGGCCCGCTTCAACCCGCCGGGTTCGCGCACCGGGCCTCCACCAGGCCCGACTCGTAGGCCGCGATCACCGCCTGGGCGCGGTCGCGGACGCTCAGCTTGGCGAAGATGCTGGTGATGTAATTCTTGACCGTGGAGACGCTGATGCCCATCGCCGACGCGATCTCGGCGTTGTCGAGGCCGGTGGCCAGCAGGCGCCACACCTCGATCTCACGAGGCGTCAGTTCACCCAGGTCGGAAACCGGCACCGGTACCGGCACCGGCGATGGCGACTGCGGCAGGCAGGGCGCGGTGACGTAAGTGGAGATCAACCGGGTGAGCAGGCGTGGCGCCACCGCCGCCTCCCCGGTGTACACGGTGCGCACGGCCGCCGAGAGCTCCTCCGGGGAGACGTCCTTGGGCAGGAACCCGTAGGCGCCGGCGCGCAGGGCGGCCACCACGTACTCGTCCATGTCGAAGGTGCTCAGCGCCAGGACCCGGCATGCGGGCAGCTCCCGCGCGATCCGCTCGGTCGCCTGGACTCCGTCGAGAACCGGCATCCGGATGTCCATCACCACGACGTGCGGCAGGTGCCGGTGTGCGAGGTCGACCGCTCGCTGCCCGTCGTCCGCCTCGGCCACCACCTCGAACGCCGGGTCCGGTGCCAGGATCAGGGCCAGGCCCCGCCGCACCAGCGGCTGGTCGTCCGCGATCAGCACCCTGATCCGCTCCGGGGTGTCCGTCATCCGAGCCGTTCCTCTCCGTCGGCGGGCGCCACCGGCAGGCTGGCCAGCACCCGGAAGCCCCCACCGTCGACGCCGCCGGCCACGATGCTGCCGCCCTGCAGCGCGACGCGTTCGCGCATGCCGAGCAGACCGTATCCGGTGCGGCCCGCCCTCGGTCCGGCCGCACCGCCCGCCCCCGTCAGGGCTCCCACCAGGGTGTCGGCCGCAGCGGCGGCGCCGTTGTCGGACACCTCGACGGTGACCCGGTCCCGGTGGTAAGTCAGCTGGACCCGCGCCTCGGCCCGGCCGGCATGCTTGCGGGTGTTGGTGAGAGACTCCTGGACGATCCGGAACACCGCCAGGCCGGTGCTCGGCGCCAGCGGACGCTCCTCCCCCAGGACGACGAACTCCGTGGGCAGACCGGCCCTGCGGGACTCCTCGACGAGCCCTCCGAGGTGCCCGACACCGGGCTGCGGCGCGGACGGCGCCCCGTCCGCCTCCTCCGGCGCGTCGCCCTCCCGGAGCACGTCGAGCAGTTGACGCATCTCGCGCAGCGCCATCCGCCCGGAGCCCTCCAGCGTGACCAGGGCGTCGCGCACCACCTCGGTGTCACCCCCGAGGTTCGCTCTGGCACCGCCGGCCATCAGCTGCATGGTGGTGATGTGGTGGGCCACGATGTCGTGCAACTCCCGTGCGATACGGCGCCGTTCCTGCGCCACCGCACGGTCGGCCAGCAGCCTGCGCCTGACCTCCACCTCGTGCTGCCAGCGCTTCAGCGCCTCGGCCGCGACGATGACCAGCGCCGCGGCGAGCACGTTGACCACCACGTCCCCTGCCGGAGGGGGCAGCGGATGCCCCCGGCCCAGCAGTGGCACGGCGGCCGCCACCAGGGCGGCCGGCGCCGCCACCGCGATGCCGCGGGAGCGGGCCACGGCGAACAGCGCGACGCACAGCGTGCAGTTGAAGTGGTGCGGCACCGGCCCGCTCAGGTTCAGTGCCAGGCCGAGGACCAGCACAACCACCAGTGACGCCAGCGGGTAGCGGCGCCTGGTGAGCAGCGGCATGGCCGCCAGTACGAGCAGGACCAGCGCGGTCAGGGTGATCGGCTGGCTTCCGTCCGGACCGTCGACCGTGTAGCCGAGGAGGTCCAGGGCGGCCGCCCCGACGGCCAGCAGCGCGTCGCTGGCCGTCCAGGGCAGGCCGTCGGCTCTCGGCGACGGCGGCAGGGGCCGGTGGTGCGTCGACATTCTGGTGCTGGTCCTTTCTGTGGCCGGTCGGCACCGCCTTTCGCCGGTTCACCGCGACCGTCGTCCGTGTGCCGTGAGCCGTGAGCCGTGAGCCGTGAGCCGTGTGCTGTTCCCGCAACGGCCCGCGGTCCCCCGGGGGGGGAGCGTCCGCGGTCCATTCTCACAGCTGATTCCGGACCCGGGCGGGTACCCGGGACCGATCCCTGACCAGGCCCCTGGTCCTGGTCAGGGCCGCGTACCGGGCCCAGGTCCTGACGGCGTTCTCCTCCCCCGCTCGGACGAGAACGCCCGGTACGCCGTGATGGTCTGGAGACGTGCCGGAACTCCCCGGCTACAGCACCACAGCCGGAGGACATCGTGATCCGCGCCCTGACCGGATTCTCCACCAGGAATCCGTGGAAGGTGATCGCCGTATGGGCGGTCCTGGGAATACTCCTGACCGTCCTGAGCCAGACCTTGATCTACCGGGTGACCCAAACGCAGACGGCCGACTTCCTGCCGAAGAGCTACGACTCGGCCGCCGCCATGGAGATCGCCCACGACCACTTCGGGACGAAGCCCGACGCCAACCCGGTGACCGTCCTGGTCGCACGGACCGACGGCCGGGCGCTGACCCCCACGGACCACGAGCAGATCGACGCCGGGGCGAAGCGGCTGAGCCGTTTGAAGGTCACCATGCCCAAGCCCAAGGACGCGGCGCCCCTTCAGCGGGACTACTCGCAGATCCCCCGGATCAGTGCGGCCATGGCGGCACCTGACGGAACCTTCGAGCTGCTCTCCGCCAACCTCACCGGAAACCCCGCCGACCCGGGCCTGGAGAGCACCTTCCGGACGTTCCGGGACAACGCCCGGGCGGAGTTCGCCGCCCAGGGCCTGCGAACCGGCTTCACCGGCGCGCTCGCCGAGCAGGTCGACTCCGCCGACGACGGGAAGACCCTCGCGACCGTCGCCTCCGCCGGCGCCGTCGCCCTGATCGTGCTGCTCCACGTCCTCGTGTTCCGCAGCCTCCTGGCCGCCCTACTGCCGCTGATCTCGGTGGCCCTCGTCAGCGGCGTGGCCGGCGGCGCGGTCGTGGGCACCGCGATGCTTACCGGCATCAAGCTCGACCCCTCCGTACCGAGCCTCATCGGCGTGGTGCTCCTGGGCATCGGCATCGACTACTTCCTGTTCCTGATGTTCCGCTTCCGCGAGCAGCTGCGGATCCGACCTGATCGCCACCACCGCTCCACCGCCGCCGAGGTCGGTCAGAAGGTCGGCACCGCGGTCACCTCGGCCGCGCTGACCATCGTCGCCGCCTTCGCCACCCTCGGGGTCGCCAGCTTCGGCCAGTTCCGGGTGCTCGGCCCGGCCGTCGCGGTCTCGGTCCTGGTCATGCTGCTGGCCAGCCTCACCCTGATGCCAGCCGTGCTCGCGGCCTGCGGACGCAAACTCTTCTGGCCCTCACGCGCCCTTAAGGCCGAACCCCGCGACGGCGCCACAGCCCGATTCGCCGACCTGGTGGCCCGCCGGCCGCTGACCATGGTCGTCGCCTCGATCGCCCTCCTGGGCGCCCTGGCCGGCGGGCTGGCCGGGATCAAGATGGACTACGGCCTGGGCGGCGGCGCACGCACCGCGTCCCAGACCACCGCCCTCGAAATCTCCCGCGCCCTGCCCGCCGGCGTGGCGGACCCGACCAGCGTCTACGTCGAAACCAAGAACACCGGCCCCCTCGCCCCCGGCGCACTCGACGGCCTGGCGCAGCGCCTCACCCGGGTCGCCGGCGTCGGCCAGGTCGCCAAGCCGGTCCTGAGCGAGAGCCGGCAGGCCGCGCGGATCGACCTGTTCCTCACCGATGACCCGCAGTCCCAGCAGGCCCGCGACCTGGTCTCCGGCCCGATCCGCGCAGCCGTCGCCCAGAGCACTCCCGCCGACCTGACCGCGCACGTCGGCGGCACCCCGGCCGTCTTCGCCGACGTCTCCACCGCCGTCGGCCGCGACCTTCGGCTGGTCTTCCCGGTCGCGGCGGTACTGATCGGGGTGATCCTCCTGCTGCTGCTGCGCAGCCTGCTCGCACCAGTGGTCCTGATGCTCTCCGTCGGCCTCGGCTTCGCGGCCACCCTCGGCGCGGCCGCCCTGCTGTTCCAGCACGCGATGGACAAGCCGGGCGTCAACTTCACACTGCCCCTGGTCCTGTTCCTGTTCGTGGTCGCACTCGGCACCGACTACAACATCCTGATCAGCGACCGGATCCGGGAAGAGATGGAACACCCCGGGCCGCCCCGGGCAGCAGTCTCGCGCGCCCTGCGGCACACCGCCCCGGCCATCGCGACGGCCGGCGTCGTCCTGGCCGGCTCCTTCGCGAGCCTCGCGGTGACCCCGCAACCCTCCACCCAGCAGATCGGCTTCGCCACCGGGCTCGGCATCCTGCTCTCCGCGTTCCTGCTGTCCATCGTGCTGGTGCCCGCCCTGGCCGCGATCCTCGGCCGCAGCCTGTGGTGGCCCCTGCGCCCCGGACGCACGACCACCCGGCCCACCCCCCAGCACCGCACGGACACACCGCACTCACTGCAGTCGCCGCCCTGGTCCCAGTGGCCCGCGCCGCCGCACCAGGACACCCACCCCCACCCCCGGCCGTACGCGCCGCAGGAGGAACAGGGCACAGGCCCCTCCTGGGCCCGACGGAGCCATCACCCGTAGGACGCGCCCGGCTCGGACGACGACACCGGGCGCAGCTGCCCAGTGCCTCGGAGAAGGCGCCGGTCAGCGTGGTGCCCCAGCCGGACCCGACGGCAGGCGCCAGCCGGCATGGCCGGCGACCCCGTGCCCGTCAGCGCTGACGACGGGCTCGGGGCGGACCGGGTAGCGAGCACGCAGAAAGTGCCTTCCCGCCGGTACGACGGAGACCTTGAACACGTCTCATCGTGCCGGTTCAGAAGGCACTTCTGCTTATCTGGCCGTGATCCGGACGCACCTCGACGTGAAACGCCTGGCGCGCCCAGGGCTCCCGCGACGACGGTGTGGACGCCGTCGCGGCCCTGAACGACCCCACGGGCTCCCGCGTCTTCGCCATCCCGGCCAAGTGCTCCAAGAAGGCGGTCCCGGTGAACACCGTCCGGGCCTTGGCCGGCGTCATGCACGACAAGGGCGCCGGCTACGGAATCCCCGTCACCACCTCGTGGTTCGGCAAGGCCGGCTACGACTTCGCCCACCGCAACGGCCGCCTCCGCCTCATCGACGGCCGCAACCTCAAGGCCCTGCACCAGTGCACCGTCCGGTCGGCCGGCTCCTCGTCGGACAGCGCCGGGTCGGTGCTCTTGACCTTGGTGCGGAACAGCTCGCGGTAGGCGGTGAACTTCGCGGCCACCCGCTCCGGCGACATCGTCGAGCGGTCGACCTCCACCATCAGCACCGGCACCCCGATCTGAGGGGCCTGCCACACCGCGTCCGGGCGCACCTTGCGCCGCCCGCCCGGCAGCAGGAACTCGACCTCGGTCGCCCAGTCGGCCACGGTGCCCACCCCGCCCGCGGCCCCGGGCGCGCTGCCGCCGAGGACGAACGCGGCGATCGTCTCGTTGACGGCCATCGCGTGCCGGGCACCACTACGCCCGGCGCCCCGGGCCGAGGAGCCCATCTCCGAGCGGACCCTCCCGAGCACCTGCCCGGCCGCGTCCAGCCCGGCCGTGCCCTCCAGCCGCCAGGTCTTGTGCCGGTCCCTGGTGTTGCCGTCGGAGGCGCCCAGACCATGCAGCGCGAGGTCGCCGAGCGCCTGCCGGACCGCCTTGTTCGACGCCGCCCCTGGCCGCAGCAGGCGCTGGAGCTGGTCGGCGGTGGCGACCTTGAGGACGCCGAGCGCGCCGAGGACGTCGGAGCGCAGCCCGGTGGTCGACCCGTTCGGGTCGGCGGCGCCGCGCCGGTACGCGGTGCGTCCCGGCCGGGACGGCTCGGCCGGTTCGACGGCGTCGGCCTGGTCGTCGTTTGTCGTCGGGCTCGGCGGGGCGCTGACGGGTGCTCACGGGCGTCTCCCGGTGGTCGTGGCGGTGTTGCCCTCGAGGGATATCCGGCGT
The DNA here is from genome assembly GCF_044455625.1 of Kitasatospora sp. NPDC051164. Classification (NCBI taxonomy): domain Bacteria; kingdom Bacillati; phylum Actinomycetota; class Actinomycetes; order Kitasatosporales; family Streptomycetaceae; genus Kitasatospora; species Kitasatospora sp. NPDC051164. The sequence goes on along the minus strand of NZ_JBITFB010000046.1, from coordinate 26,538 downwards.
TCCTGACAGCCGCCAAGCGCGTTCCTGCCCGTCTCGCTGACCGCCCGCCTCCTGCGCATCGGGGAGAACCAGATGCGCGCCCTCCTCCAGCAGACCCGGCCCCTGCTGCACGGACACGGACACCGCGCCGCCCCCCCCTGCCCGTCCGCCTCATCGACCCCTGCGAGCCGACCAGATGCCTCATGAACACGACATCAACCCGAGAGCTGACACGACACGCACCACTAATTCATCGACGGCCCCTGGCGGGCGCGTTCGGTGATGTTGCGGGCCATGGCTGCGAACACCGCGGTGTGGAACGGTGCGACAGCCCACCAGTACGCGTGTCCGGCCAGGCCGTGGGGGTGGAACAGTGCCCGCTGCCGGTATTGCGTTCCGTGATCGTCGTCCGGTGTGACCGAGAGTTCGAGCCAGGCCAGCCCGGGCAGGCGCATCTCGGCCCGTAGGCGCAGCAGTCGGCCGGGTTCGATTTCCTCGACACGCCAGAAGTCGAGGGAGTCGCCGACCCGTAGTCGGGTCGGGTCGCGGCGGCCCCGGCGCAGTCCGACGCCGCCGACCAGGCGGTCGAGCCGGCCGCGCAGCGCCCAGGCGAGTGGAAAGGAGTACCAGCCGTTGTCGCCGCCGATGCTTTCGATCACGCTCCAGACGGCGGCGGGTGACGCGGTCACGGTGCGTTCCTGGACATCCTGGTAGAGACTGCCGCCGGCCCAGTCGGGATCGGTGGGCAGCGGGTCGCTCGGGGCGCCGGGCAGCGAGGCGGAGGACCAGCGGGTGGCGACGTCGGCGTCCTTGATCCGGTGCAGGGCGAGCGTGACGGCCTGGTCGAAGCCGGTCAGGCCCTCCGGCGGGTCGGGCACCCATCGGGCGATGTCGTGTTCGCCGCAGACGACTTCGTGGCGCAGGGACTCGACGAGGGGGCGGGCGATGGAGCCCGGGACTGGAGTCACCAGGCCGACCCAAAGGCTGGAGAGGCGGGGAGTGAGGAGCGGCACGGGGAGGATGAGGCGGCGGCGCAGTCCGGCGATGCGGGCGTAGCGCTGCATCATCTGTCCGTAGGTGAGGACGTCGGGGCCGCCGATGTCGAAGGTGCGGTTCAGTCCGGGCGGCAGGTGAGCGGCGCCGACCAGGTAGCGCAGAACGTCCCGGACGGCGATCGGCTGGATTCGGGTGGACACCCAGCGCGGAGTGACCATCGCGGGCAGGCGTTCGGTGAGGTGGCGCAGCATTTCGAAGGAGGCACTGCCGGAGCCGATGATCACGGCGGCGCGCAGTTCGGCCGTGGGGACACCGCCGGCTCGGAGCATGCGGCCGACCTCGGCGCGGGAGCGCAGGTGGGGGGAGAGGTCGGCGGCCGCGTGGTCGGGGACGAGGCCGCCGAGGTAGACGATCCGGGTGACGCCAGCGGCCGCCGCGGCGGCCGCGAAAGCGCGGGCGGCCGCGCGGTCGGTTGCCTCGAACGAGGGCCCGGTGCCGAGCGAGTGGATGAGGTAGTAGGCGACGTCGACGTCGTCGAAGGCCCCGGCGAGGGTTGCGGGGCGGGTGACGTCACCGGTGGCGCTCTCCACCCGGGCCCGCCAGGGATGGTCGCGCAGTCGCCCGGGATCCCGTACCAGACACCGTACGGTGTGCCCGTGGGCGAGCAGTTCGGGGACGAGTCGGCCGCCAATGTAGCCGGTCGCACCGGTCACCAGGCAGCGCAGTGGGCCGGGCTGCAGCGGATCCATGTCGACTCCTCCTTCGAGAGCCGCGTTCGCGGGCCTCCGCCGGTGCCGAAACGACGTAACCAGCATCGCGCATGTGCTTCGGAGCCGGCGCGATGGACACGAACACGCAAAGCGGTGCCCCGACGGGCGGCCGGGCCGTGCGGGGCTTGTTCCCAGCGGCGGCGAAGGCCAGCTGCTCGAACCGCTGCGGCCTCGGTGCCTTCCGTGCCCTTGGCCCCCAGCAGCCGCCCTGGATGCGGTCTGCCGTCGGTCCCGGCCATCGGCCTGCCCGGATGCCCCATAGGCCGCCTCAAGGTCGGGCTTCGTTGTCCGTCAAAGCGGAGCAAGCTCACCCTACGTCCGGCGTGCCGTCTGAGCCGGACCCCGGGACCGACTCAGGGAGCGATGCTCCGGGCTCAGTCGACGACCCCGCGGAACCGCGGCGTTGACTCAGCCGGGTGACAGCATTCCGGAAGCGGACCAGGCCCAAGCGGGAGTCCGGCTAGAGGTGGGAGGCCATCAGGTCGTGGTCCACCGTCAGGGTGCCGCGGTCCAGTGCGGGCAGCCCCAGGTGGTCGCAGATACGACGTCGCCCTCGCCCGTCCGGTCACCGGCTTCCCGTCCGGCGGCGGCTTGAGCCTGGAACCGAAGTGGGACGGTTCTCCAGACACGAAACAGCCGAGGGCGCTTGCTGACGTTGCATTAGTCCGTAAAACTGCTGGTCATCTGGGTGGGGGTGAACACTCGGAGATGACATGTACCTCTTCTTCGCGGACCAGTGGAAGGCCCTGAGAACAAGGGACGTCCCAGGCCTCGGTCACTCAGACCTCCAGAAACTGTTCGACCGCCGGGTATCGTCCGCGGGATGCCGGTCCTGCTGGACGGGACGATGCATCCGGTGGAGCCGAACGGCTCCTCGCCGGCCGTCCCGAGCGCACCGACGGCAGGCTCACCAAGAACAATCTCTGCCACGAGGCCGCCGTCAGCCGCGCCACCATGAACCGCGCCCCCACTGCCCTCGCCGAATGGAACACCCGAACCGCCACCAGCCCGGCCGCCCTCCACCACCGCCGCCGCGACGACGAGGCCGCCGAACTGCGCCGCCGGCTCCGCACCAGCCGGGACGGACAGCGCAAACTCCAGGCGCGTCTCGACAGCGCGGCCACCGTGATCACGACCCTCCTCGCCGAGAACGCCGCCCTCCGCGAACAGATCGCCAGGCGGCCCGCCACCGTCGTCCCGATCTCCCGGGCCGCGGCACACCACCCCTGACCCCGCACCCGTACCGCGGGGACAACAGCAGCCGCTTCCCCACCAATGTGTCGGTGAGGTCGGCCAGGCCGTCCTTGGCGGTGCGGTCGTCGGGGATGCGCGGGGTGGCGGTGAAGTACAGGCGCCGGGCGGCGGGGACCTGGGCGTCGTCGTGCACGGCGGCCCAGGCCTTGCCCTGCGACCCTGCGGTGCGGTGGGCCTCGTCCACCACGACCAAGTCCCAGGCGGGCAGGCCGCACTCCCCCTGTGCCTGGACGATGCGTTCCAGGGACGCGTAGGTGGCGTACACGGTGACCGGCTCGCCCGGCCGCGCGGCGGCGACCAGGTCCGCGATCCGCGGGGCCTTGGTCGACACCCGCGCCCGCACCCGGCCGCCGGCCTCCGCCCCCCCCGGCGCCTGCCCGTGCTGACCGCGCCGTTTCGTGCTGACCACCCTGCCGTTCCTCGCCGCCGCCCCGGCGATCTCGCGCCTGCGGCCCGCTCGGAGCCCGGAGCCCTCGTAGCCTCCTTCGCCCCCGCCGGTGACGGGCCCTCGTCCCCGTACCGGCGCCCTCAGGGGTGTGGGCGCCGGTACGGGAAGCCCCCGGGCGTCCGTCGGCCCCTCAGCACGCCGACGCCCGCGAACCCGCTCCACCCCTGTCCACGGCCGCCACGGCCCAGCGGGTTCACCGCACCGGCGAATTTTCCCCGACGAAACCAAACTGCCGGTGGACCGGCACAGTTGCGGACACCGCACGGCCCGCTGTCGACCCGCCGCCGGTGTGGACACGACCCTTCCGTTCCGCGGCCGAGTCTGACAGCATCGTCCGCTGTCCGGCGAACCGCCGCCGGCGGCCCGCGCCCGACGGGCCCTCAGCATGCCGCCGAACGCCCACGCGCGGCCCCATCGCGCCCGGACGGGGCCGGAGGAGACATGACCACCAGCCCCACCCGGGCCACCGCGCCCGCCACCGAGGCCCCGGGCAGACCCGCCCGGCCCGGCCGGCCCGTGCGATGGGTCCGCACCAGACTGCGCGCCGACCTCCCGGCCGCGCTGCTCACCGCGGCCCTCGCCCTTGTCACTGTGTTCCTCGCGGCGGCCTTCCCACGGCTCCAGGACCGCGGCGCCGACGCCGCGCTGCAGGACTACGTGAGCCACCGCAGCCTCCACACGACCAGCCTGCAGTACACCTCCCGCACCCGCCCGGCCGACACCGCCGCCGACCTCGCCACCATGCGGCACGCCCTCGCCGACCGCCTCGGCACCGCGCTGACCCTGTCCCCCTCCGGCGAGGCCCACGGCGCCCGGGCCGGCGGCCAGGCCCCGCTGAACAACCCGGGCTACGCCCGGATCGTCCCGGGCACCGCCCCGACGATGGACCTGCTCTACCTGCACGGCCTCGCCGACCGCGTCACCCTCACCGACGGCACCTGGCCCGGACCGGCCGCCGCGGACGGCCCGCTGCCGATCGTCCTGAACCGCCGCGCCGCCGACACCATCGGCATCAGGCTCGGCGACACCATCGACAACGGCACCGACAAGTCCGGTGCGCCACACAGCACTTCGGTGGTCGGCTTCTACCGGGTCAACGACCCGGCCGACCCGTTCTGGGACGACCTCGGCTGCCCCGACCGCGCCTGCCTGCGCCTCGACGGCGAGGGCCACGACTGGTGGCAGACCACCGGTTTCACCGGCGCCGACGACCTGCCCGCCCTCGCCCGCTGGGGCGCGGGCGCCGAGGACTTCTGGCGGCTGCCCGTCGACCCCGCCGCCCTGCGCGCCGACCGGCTCGACCGCACCCGCGCCGCCGTCCGCTCCTTCCTGAGCGGGCGCGACGCCAAGACTCTGGTCGCCGCGACCGGCCGCACCGACCTGCGCACCGCCTCCTACCTGCCGGACACCCTCGACCGCGCCGACGCCCGCTACCGCGCCGCCATGCCGCTGGGCGCCATCGGCCCGGCCGGCGTCGCGGGCGCCGCCGCCGTGGTGCTGTGCCTGGCCGCCGCGCTCACCACCGACCGGCGCCGAGCCGAGATCCAACTGCTGCGCGCCCGAGGCGGCTCGCGCGGCGGCGTCCTGCTGCGACTCCTCGGCGAGGGCGCGGTGACCGTCCTGCCCGCGGCGGCGCTCGGCACCGCACTCGCCCTGGTGCTGCTGCCCACCCCGCGCTGGGGCCACGCGGTGACGGCCGCGCTCGCCGCGAGCCTGCTCGCCCTGCTGGCCTTCCCCGTCCGGGCCGCGCTGCTGTGGTCCCGGCCGCCGTCCCGGTCGCGTTCCGGTTCCCTGCCGCGTTCGCGTTCGTGGGCGTGTGTGTGGGCGGTCGGCGGGCGGCGCCGGCTGGTCGGCGAACTCACCGTGCTGGCCGTGACCGCCGTCGCCGTGGCCGAAGCCCGCCGCCGCGGCCTCGGCCACCCCGGCGCCGAATCCGACCCGCTGCTGATCGCCGCGCCCCTGCTGCTCGCCGTCACCGTCGGGCTGCTGCTGGCCCGCCTCCACCCCCTGCTGGTCGGCCGACTGGCCGCACTCGCCCGCCGGGGCCGCGGCCTGATCGGCTTCCTCGGCCTCGCCCGCGCCGCCCGCGGCACCACCGGCCGCCGCCGGCCCTCCGCCCTGCCGCTGCTCGCCCTGCTCATCGCCGTCACCGCCACCGGCTTCGGCACCACCGTGCTCGACGCCGTCGACCACAGCCGGATCCGCGCCGCACGCCTCGCCACCGGAGGCGACATCGCCGTCACCGTCCCGGAGTACGCCACCCTGCCCGCGGCGTTCACCGACGCCGCCGCCGGCCTGCCCGGCGTCCGCAGCGCCACCGCTGTCCGGGTCGAACCCAGGGCCATGTTCGTCGGCGCGGGCGCCGACTACACCAAGGTCATCGCCGTGGTCGCCGAACCACAGGCGTACGCCGAACTCGCCCGCGCCGCCGGAACCGGCACCTTCGACCCGGCCGCCCTCACCGGCACCCCCGGCGGCCCCGACACCCCGGTGCCCGCGCTCTTCAGCCGCGACCTGGCCGCCCGCCTCGCCGCCGGCCCGCCCACCCTGCACCTGCCCAGCGGCAGCGACCTGCGCACCACCGTCGCCGGGACCGTCACCGCCACCCCCGCCCTGCCCGACCCGGGTCTGCCGTTCGTCGTCGTCCCCGCCGGCCCCGCCACCCACCGCCTGCCCGAACTCGCACCGGCCACCACCTGGCTCGCCGCCGGCGACCCCGACCCCGAACGGGTCAGGTCCCTGCTGCGCGAACACGGCCTCACCCAGCCCACCGGCATCCTCGAACTCATCCAGGCCGACGCCACCGCCGCCGGCCGCGGCACCCACAACCTCCCGCCCGGCTACACCGTCCGCAGCAGCCGCGAACTCGCCGCCGAACTCGCCGACGACCCCCTCCAGCAGGCCGCAGGCCGGCTCTTCCGCCACGCCGCCGTCGCCGCCGCCGGATTCGCCCTGCTCGCCGTCCTCCTGACACTGCTGCGCGCCGCACCCGACCGCGCCGCCGTCCTCGCCCGGCTGCGCACCATGGGCCTGCGCCCCCGGCAGGGCCTCGCCCTGATCGTCGCCGAAGCCCTCCCCGAAACCCTCAGCGCCACCGCCGGCGGCGGCCTCGCCGCACTCGCGGCCGTCGCCCTCCTCGGCCCCGCCCTCGACCTCTCGACCCTCGTCGGCGCCCGTGTCGGCCACGCCCTGACTCCCGCGCCGCTGCCCGTCCTGCTCCCCACCGGAGCCCTCGCCCTGCTGGTCGGCCTCGCCGTCGTCCTGGAGACCCTGGTCGCCGGCCGGCGCCGGCTCGCCGTCGAACTGCGCGCCGGCGAGCAGCCGTGACGGCTGCTGACGACTGCTGACGGCCGGGCGAAGGCGGCTGCGCCCGGCCCGAACACGCCGCTACGCTGCCGGTCGTGACGCATCTCGACGAACTGGAACGCTACGACCACGACGTGCCCGAGTGGACCGTCGGCGAACTCCGCCGCGCCCTCGCAGACCTGCCCGACGACCTCCCGGTACGCGTCGCCGTGCCGAAGGTGCCCACCACCCTGCAGCCCGACCAGGAACAGGACGCCCGCTGGGTCGTGACCGGCACCAGCGGGGCGGACCCGCGCTACGACACCCTGCTGCGCGACGGGGACGAGGTCGTGGTGCTGCTCGCCGATCACCCGTCCGACATGTACATGCGCCCGCGGCGGCCGGGCGCTGACTGCTGACCGCTGACCGCTGACCGCGGCTATTCGGCCGGGGCGTCCGGCGGGACCTCGACGACGAAGGCCAGGAAGCTCATCTTCGTCGACAGGGCCCGGAAGTCCTTCGGGAACAACTCGCGGGCCGCCGGGTCGGGTTGGGGCTCACTGAGGGCGACGAGGCGGAAGCCGGCCGCGGTGAAGGCATCGGTCATCGCGTGCAGCGGCCGACGCCAGAACGTGGCAGTCGGTCGCTCAGGCCGGCCAGGTGCAGGTCCGCGTCCTCGCCCAGGGCCAGGGGCGGCTGTGGCAGAGCATGACGGTGCCGGTGCGGCGCAGGTGGGCCTCGAGGCGGGTGGTGGTGCGGGGGCGAGGCGCTCGGGTGGGTGGACCATGAGGATGGTGCAGGTGTCGGCGAGGGCGGAGAGGACCTCGCCGAAGTGCTGCTCGCCGACTTGGTCGGCGACGAGGAGGAGGCGCTGCAGGGGAAGGCCGTAGCCGGCTGCGGCGGCGAGCCGGCGCTGGGGCAGGTCTACTGCGGCGGCCCAGCATGTGGGGTCGGCGGCGAGGGGTCCTGTGGCGAGTGCGAGGAGCAGGGAGGCGTCGTCGGTCTCCGCGGCGGTGCCGCGGATGAGGCCGCCGGCGGGCAGGAGTGGGGCGAGGGGTTCGAGGACGGGGAGGGTCTGGGCGGCCTCGCGGCGGTAGCGGGAGGCGGGCGGCGTCCTGTTCCAGGAGATCGGCCAGGCGCAGGCGGCGCTCGGCCTCCGGTTGAGCCGCAGTGATCACCGGGGGTCTGCCTGGGTACACACGTGCACCACCCAGAGCGTGGAGCTTGCTGACAGGGGTCGCCAGGCCGTGCATCCGCTGCCACTCGATGCGCGCGGGTTGAACGCCCGCAGCTTCATCACCTGAGGACTCCGCGCAGCGTGCCGGCGGGCGTGCGCCCGCCGCGCATGCGCTCGGCATGCGCGCTGCCCTCACTCATTCGGCCGATATCGCTCCGGGTGGGCGATTTCTACCTTGTCATATGCATATCCCATCTCCTTCGTCCTCCGTCTCGGCCTGCACCTCGAGGACGACCCTCTGACCCCCGGTGCGGCCTACCAGCCGCACCGGGTCACGATCACCATCACATGGAAGGAAACGCCATGACCCTCTCCCGCCTGGCCAACCGCGTCGCCGTGACGACCGCGAGCCTGGCCCTGGCCGCCATCCCCCTCACCGCGGCCACCCCCGCCTTCGCCGACAGCCACTCGGTGAGCGTGTCCGTCGGACCGGTCTCGCTCCCGCAGGTCCCGGTCACCGCCTGCGTCGACTCCTCCTGCGTGACGACCCCGCCGCTGACCAGCGCCTCGCTCACCGCCACCGCGACCGTGACGCACGGCCCGCTGCCCATGGTCCTCCTCCTGCCGACCGTCTGCCCCAACGGCGGCACGGGCTTGGCGCTGCAGGTGACCAGCCTCGTCCCCGTCACCGTCACCGTCAGCGGATCGATATCCGGCACCACCACCAGCGGCACCCCCGTCAGCGTCCCCCTGGGTCCGGTGACGCAGACCCTCACACCGGGCACGCCGGGCCTGGTGGTGTCAGCCTGCACTGACTGACACCTGGCTTCCCGTCACCACAACGCCCTGCCGGACATCCGGCAGGGCGTTTCCCGCCTGCATGTGGTGAACTGCCACCCGCCCCGATCGCCCCTACACCCACGACCACCGCTACCAGCGCGGCCACCATCGCCCAGCTCCAGCGCGAGCGTGTGCTTGAAGTCGATCCTCGCCCGCACCGTCTCCCCCACCCGGTGGAGCGCCGGAGCGGCCTGGGCCGGCGCGGTGGGAAGCAGGGCGGCGGTGACGGCCAAGGTGGCCGCGAGCACGGGGCGAAGACGCACCGGGGTCCTCCAGGAGGTCTCCGACGAGAAAGGTCACCTGCAGAACCTTCAATCCCGGCCGCCGGTCACCGGCCGGCCCGGCCCGACCACCTGAACGAGCGTCACGAGCGTCTTGGGCGAGCCCCGGTCTGGCCCCATCCGCGTGCGGAGGCACGCGTCGAATCGGCCGCGACCTCGGAGCCGGTCATCGCGCGACCCCAGCTGTGCGCGTCCCGCCCGGGCACCGTGCAGGCGCTCTGTCGGGTCGTCGAGACGGACCCGGCCGTCGGCATCCGGGAGCCCCAGCGCGACGCCGATCTCTGCGGCGGCCACCAGGCCCAGGCCCTCGCAGCCGATTGCCGCGCACCACGTGCCGGCCGTCGTGGCTGCCGCGAGCAGCGCCAGGGTCAGCGCCGTGCTGCCGCCCACCCGCACCGCCGTGCCCGGGCGGAGCCCGCGGTCGGGGAGCAGCTCCCGCAGGGCAGGCAGGACCGGCACCGCAGGTGTCGGCCGGGGCGGCTGGAGCTGGGCCGCCAGGGCGCTGATCGTCGTCTCCACACCCCCAGAATCGAACGTGCAGCTCACGCCGCCCAAGGTGCGCTGGAGCCCCCCCCGGGGGATCGACCAGTCGAAGTACAAGATCCTCGCCGACCAGCTCGCCCAGTACTGGAAGGCGCACGGCTACAGCGTGGGGCCGTTCCAGAACTTTGTCGGTGCCAATACCCACACCCTCGTGACCGACGAGCGCCAGATCTCCGCCACGTCGCCCGACGGCGTCTTCATCACCCTGGAGATGGACACCCCGGGCGTGAGCCTCCAGGCCTCCATGGAGGGAGTCCACTACGCGGGCACCGAGGTGTACGGCAAGGACCCTTCCCAGCCCGGCCACCAGTTGGACGACTACTCGCACCAGCTGACCGTGGTGCCCCCGACCGCCGACGACCCGTACTGGTCGCACCGCTGACGACCCGCCCGAGGGATTGCGTTCAGCGAGGCCCTCGCTCACGGGCAGGGTGGTGGCGAGGGCCAGGCGGCGGTGGCGGCGTGCGGGAGGGGAGTCGGTGGTGCGTATCGGTCGTGCCGGGCTACTCGCTTCGGCGGGTCTCGTCCCGGACCCGGGCGGGTACCCGATGGGACCTTGGCGACGCGCTCAGATAAAAGGTGTGCGTGGCGCGTGGTGCCGCAGAGCGTCTTCGGTGGTGGCGTAGACGGTGAACAGCGCGGTGGTGTCGGTGAGATCGAGGACCTTGCAACGTCTGGGGCGGGGGCGCGATCAGCACGAGCGGGATTCCCTCGGCCAGGGCGCGCCGGCGGGCGGTCAGAAGCACGTTGAGGCCGGTGGAGGCGAGGAACTCGACGCCGGCCAGGTCGACGGCGAGCAGGACGGGGCACTGGTCCAGGGCAGCGTTCAGCGTCTGGTCGGCGACGGGTCCGCTGTCGAGGGTCATGTCCCCGGTGAAGGTGCACACCAGCGCGCCGCCGACCCGCAGGGTCTCCGAGTTCAGCAGGGGGTGGGGCAACACGGCCTCCTCCTCAGGGCAACGGGGCGGGCTGCACGGGCACCCGGTTCCCGCCTTCACGGACGTCTGCTCCCGCAGTGCCGGCGGTGTCGTGCGCGGGAAAGGCGGACACGATCCGCTCCAGCCCATCCCAGAGGTCCAGGGCGCGCTCACGTAGTCCCACGGCGGAGCAGTTGCCCGCCTCCACCGCGCTGAGGTAGGCATCTATGCCGGTCACCGCATGACGCACCTGCCGGCGCAGCGGCTCCGCCCGGCCGGCATCCTCCCCGCTCTCACAGGGCGCGCCGATCCGCTCTGCCAGAGCGACGGCCAGCCGCTCCAGGCCTTCCCTGCTCATCGAGTCCACGCACACCACTCCCGCCGAAGGGGTCATCAAGCACAGCCCGTCACGGACACCTGTGCGGGCTGCGGTACCTCTACTGTTCGCCCCCGCAGCCGGGCCTGTCAACCAAAGCACGAATCTTCTGTCGTGTTTCGTCGGTCATGAACCAAGGTCTTATCGTGGGGGCATGGACAACGGCACAGCACCGACGGAACGACAGTGGACCTTCCTGACCAACCACGCCCGCGTCCTGGTCCAGATCGCCCGCGACCCCGGCGTCCGCGTACGGGACATCGCCGTCCGCTGCCTGCTCACCGAACGCGCCGTCCAGCGCATCATCACCGACCTCGAACAGGCCGAATACCTCAGCCACGAACGCCGCGGCCGCACCAACCACTACAGCGTCCTGGCCGCCAAACAGCTGCGCCACCCAGCCGACGCCGGCCCCACCGTCGCCGAACTCCTCGCCACCCTCCTGCGGACACCCACCGACGGCCACCACAGCCCCGCGCCAGGCGCCCAGGAGTCCTCCGGGCAGTGACCGCGACCGCCCGGCGCTCGGATCCGGCCCGGCCCGTGCACCGAAGATCGTTGGTCAGCCGACGACGGTCTCGGAGTGGCGGGTGAGCGTGTCCAGGAGTGCGGTCTGCTGGTCGGTCAGTTCGCCCTCGGTACGGGCCCCTGCCCGTCTGCGCAGCCGGGTGCCGGGCCGGAAGGCCGGGTCCGCCTCGCCGCCGGTGCGGTTGGCGGGGCCGTCGAGGGTGCCGCCGGCGGCGAGGTAGGCGAGCAGAGGCCGGTAGGAGTGGTTCCAGTCCGGCTCCAGGCGCCACAGCTCGTCCAGCGCGTCGAGCTTGGCGACCTGGTCGGGGGTCAGGCTGCCGCCCTAGCGCTGGCGGCGCATCCACGCGCCCACCGCAGGGTCGTACAGCTTCGCAGTCGCCGGGATCGCCAGGTGGCCGTACTGCGCCGCGCCGACCGCCGAGCCCTCGGCAAGGAACGCGGCCTGGCCGGTCCGGCCCTCCCGGCGACGCTGCCCCCGCCGGGACCGTCTGGGCATGGGACGTGCCGTGCGGGGCATACGCGACCCCGGGGCGGTGACCACGTCACCCCAACCACCCCGCCCCGCAGTCGGCTTGACGGTCGCCGTGCGGCGGCCGTGACGTCCACGCGGTCACCTGCTCGCCGAGCGGTGCCGGGGCGGGTGGGCACTCGCGAGCGGGGCAGGACGAGCGGAGGGAGACCCGTCATGGCGGATCCGGCGAAGTCGACGGCGGTCCGGGGAGATCAGGAGCCAGGGGTGGTCGAGACCTCCGTACCGGCCAGGCTCGACCGGCTGCCGTGGTCCGCCTGGCACTGGCGGATCGTCATCGGCCTGGGCACGGTCTGGATCCTCGACGGCCTGGAGGTGACGATCGTCGGCAACCTGGCGGCCCGGCTGGCCGAGCACGGCAGCGGCATCGCCATCTCCACCACGCAGGTCACCACCATCGCCGCCGCCGTCTACGTGGCCGGCGCCTGCTCCGGGGCCCTGTTCTTCGGCTGGCTGACGGACCGGCTGGGACGCAAGAGACTGTTCATGATCACACTCGCCGTCTACCTCGCCGCGACAGCGCTGACGGCATTCTCCTGGACGGCCTGGTTCTTCTTCCTCTGCCGCTTCTTCACCGGCTTCGGCATCGGCGGCGAGTACGCGGCCATCAACTCGGCCATCGACGAGCTGATCCCGGCCCGGGTGCGCGGACGCATCGATCTGGTCATCAACGGCAGCTTCTGGGTGGGCGCGGCGCTCGGCGCCTTCGCGTCCATCGCACTGCTCGACACCTCGCTGTTCGCCACCGACCTCGGCTGGCGGCTGGCCTTCGGGATCGGCGTGGTGCTGGGCCTGGTGATCCTGCTGGTGCGCCGGCACGTCCCGGAGAGCCCGCGCTGGCTGTTCACCCACTGCCGGGCGGAGGAGGCCGAGGAGGTCGTGGCCGAGGCGGAGGAGGCCGAGGAGCGCTCGACCGGACGGCCGCTGCCTCCCGTCACCGGTGAGCCGATCCGGATCCGCGAGCGGGCGGCTCTCGGCTTCGGCACCGTCGTGCGCACCGTGGTCGCCCGCTACCCTCGCCGCACCACGCTCGGCCTGGCCCTCTTCATCGGCCAGGCGTTCCTCTACAACGCGATCACCTTCGGCTACGCCGTCATCCTGACCACCTACTTCGGCGTGGCGAAGGGCGACACCGGCTACTACTTCGCGGTGATCGCCGTCGGCAACTTCCTCGGACCGCTGCTGCTCGGCCACCTCTTCGACTCGGTCGGCCGCAAACCGATGATCGCGGGCACCTACATCGGCTCCGGCCTCCTGCTGTTCGCCACCGCCGCCCTGTTCCAGCACGGCGACCTCTCCGCCACGACGATGACGGCCTGCTGGACGGGCGTGCTCTTCCTCGCCTCCGCCGGCGCCAGCTCGGCCTACCTGACGGTGAGCGAGATCTTCCCGCTGGAGACCCGGGGCCTGTCGATCGCCTTCTTCTACGCGGTCGGTACCGCCGTCGGCGGCATCAGCGGGCCGCTGCTGTTCAACGGACTGGTGAGCAGCGGCAAGGTCTCGGACACCACCCTCGCGTTCTGCATCGGCGCGGGGCTGATGACCGTGGCGGGGCTGGTGGAGGCCGTCATCGGGGTCAAGGCCGAGCAGCGCAGCCTGGAATCGCTGGCCACGCCGCTCAGCGCGGTCACCGCCGACGATCCGTCGAAGGCGTAGCCGTGGACGGCGCGGGCAGGCCCGCCGTGGGCGCCGGCCAGGTCGAGCGGGTCGAGGTGAAGCTGGCGAGGGGAGTCGAACGGTTTCGACGGCGTGAGGTGGAAGCCGGGTCAGCAGGGTGCGGCCGTAGCCGTGCAGCGCGGCCTTCACGAGAGCGAGCAGCGGGCGGCCCGATGTGCGGGCCGCCCCGGGGCAATGGTGCTAATGGTCGGTGGTGCAGTCGTGGTCGGCCTCGACGTAGTCGCCGTCGGCGAACTGGGTGTCCAGGGCCCAGCCGCAGGCACCGCATTCGGCGCGGCCGTCCCAGCCGATCTCGGGTCCGTCGTCGCTGTCGCAGTCGTGATCAGCGTCGACCAGGGTGCCGTCCTCGAACAGCGCGTCGCCGCCGTCGCCGCAGGCGCCGCATTCTCACTGGGCGTACCAGGAGCCCCTGGGCGACTGGGTCGTAGGTGTGGTCATTCGACTCCTCCGGTAAGTGGGCCGTCCCGGGCCGAGACCGCGGGATCGGCGTGCGGTGGGTCAGCCGGCGACGGTCTCGGCCTGCCGGTGGAGGGCGTCCAGAAGCGCAGCCTGATGGTCGGTCAGCCTTCCCTCCGTGTGGGCCTTGTCCTGCTTGCCAGCCAGGTGCCGGGCCGGAACGACGGGTCGGCTTCGCCGCCAGCGCGGCCCGCCTGGCCGATCTGGAGCAGCACGGCACCTGCGCGGCGGTGTGGCACACCCTCACCGACCACACACGGCCCCTGTGAGGGGCCTGGGAGCAGTAGGGCACAGCGGCGGTCGGGTCGGGGTGTGCGGCATCAAGACACCTCACGGTGCGATGCCGTCGAGTCGATGTCCAGGTGCCTCATGGGGCGGTCGAACAGAGCGGGTCTTGGTGCGCGAGAATCGCGGCATGGCGATGGCGCAGCGGGCCGCGCCGCGCGGCAGGGGACCGGGTGCGGTGCGGGCCCGCGGCCGAAGGATGGTTCGGTGCGCGCCCCGGCTGCGTCGGGTTACGCGGGCCCGGGCGGGCGCAGGACGCGGCGGACGGCGGCGCGGAGCCACTGGTGAGCGCCGTCGGCGGTGTGGCGGGGGTGCCAGGCCATACCGATCGTCAGGGGTGGCAGCGGAAGCGGGATCTCCAGCAGGACCAGGCCCATGGCGCGGGCCGCGTCGCCGAGCGGGGAGGGGGGCTCGCCGGGCAGCGCGGTGGGGACCAGGCAGACCGCGTCGCCGGTCGCGGCCAGGGCCATCGCGGCCAGGTGGCCGGGCAGGACCGCGCCGACCCTGCGGCTGAGCCCCTGCTCGGCCAGCGCGGCGTCGAGCGGGCCGGTGAAGCGGCCCCGGCGGCTGACCGCCACGTGCTCGGCCGCGGCAAGCCCTTCGGGGGTCAGGGGTGCCTCGGCGAGCGGGTGCCCGGCCCGGACGGCAGCGGCCATCCGGAGCGTGACCAGGTCCTCGACCCGGGTCTCCGGGTCGACGTGGCCGATCGATCCGACCTCCAGGTCGACCCGGCCCTCGCGCAGCGCTGGGCCCGCCTCCCACTCCTCGGCCAGCACCCGCAGCGAGACGCCCGGCGCCCGGCGCCGGGCCAGCCCGAGCAGGCCCGGCGCGAGCGCCGCGCCGACCAGGTCGGCGGTCTGCACGGTGAAGGTGCGCCGCAGCGCGGTGGGGTCGATCCCGCCGCTCGGGGTGAGCAGCGCCTCCAGCCGGCGCACCACCGCGGCAGCCTCGTCCCGCAGCGCCTCGGCCCGCGGGGTCGGCACCATCGCCTGACCCGCCCGCACCAGCAGCGGATCCTGCAGCACCCGGCGCAGCCGGGCCAGGGTACGGCTCATCGCGGCGGGCGAGGTGTGCAGCCGCGCGGCGGCGCGGGTGACGCTCTGCTCGGTCAGCAGGGCATCGAGTGCGACGGCGAGGTTGGCGTCGAGGTTCGGGTCTGGGCTGGTCACCGGCGTTATTCCATTTCTGGCAATGATTGGTTGCTGAGGTTCCTATTGTGGCAATGACGCCCAGGTCGACACGATGAGGGGGTCGTACCGATCCGCATCCAGACCGTGAGGTTTTCATGATCGTCATTACCGCCCCCACCGGGAACATCGGCCGCCGGCTGCTGTCCCTGCTGGTCGAGGCCGCGCCGGCGCGCGGGGAGGAGCTGCGGGTCGTGGTCCGCGACCCGGCCCGGCTCCCCGCGGCCGTCCGCGGGCAGGTCGAGGTGGTCGTCGGCTCGCACGGCGACGCCGCGACCGTCGAGCGCGCCTTCGCCGGGGCCGACGCCGTCTTCTGGCTGGTGCCGCCGGACGCCTCGGCCACGCCCGAGGCGGTGTGGACCGACTTCACCCGCCCCGCCGCGCGGGCGTTCGCCGCCCACGGCGTCGGCCACGTGGTCGGCGTCTCGGCGCTCGGCCGCGGCACCCCGCAGGCCGCTCGGGCCGGTCTGGTCACCGCATCCCTCGCCATGGACGACCTGATCGCCGACTCCGGGGTCGCCTACCGCGCCCTGGCCAACCCCTCGTTCTACGAGAACCTGCTGGAGGAGGCCGACTCGATCCGCGAGCACGGCGTCTTCACCGACACCGTGGCCGCCGACCGGGCGGCCCCGATGGTGGCCGTCGCCGACATCGCCGCGACGGCGGCCGAACTGCTGCTGGACCGCTCCTGGACCGGCGTCGGCAGCGTGCCGGTGGTCGGCCCGCAGGACCTGTCGCCGAACGACCTGGCGCGCATCATGTCCGAGGAGCTGGGCCGTCCGGTCCGCTACCAGCGCCAGCCGCTCGACGAGCTGCGCGCCACCCTGCTCGGCTACGGCCTCAACGCGGAGTTTGTCGAGGGCATCGTCGACATGAAGCGGGCCAAGGACGAGGGCCTGGACGCCGGCGTCGAGCACTCGCCGCTGGCGGGCATCGACTTCGCCCGGTGGTGCGCGCAGACCCTCAGGCCCGCCGTCCTCGCCACCCCGGGGGTGACCGATGTCCACTGACCGAACCGAACCGCCGGTCACCGCGTTCATGCTGGTCAAGACCACGCCGGAGTGGCTGGCGATGTCCGTCGCCGAGCGCGTCCACGCCTTCACCAGCCAGGTCGTCCCGGTGATCGAGGCCCGCACCAGCGGCGTCCGCTCCCGCTTCTACGACACCGAGTTCTACTCGGCGCGGGTCACCGACGTCTGGGTCTGGGAGGCCGACGACCACAACGCCTACCGGCTGCTGATCGACGCGCTGCGCGAAACCCCGTTCTGGGACCGCTACTTCGACGTCGTCGACCTCCTGGTGGGCACCGAGAACGGCTACGCCCGCACCTACGACCTGGAGCCGCTGACGACCTTCTCCACCTGATCGCCCGAGCCGGCCGGCCGGTGCCCCCGACCCTCGCGGAGGCACCGGCCGGCCCTCCCACCCCGGGTCAGTGGGGGCGGAGACCAGGGCGGCCATCTGCTCGCGCTTGGTGGGGGCAGGCAGCACCAGCGGGCCCAGTTCCTCCACCTCCCGGTCGCTGACGCACTGCGGGATCGCCTACACGGCCCTGAACCGGTACGGCATTCCGACGGACTTCACCGCCGGCTGGCTCGCCTCCAACATCCACTGGGTCAGTGGTGGCGGCCCCGACGCCCTGCCCTCGACGTCGACGCCTTCGTCCGGACCGCCGCGTCCGAAGAGGCACGCTAGACCCTCTGACCTCGCGCCTGCTCCGCGAGCAGGAACAGGACAAGGCGTCGGCCACCAGGTGACCGGCGCCTTGTGGCCTGTCAGAACCGGCTACTGCGAACGCTCGGACGAGTCCGCCGGGCCTGCTCCCCGCCGCGCAGTGCGAGGGCCGCGGTGCGTTTTCCTGCACCGCCGGATGTTCGGCGGTGCAGGATGCGTGAGCAGCTGCGCGCATCCCAGGCGGATCAGAGGTCGGCGCCCTGCGCCAAATGTGGGTAGTCGGTGTAGCCACGGTGGTCACCGCCGTAGAAGGTGGTGCTGTCGGGCTGGTTGAGCGGGGCTCCGGTCTGCCAGCGCTGTACCAGGTCGGGGTTGGCGATGAAGGCACGCCCGACCGCGACAAGGTCGGCCTGTCCGGTGGTGACCAGTTCCTGTGCGGCGGTGACGTCGGTGACGGGGTCCCAGCCGTTGCTGACGATGTGGGAACCGCCGAAGCGCTCTGCGAGGTCGGTGAGCAGCGGGGAGGCGGGGTCGCCGATGGTGTGCAGGTAGGCCAGGCCCATCCCGGACAGCGCGTCGACGAGGGTGCGGTACGTGGCCGCGGTGTGGTGGGGGTCGGTCTCCAGCGCGCCGTGGAGGTTGATGGCGGGGGAGATGCGGATGCCGACGCGTTCGCTGCCGATGGCGTCGCTGACAGCCTGTGCCACCTCGATGACGAAGCGGGCACGGGCCTGGGGGGAACCGCCGTAGTGGTCGGTGCGCTGGTTGGTGGAGGGGGCGAGGAATTGGTGCAGGAGGTAGCCGTTGGCGCTGTGCAGTTCGATGCCGTCCAGGCCGGCGTCGGTGGCGGCGCGGGCGGCGCGGGTGAATTCGTCGATGACGGCGGGGATGTCCTCGGTGGCCAGGGCGCGCGGGGTGGGGTGGGGCTGGGGGCCGACGGCGGTGAACATCTCGCCCGGTGCGGCGATCGCACTGGGGGCGACGGTTTCGGCCTGGTGCTTGTTGTCGGGGTGGGAGATGCGTCCGGCGTGCATGAGCTGGGCCACGATTCGGCCGCCCGCCTGGTGCACGCCGGCGGCGACGGTGCGCCAGGCTTCGATCTGTTCGCTGGTGTGCAGGCCCGGCGAGTTCATGTAGCCCTGTCCGACCGCACTGGGCTGCACCCCTTCGGTAACGATCAGTCCGGCGGTGGCCCGCTGGGTGTAGTAGGTCGCCATGAGGCTGGTGGGGATGCCGTCGGGGATGGCCCGGTTGCGGGTCATGGGGGCCATGACGATGCGGTTGTTCAGCGTCCACTTGCCTACCGTGACGGGCGCGAAGAGGTCAGTCATGAAGGTAACTCCTGAAGCGAGTTGCGCAGTGTGCGCGGGGTGCGGAAGGTCAGGCGAGGCGACGTACGGCAATGACCGTGTCGGTGACGGCCGCGGTCTGCCCGGCGGGGCCGGGGGCGGTGCGTTGGGGTGCGTCGGCCCGTAGGAGGTGCCAGGCGTCGTCGAGCTGTAGCGAGGAGACGACGTCCTGCGGTGCGGGGTAGTGGATGCCCTGCCAGGACCAGGGGGCGGTGGAGGCGTGTTCGATCACGATCAGCAGGCCGCCGGGTGCGACGGCCTGGGTGGCGCGGGTCAGGACGTGGTCGCGGGAGATGGCGACCGGGGTGTGGGTGTAGGTGGCGGTGACCAGGTCGTAGGTGCCGTTGGGGAACGACTGGGCGAGGTCGTGTCGCTGCGTGTGGAGCTGGCTGGTGATGCCCTTGACAGGGGCGGTCGGCAGGCACCGGGTCGGCCCGCTGCCACTACACTGCGACAGCACCTGCCGAAGTTGCAAAACCTCATGCCGTTTCAGCATGATGATGGATATGAGCACCGCACAGCACACCGAGAAGAAGGACCGGCTGGCCGCGGTCGGGCCGCGGCTGCGAGAGCTGCGCCGACGTCACGGACTGACTCTGGCCGGCCTCGCCGAACAGACCGGGATCAACGAGAGCACGCTCTCCCGCCTCGAAGGCGGCACCCGCAAACCGACCCTGGAGATGCTCCTGCCACTCGCCGAGGTCTACGCCGTGCCCCTGGACGAACTCGTCGGCGCCCCCCGTACCGGAGACCCCCGCATCCACCTCAAGCCCGTCACCCGCAACGGCATGACCTACGTGCCACTGAGCCGACCCGGCGGCGTCCAGGCCCACAAACTGCTCATCCCGCCCCGACCCGACACCGAACCCCGCCTGAGGACGCATGAGGGCTTCGAATGGGTCTACGTCCTCGCAGGCCGCCTGCGCCTGCTGCTCGGCGACGAGACCGTGATCCTCAAGCCCGGCGAAGCCGCCGAGTTCGACACCCACGTCCCGCACTGGCTCGGCTCCGACGACGAGCGCACCGTGGAGCTCCTCATCCTGTTCGGCAGCCAGGGAGAGCGGGCCCATCTCAAGGCCCGCACCACCTGATTCCCTCCCGCACCAGAAGCGACAATGCCGCTCAGCCACCGTCCACGAGGCCGTCCAACCCGTGCACACGAGTGCCCAGCACCCGCCGCGACACCTCGGCCTCCATGGCCCCGCTGAACACGTCGGCACTGGGGACCGCAGCACGGGACTCCGCCGCACGGCCCGCGTCGTCCAGCAGCAGATTCATGTTGATCGCCGCCGCCGCGCCGACCCCGGCCGCCATGGCCTGCGGGACACCGGCCAGCACGTCGCTGACGTTGCCCGCCGCCCACACCCCGGCGACCCCCGTGAAGCCGGAACCGTCCGCCCTCACCTGCTCGCCGATCCCCATGGGGTGCTCCTGCACCGTCAGGCCCAGTCCGCTGAGGAACCCGGCCCGTGCCACGAACCGCGGCGCCACCACCAGTTCCTGAACCGGCACCGTCACACCCGACACAAGACGCACCCCCGTCAGCCGGTCCTGCTCCGAGTCGACCACCAGGCCGCCGACCCGCCCCTCGACCACACCGACGCCCAACCCGGCCAGCTGCTCCCACTGCTCCTGCGTCAGCTCCGTGCCCGCGTGCAGGAACAGGGTGACGTCCGCGGACAGCTGCCGGAACAGCAGCGCCTGGTGGAAACTGCCGAGGACGCCGATCGCCCGGTCCCGCACCTCCCAGCCGTGGCAGTACACGCAGTGCAGGACGTCGCGCCCCCACCGCGCGGCCAACCCGGGCACATCCGGCAGCTCGTCGACCAGCCCCGTGGTCACCAGCACCCGCCGCGCCCGCACCCGCTGCCAGCCCTCGGTCACCACCGAGAACTCCTCGCCGTCCCGATGCACCTGAGCAACCCGGCCCGAGACGACCTGCCCGCCGTAAGCGGCGACCTCCTCCCGCCCGAGGCGCAGCAGCTCCAGCGGCGAAATGCCCTCCCGGCCCAAAATGCCGTGCGCGCCGACCCCGACGGCCGGAGCATTGCGCGGCTCACCCGCGTCGATCACCAGCACAGACCGACGCACCCGGCCCAGCGTCAACGCCGCCGACAGGCCGGCCGCGCCGCCCCCGATCACCACCACGTCCCAGTCAGTCCCGTCCACTCGCATCATCTCTCGTTCGCTCATGACACCACCCTGCGACCCGACACCACGATCCGGCAAAGCCTCATGCCGATTCGGCAAAAACAGGTGACGCCCTACGTCCAGGCCCTGACCCCTGAGCCGCCCCGAAGCAACCAATGTCTCCCTGCCGACCGAACTGTGGTGTCTCGGAACCTTGGTTACGCGAAGTCCTCGCCCACTCGCGTGTGAGCGTCCCGTGATACTTCCCGTTCGTGCGCGGCCTGTACGGCCTGGTCCGCTTGTGCTTCGTACCGGTCGCGGCGAGGGCGTCAGCCCAGGTCGTAGACCGGTAGCACGCGCCGTTGTGGGTGAGGCAGCGGCGGATCGGTGTGATGCTGTGGGCGGCAAAGAAGGAAACGGCCCGGTGCCAGAAGGCGACCGCGGTGACAGCCTTCTCATCGTCCAGGGCCTCGGTGTAGGCGAGCCGGGAGTGGTCGTCGAGCGCCGAATGCAGGTACGTGTATCCGACCTTGCCGGTGCCGGGACCGGTGCGTTCGGAGGCGCGGGCGGACTCGGTGCCGATGCCGTGCATACGCCGGCCGCCGCCGGTCGGGATGCGTCCGAGCTTTTTGGTGTCGACGTGGACCAGGTCGCCGACCCGGTCGTGCTCGTGGCGGATGACCTCGCGCAGCTGCTCGCCGGTCGGTGGATCCAGGTCCCGGAGCCGGTTGAGTCCTCGCCTCGCCAGGATGCGGTGCACGGTCGCCGGCGCGAGTGTGACGCCGTGCAGCCGCTGTAGGTCGGCGGCGAGCCGGGCTGGTCCGTGCTTGGTCTGCCGCCGCAGCGCCTCCATCAGGTCAGCGATGTCCTCGGAGGTGCGGGCGGCACTGGTGGCGGGGCGGGAGGGATGGTCGAGCAGGCCGTTCTCGCCGTGCGCGCGCCAGCGGGCGTACCACTTGGCCAGGCAGCGGCGGGAGATCCCGGCTCCCGCAGCGACGTGCGCGATCGGACGTCCGGCGTGGACCCGATGACACAAGCGCAGACGTCCTTCGGGGGTCAGCGGTGCGTTCCGATGTACACGGCTGGTGGCGCTCCTGGACTCGGCGGCCGCGTTCACCGGGAGCCCTGGGATCTCAGGGCTCCCGCGCGAGCGGCTGTGCGTGGCGTCAGCGGGCGAACTTTTCGATGGCCGCCGGGGTGACGGGGGTGAAGAAGTTGACGAGGTTGCCGTCGGGGTCGCGGAACAACAGTGACCGGTTGCCCCAGGGCATCGTGGTGGGCTCGGTGACGAAGTCGGTGACGAAGCCGGTCAGGTTCCGGTGAACGCGGTCCACGTCGTCGACGAGGAACTCGGTGATCACGCTGTGGTTGTCCGCCGGATGGGCAGAGCCCGGGGCGAACAGCGGGACGGTGCGGGTCCCGGCGATCGCGAGGGTGGCGCCCGCGGTCCTGAGTTCGGCGAAGTCCTCGGTGGCCCACGTCGCCCGTGCCCCTGTGGCTCGCTCGTAGAACTCGACGAGGCGCGCCACGTCGCCGGTGATGATGCGGATCGAGACGAAGTCCATGGGAATCTCCTTGGCTGTGCTGAAAGCGTGCACGCCGTAGGCTAGGAGAAATAGTGGACAGAATCGGTCCTGTATTCGCATGGGGCTGCGAACATGCCTGGCCCCACCGGCCGCGTACTGACACTCCTGGAGCTGCTGCAGTCGGGCGGCACCCGGACAGTGGCCGAACTCGCCGACCGGCTCGGCGTCGAAGGGCGCACCGTGCGCCGGTATGTGGACCAGCTGATCGACCTCGACGTGCCCGTGGAATCGGTGCGCGCGGCCGCTACGGCGGCTACCGGCTCGCCCCCGGGTACCGCTTGCCTCCGCTCATGCTCAGCGACGACGAGGCACTGGCCGTGCTGCTCGGCCTGGTCGTCGGCCGCCGAGCAGGGTTGACGACGACGGAGCACACGGCAAACGAGACGGCATCGGCGAAGATCCGGCGAGTGCTGCCCGAGCACATCGCCCGCCGGCTCGACATACTCCTGGAAGCTCTCGCCTTCACCGATCAGCCCGGCGACTGAGCGCTGGCTGCGCGTCGAGCTGCGGGCGGAGCGGCTCGACCGGTTGCCTCCGGTACTCGCCTCACTCGACCGGCCGTTCGTCATCGAGCGCCCCGCTGAGCTGCGCGACCTCGTCGTCGCGCTCGCCGATCGCCTGACGTCCTACGCCCGCCGAGCCTGACCGCGAGGACCCAATGTCATGAGATGGCACAGGCGTGCTCACCGCAGCTCGCCGTGCGCTGCAAGGCGACGGTCCTGGTCGCGGTCATCAACGAATGGCTTGTGAGCAGGACGGGGCGGAGCCGGGAAACACATGGAATGTCCAGCGGTGACCTGCCACTCTGGCCGGGTGCTGCTCAAACTGACGGGTTCCAGTTGCTCGGGGAAGACCACCATTGAAGTTCCACCCTGGGGCTGGACACCTGGAGACTGGGACATGTGAGCCCGGAGGAAGCAGTTTCAGGTGGGAAGCAACAGCAACATGAGTAAGCGGTACACGGTGGAGTTCAAGAGGGACGCGGTCGCGCTCGTCCGGTCTTCTCCGCACCGGAATGTCATCGAGATCGCCCGGGAGCTGGGGGTCAGCCCGGAGGGGCTGAGGGGCTGGGTCAAGCAGGACCGCACCGATCGGGGCGAGGGCCGGCCCGGTGACCTGACCAGCCCCGAGCGCGAGGAACTCGCCCGGCTTCGTCGGCAGAACCTCGAGCAGCAGAAGACGATCGAGATTCTGCGCAAGGCGGCCGCCTATTTCGCGGCCGAGACGAATCGGTGATCCGCTTCCGTTTCGTTGAGGACCACCACGACGCCTTCGGCGTCAAGCGGATCTGCCGGGCGCTGGGGATCGCCCGCTCCTCCTTCTACGCCTGGCGGGCCGGCGAGCAGGACCGTCATGCCCGCGAACGGGCCGAAGACCTCCTCGCCGCCGAGATCACCGTGATCCACCTCGCCTCGCGGGGCGCGTACGGGGTCCCGCGCGTTCACGCGGAACTTCGCCGCCAGGGCCGGGCGGTGAACCGGAAGAAGGTGGAACGGATCATGCGCGAGCGCGGGATCACGGGCGTCACCCGCCGCCGGCGTCGTGGTCTGACCCGCCAGGCCCGCAAGCCGGTGTTCGCCCCGGACCTTATCGGGCGCGATTTCACCGCCCCCCCGGGGATGCGGCTGGTCGGCGACATGACCTTCCTGCCGACCGAGGAGGGCTGGCTCTACCTGGCCACCTGCATCGACCTGGCCACCCGCGAGGTGGTCGGCTACGCGATGGCCGACCACCACCGCGCCGAACTGCCGGTGGCCGCGCTGCGGATGGCCGCCGGCCGAGGCGCCCTTGAGCGCG
Organism: Kitasatospora sp. NPDC051164; assembly: GCF_044455625.1. NCBI lineage: Bacteria > Bacillati > Actinomycetota > Actinomycetes > Kitasatosporales > Streptomycetaceae > Kitasatospora > Kitasatospora sp. NPDC051164. The sequence continues at coordinate 2,474 of NZ_JBITFB010000046.1, read as the reverse complement.
GCTGCGTCTTCCACACGGATCGCGGCAGCGAATATACGTCGAGTGAATTCCGCACTGAGATAAGTAAGTTGGACATGAGGCAGTCGATGGGAAGGGTTGGCTCCTGTTACGATAATGCCGTTGCCGAGAGCTTCTTCGCCGTACTGAAGGAGGAGATCGGCACCCGGGTCTGGCCCGATCGCGCCACGGCCCGGGCGGAGGTTTTCTCTTTCATCGAGACCTTCTACAACCGCAGGCGCCTACGCAAACACCCCGAGTGGGGCTACCTCACGCCACTCGAGACCCGCCAGCGGCACCGGCAAGGTCACACCCTCGCAGCGTAGACGGAGAGTGTCCAACCGCAGGGTGGAACTTCACTTCTCGGGCTGTCACGAGGCTGGACGGACCGGGCATTTCCGGAAGGAAAACCTTGATCCACTTTCGCAACAGACCTAGAAGGCTGATGAAGATCTTGCTGTGGTCGGGGCTGCCGTCATCAGGCGGCAGCCCCGATCTGCCAGGTGGTGCCGTTGTGGGTGAGTCCGAGGTTGATCAGGGCCCGGAGGTTGAAGGCTGCGGCGCGGGTGTGGAGCCAGGCGTTGTTCTTGATCGTTCCCCGGTAGCGCAGGCGCCGGTTGCCGTGGCCGACGAGCCAGGCGACGGCGCGTTCCACGGGTGGGCGCCGGCGGCGGTAGGTAGCTTGCCAGTCGGGTGTGCCCGCCGCCTGGCGGGCTTGGGACATGAGGTCGTGGTCGGGGCGGATGGTGACGATCCGGCCGGCCTTGGCCCGGCTGCACCGTTCGCGTAGGGGACATCCGGTGCAACGGCCGGGTGAAGACCGCCTTGCGCTGCATGTGTCGGCCGGACGGTGCGGACAAGGCTACGGTGTGACCGGCGGGGCAGGTCGCTGTGCCGGCCGCGGTGTCGATGGCAAAGTCGTCGAGGCTGAAACCGCCCGGGACGGCGGTCGTCAGTGGGGCGGGGTTTGAGGAACAGCCGGTGCCCTGCTTCCCGCAGGGCCCTGCGGGTCGGCCCCATGGAGTAGGCAGTATCGCCGAACGCGTCCACCGGTTCAGGCTCGTCGGCGAGCAAGTCGAGGGCGACCTGGGCCTCGTGGTGCTCGCCCCCGTTGCCGGGGGTCAGCTCGACGTCGGTGTAGGTCGTGGTCTCGGGCTCGACGGCGAGGTGGGCCTTGTAGCCGTCCTGGCGGTGGGTGCGGGTCTTGTGGACGTGGCGGGCCTCGGGGTCCGCAGGTCTTCCGGTGAGACCGGGAGCCACTCATCGGGTGACCCGGTGACTCGGGGCGGAGTGTCCCAAGAGGCGTTGCATGCACCATCACTATCTTATGACTTTGGGCCCCGGGGCTGCCTCCCTGACAAGACGCGCGGTCTCGGGCCCAGCCCGCTGGAGGAGCCGACGAGGACTCAGCCTGATCGTTGACACGGGCTCAGTACGCCCGGACCAATGGCCGGCTCGGCCACTCGCCGCAGTGCGCGTCGCCCGGACGGTTGCCGTTCCGGGCTTGGACGACGAAGGAGAGCCCATGCGTATCCGATATTCCGTAGCCGCCGCAGCCGCGATGGCTGTCGCCAACGCCGGAGTGGCCGGTGCCGCGCCCGGAGACACGGCGGTCACGTTCTCTGTCTCGGGTGGTTCGTTAGCGATCTCGGTCCCCGCCGGTCCGGTGGGTCTGGGGAGCGGACTGCCCGGAAACTCCGTCAGCGGACAACTGGGCAATGTCACGGTCACCGACTCCCGAGCTCTGCTCACGGCCGCCTGGACCGCGTCCGCGATCTCCACCAGCTTCACGACGGGCGGCGGCACGACTCCGGAGACGGTCCCGGCCGGCTCGGTCTCCTACTGGTCGGGGACCGCGAGCTCCACCACCGGGGTGGGTGTCTTCACGCCCGGCCAGGCCACGTCGGCCCAGGCCCAGAGCCTCAACGTCAGCCGCACCGCCTACAGCCTCACCGCGGGTACCGGCAACAACTCCGCGACATGGAACCCCACGCTCGTCGTCGCGATCCCCGCCGCTGCGGTGAACGGCACCTACACCGGGACGGTGACTCATTCGGTCGCGTAGCCCAGCCGGCCTGTGGCGCACGACCGCGGATGTCCGCTGAACCTGGCGGGCCCGAATGCGTTCACCGGCAGGGGATGGCGGCATCAGGCGACGGAGTGGGTCACGGTGGCCGTGTAGGTGCCGCGCACGGCAGCGGCGGGGACGTTGACCACGAGTGTGGGGGCCCAGCTCGTGGAGTTGTTCCCGCTGCCGGTGGAGGCGAAGGCGGTTCTCGAACTGCTGAGCGACTGTGCGGCCGAGGCACTGCTCTCCCCCGGGGTTACCGTCACGGTTCCGTTCGTGTTCGTCGCGGCCCCGGACCAGTACGAGACATTCGAGGTGGTGATCGTCTCGGCGGACGTGCCGCCGCCGGTGGTGAAGCTCGTGGCGGACACCGTCGCCGTCCACGTGCTGGTGGCCAGTCCCCGCCCGT
>NZ_JBITFB010000045.1:0-65150 GCF_044455625.1 Kitasatospora sp. NPDC051164 | reverse complement strand
GGTTACATTCCGAACCCGGAAGCTAAGCCTTACAGCGCCGATGGTACTGCAGGGGGGACCCTGTGGGAGAGTAGGACGCCGCCGAACAATCATTCAGAAGAACCCCTGATCCACTTGGATCAGGGGTTCTTCGCATTTCCGGGGGCGTATCGACGTATCGTCAGTGCATGGACGATCAGACAGCGGTCATTGCGGACAACGTGCTCCACCCCGGGCAGCGTGACGGCGCCCTCCGTGTGCTGGAGGAGGCCCAGGCGGTGGACGGTCGGGCCGCTGTGTCCGAGCAGGGCCGACTGCGTCTGCGTGCCGCCGAGATCCCGCGCCCGGGCGTCATCCACCTCGTCGAAACCGAAACCGAAACCGAAACCGAGACGCGAGCCGAGACGCGAGCCGAGACCGCGACGGAAGCCGAGACCGGAGCCGAAGTCGTCCTCGGCTACGGCCAGCTGGAGATCCCGCAGGGCGCGACCGCCAACCCGGCCGCCGAGCTGGTCGTCGACCCGGCCGCCCGCGGCCGCGGTCTGGCCCGTCCGCTGGTGGACGCCGTACTGGCGGAGGCCCACCGGGCGGGGCACGACGCGGTGGACTTCTGGGTGCACGGCGGGCACCCGGCGGCCCGGCACCTGGCCGAGTCGTACGGCGCCGAGCTGGTCCGCGAGCTGCGGCAGATGCGCCGCACCGGTCGGCAGACCGAGGAGGCGGCCGTCCCCGAGGGCATCGTGCTTCGCACGTTCCGCCCGGGGGAGGACGACGCGGAGTGGCTGCGGCTGAATGCCCTGGCTTTCGCTCATCACCCGGAGCAGGGCGCCTGGACCGAGCAGGACTTGGCGGAGCGGATCGCCGAGCCCTGGTTCGACCCGGCCGGCTTCTTCCTCGCCACCCGTGAGGGCAGGGCGGTCGGCTTCCACTGGACCAAGGTGCACCCGGCCGGCGCCACCGAGCCGGAGCTCGGCGAGGTGTACGTGGTCGGCGTGGACCCGGCGGAGCAGGGCAGCGGCCTCGGCCGCGCGCTGACCACGGCGGGTCTGCGTCACCTGACCGGTTCCGGCCCGGGCGAGCGCGGACTGGAGACCGTCCTCCTCTACGTCGATGCCGTCAATCCGGCCGCCGTGCGGGTCTATGAACGACTGGGATTCACCATTCACGAGGTGGATCTCATGTACCGAGCCCGGTACCAGGAGGACCGGCCGGCCTGACCCTCTCCCACCACGGTTCCCACCACGGTTCGACCGCCTCCCGGAGGCGGCGACAGAGGCGATGAGGGAGGCGGCGAGGGAGGCGGCGAAGCCGGCCCGGAGCGGTCGCGGACGAGAGTCCGGGACGGCCACGGCCCTTGCCCCGACCGACTCAGCTTTCCTCCTGGCCATGCGGTGTTTACCGTGGATTCAGTTGCTGCCGCGAAGATCACAGGATGAAGTCCGTAGTGTCTCGCTCGTGCAGAGTCGACCGCCAGGCACCGGCCGGTCCTGTACGGACCGCGCCCGGCGGATGGGCGCTGTCCCCGGGATCGGCCCGGGGCGAGGGCGACGGCCCGCAGAGCCATTCGTGTCCGGACGCCGTCCTGCTGCTGGAGGAGCTGGAGCCCATGAGCATCCCCCGCCCCGTCTCTGCCTCGCTGTCGCCGACGGCCCGGATGTCCGGTGCGCTGGGTGTCCCGCCGGAGCTGCCGGCCACGGACGAACAGGAGTTCGAAGCGCTGCCGCAGGGCCGCTTCCTGGACCGCGAGCGCAGCTGGCTCGCGTTCAACGAGCGCGTCCTGGAGCTGGCCGAGGACCCGGGGATCCCGCTGTTGGAGCGGGCGAAGTTCCTGGCGATCTTCGCCAGCAACCTGGACGAGTTCTTCATGGTCCGGGTGGCCGGCCTCAAGCGCCGGATCGCCACCGGCGTCGCCCAGCGCAGCGCGTCCGGCCTCCAGCCGCGCGAGGTGCTGGACCTGATCTGGACCCGTTCGCGCGAGCTGATGGCCCGGCACGCCGCGGCCTTCCAGCAGGAGGTGCTGCCGGACCTCGCCACCGAGGGCATCGAGGTGGCCCGCTGGTCGGAGCTGGCCGAGAAGGAGCAGGCCCGGCTCCACTCGCTGTTCCGGCAGAAGATCTTTCCGGTTCTGACCCCGCTGGCCGTCGACCCGGCGCACCCCTTCCCGTACATATCGGGGCTCTCGCTCAACCTGGCGGTCGTGGTGCGCAACCCGGTCTCCGGGCACAAGCACTTCGCCCGGGTGAAGGTGCCGCAGTCGCTGGCCCGCTTCCTGGAGGCCTCGCCCCAGCGGTACGTCCCGCTGGAGGACGTGATGGGCGCCCATCTGGAGGAGCTCTTCCCGGGGATGGAGGTGCTGGCCCACCACGCCTTCCGCGTCACGCGCAACGAGGACCTGGAGGTGGAGGAGGACGACACCGAGAACATCCTCAAGGCCCTGGAGAAGGAGCTGATGCGGCGGCGCTTCGGCCCGCCGGTCCGGCTGGAGGTCGAGGAGTCGATCGACCCCTACATCCTGGACCTGCTGGTGCGGGAGCTGAACATCACCGAGGCGGAGGTCTTCCCGCTGCCCGGGCCGCTGGACCTGACCGGGCTGTTCGGGATCGCCGAGCTGGACCGCCCGGAGCTCAAGTACCCGAAGTTCGTGGCGGGCACGGCCCGCGGTCTGACCGACGTCGAGTCGGCCTCCCAGCCGGACATCTTCGCCGCGATGCGCGAGCGCGACGTCCTGCTGCACCACCCGTACGACAGCTTCTCCACCTCGGTGCAGGCCTTCCTGGAGCAGGCCGCCGCCGACCCGGACGTCCTGGCGATCAAGCAGACCCTGTACCGGACGTCCGGCGACTCGCCGATCGTGGACGCGCTCATCGACGCGGCCGAGTCCGGCAAGCAGGTGCTGGTCCTGGTCGAGATCAAGGCGCGCTTCGACGAGCAGGCCAACATCAAGTGGGCCCGCAAGCTGGAGGAGTCCGGCTGCCACGTGGTCTACGGCCTGGTCGGGCTGAAGACGCACTGCAAGCTGTCACTGGTGGTCCGCCAGGAGGGCGACACCCTGCGGCGCTACTCGCACGTGGGCACCGGCAACTACCACCCGAAGACGGCCCGGCTGTACGAGGACCTCGGCCTGCTCACCACCGACCCGCAGGTCGGCGCGGACCTCTCGGACCTCTTCAACCGGCTCTCCGGCTACTCGCGCCGCGAGTCCTACCGCCGCCTGCTGACCGCCCCGCGGAGCCTGCGCGACGGGCTGGTCTCGCGGATCCACAACGAGATCGCCCACCACCGGGCGGGCCGCCCGGCGTACGTGAAGCTCAAGGTCAACTCGATCGTCGACGAGGCCGTGATCGACGCGCTGTACCGGGCCTCGCAGGCGGGCGTGCCGGTGGACGTCTGGGTGCGCGGGATCTGCGCGATCCGCCCGGGTGTACCGGGGCTGAGCGAGAACATCCGGGTCCGCAGCATCCTGGGCCGCTTCCTGGAGCACTCCCGGGTCTTCGTGTTCGGTAACAACGGCGATCCGGAGGTCTGGATCGGCAGCGCCGACATGATGCACCGCAACCTGGACCGCCGGATCGAGGCGTTGCTGCGGATCACCGATCCGGCGCACCGCGCCGAGCTGTCCGGGCTGATCGACCTCGGGGTGTCGGACGAGACGGAGTCCTGGCACCTGGGGCAGGACGGCGCCTGGACCCGCCATTCCCAGGACGCCGAGGGCCGGCAGCTGCGGCACGTCCAGGACCTCCTGATCGACTCGCGCCAGCGCCGCCGGGCCGCCACCTCGCGCTGACGCGACCACTGATGCGAAACCGTCGGAGCAGCAGGCACTCGAGAGTCTCGAGGGCGGCTGTTCCGGCGGTCGGCCGCCAGCTCCGGGGAACGGCCCGGAGGAACGGGGATCTACCACGCCATGACCGACGCGCCGATGACGGCCCAGGCGGCCTCCACAGCGACCGCCGGGGACATCCTTTCCCGCCACCTCACCGCCCAGGCCGGCGCTTTCCTACGCGCCCTGCCGCTGGCGGTGGGCGAGGTCGGCGCCAGACCCGGGGCGGCCTCGGTCGTCCCGGCGGCGGGTACCGCGGATCTGCTGCGGGCCGTCCGGCGGGTCGGCGGGCTGCTGCACACCTTCGGCTCGGTCTTCGAGCAGACCTGGGCGCAGGAGTCGCGTACCGAGCTGCGCTGGCTGCTCAACCTGCTGGCGCTCGAGCCCGGGTACGTCCGCCGTTCGGCCCGGCTGCTGGGCGCGCTGGACTCGCTGAGCGGCAGTGACCCGGAGGGGACGGGCATGCTGGCCGGCCACGCGGGCGCCCCCAAGGCGCGGGCGCTGCTGGACCGGCAGCTGACCCTGGCCAGGACCCGGGCGCACTCCACGGCGCTCCAGGAGCTCCGCTCGGCCCGGCTGCACGCGCTGGCGGACCGCATGACGCTGCTGGTCGGCGAGGCGCCGCTGCTTGAGTCGTCGGGCGGCCGGGCGTCGGCGGTGCTGCTGCCGCAGGCGGGCGCCGCGTTCGCCGCGCTGTCCGCGACCGCCCAGCAACTGCCGCTGCACCGGGCCGCGACGCCGTACGGCGGGGACGGGCTGCGCCGGCTGGGCGCGGTCCCGGCGGCCCGGGGCGCGGTGGACGCGGACACGGCGCTGGCGGCCGACGACCAGCCGTGGGCCCGGCTGCGGATCCTGGTGAAGCGCGCCCGGTACGCGCTGGAGGTGTGCGGCCGCCGGTCCGCCGAGCTGGACGAGCTGGACGCGGTGCTGGCCCGGCAGCAGGAGGCCGCGGACGCCGCGGTCACCGCCGCCACCGCCGCGCGCACCCCGCGGATCACCCCCGCGACCGCGTACGTGCTGGGCGTCGTCCACGCCGACCAGCGGCTGGACGTGGAGTCGGCGCGGTACGTGTTCGGCCGTCGGTGGACCGAGCTGTCGCCCGGCCCGGACGGTTGGCTGGACTTCCCGGCCGAGGGCTGGGGCCAGTCCGTCGCACCGAGGACGGTCTGAGTTGGGCGGGCGCCGGAGAACCGGGCAGGCGATGGAGAGCGCGACCGGGGCGGGGCACGGCCCGGTGATCCTGGCGGCCGGCGCGGTGCTGTGGCTGCCGGGCCGGCTGAAGAAGAGCGGGCGGCTCGGGCGGCCGCGGGTCGCGGTGATCCACCGGCCCAAGTACGACGACTGGAGCCTGCCGAAGGGCAAGCTCGACCCCGGCGAGGGCATGGTCGACGCGGCGCTGCGCGAGGTCTGGGAGGAGACCGGCTTCCGGTGCCTGCTCGGCCCGGAGCTGCCCGCCCAGCACTACCAGGTGCAGGGCCGTCCGAAGGAGGTCCGGTACTGGGCGGCGGTGCCGTCGAGCGGCGCCTTCCGGCCCAACCGCGAGGTGGACCGGATGGAGTGGCTGCCGGCCGGGAAGGCCCGGGCCCGGCTCACGTACGACCACGACCGGTTGCTGATCGACGCGCTGCTGGCGATCCTGGGGGCGAGGCCGCTGAAGACGACCGGCGTGCCGCCGGTGGAGGAACGGTGGAAGTGATCTCTCCGCGCCCTTGCCGTGACGCAACCGTTACTACCTGACGTAGTTTCCTGTCATCCTTTCGAGGTTCACTCCCCGTTCACTTGCGACCGGCTGTCGTGTCACTTCCCAGGCTTAACTTCGGGACCACCGGAGGGCCGCAAGGGCCCCGGACCACAGCAGAACCCGCGCCGCGCCGTACGCGTACGGACCACGCAGCGGGAAATGCCTCAGAAAGGGAATCCCCAGTGAAGCTCCAGCGGAACGGCCGCTCCAAGGCCCTCGCGATCGGTGCCATGGCGCTCGTCAGCTCGCTGTCGCTCGCCGCCTGCGGCTCGGACAACGGCAACTCGACCACGGCCGGCGGCTCCAGCGGCTCCGCCGCGGCCGGTGCCGCGATCACCTGTGGCAAGCCCGGTTCGCTGATCGCCGCCGGTTCGACCGCCCAGGGCACGGCGATCGACGTGTGGAAGACCAACTTCAGCGGCGCCTGCTCCGGCACCACCATCAACTACCAGGGCGTGGGCTCGGGTGCGGGCATCCAGCAGTTCACCCAGGGCAAGGTCCAGTTCGCCGGTTCCGACTCGGCGCTGAAGCCGGCCGAGGTCGACGCCTCCAAGGCGGTCTGCACCGGCGGCCAGGGCATCGACCTGCCGATGGCCGGCGGTCTGATCTCGCTGGTCTTCAACGTGGACGGCGTCGACAACCTGGTCCTGGACGGCCCGACCGCCGCCAAGATCTTCGACTCGCAGATCACCAAGTGGAACGACCCGGCGATCGCCGCCCTGAACCCGGGCGCCAAGCTGCCGGACGCGGAGATCCAGTCCTTCCACCGCTCGGACGACTCCGGTACCACCGACAACCTGACCAAGTACTTCGCCGCCGCCGGCAACGGCGCCTGGTCGTACCCGTCCAGCAAGACCTGGGCGGCCAAGGGCGGCCAGTCGGCCAACGGCAGCGCCGGTGTCGCGGCCCAGGTGAAGCAGGTCAAGAACTCGATCAGCTACGTCGAGCTGGCCTACGCCCAGACCAACAGCCTGAAGAGCGCCGCCATCAACACCGGCGCCTCCAAGCCGGTCGAGGCCACCGCCGCCAACGCCGCCAACACCTTCGCCAAGGCCCAGATCGCCGGCACCGGCAGCGACCTGGCGCTGAAGCTCGACTACGCGACCAAGGACGAGGGCTCGTACCCGCTGGTCCTGGTCACCTACGAGATCGTCTGCGACAAGGGCAACAAGGCAGACACCCTCGACACCCTGAAGTCCTTCCTGACCTACACCGCCAGTGACGCGGGTCAGAAGGCGGCCGGCGAGAAGGGCTACGTCCCGCTGCCCCAGGAGCTGACCGGCAAGGTCAACGCCGTCATCCCGACCCTGGCCTGACCCGACAGACCACCGGTGGGGCGGCCCCGTGAGCGAGGGGGGCCGGGGCCGCTCCACCGGAACGCACCACACCCAGCACCACGTCCGGGGCACCGCCGCCATGGTGCCGTCCCCCTTCCGGGGCGGCGCCACCAGACCGGAGTAGACCAATGACTTCATCCTCCCCTGCCGCCCCGCGAGGCAGGGAACGCCGACCGCGTGACAGCCGGGTCGGCGACAAGATCTTCATGAACCTCGCCCGGGGTTCGGGCATCCTGCTGCTGGTCATCATGGCCGCGATCGCCGGCTTCCTGGCCTGGCGCTCGGGCCTGGCCCTCAGCAACAACAACGGCAACTTCCTGACCTCCTTCGAGTGGGCGCCGGACGCCCCGAAGCCGGTCTTCGGCATCGCGGTGCTGGTCGTCGGCACCATCGTGAGCGCCGTCATCGCGATGGCGATCGCCGTCCCGGTGGCCATCGGGATCGCGCTGTTCATCTCGCACTACGCGCCGCGCCGGATCGCCCAGCCGTTCGCCTACCTGGTCGACCTGCTCGCCGCCGTCCCCAGCATCGTCTACGGCCTCTGGGGTGCGCTCTTCCTGGTCCCGCACATGGACGGTCTGACCAGCTGGCTCGACGAGTACCTGGGCTGGACGTACATCTTCGACCAGACCAAGACCGGTACCCCGCGCAACCTGTTCACCGTCGGCATCCTGCTGGCGATCATGGTCCTGCCGATCATCACCGCGGTCTCGCGCGAGGTGTTCCGCCAGGTGCCGCGGATGCACGAGGAGGCGGCACTCGCGCTCGGCGCGACCCGCTGGGAGATGGTCCGCACCGCGGTGCTGCCGTTCGGCCGCCCCGGCATCATCTCGGCCTCGATGCTCGGCCTCGGCCGCGCGCTCGGCGAGACCATCGCGGTCGCGGTGGTGCTCTCCTCCAACAACGTCCTGTCGCTGCACATCCTCGACGCGGGCGGCGGCACCTTCGCGCAGAACATCGCGCTGAAGTTCGCCGAGGCCGGCGACAACGGGCGCAACGCGCTGATGGCCTCCGGCCTCGTCCTGTTCGTCATCACCCTGCTGGTGAACGGTGCCGCGCGACTGATCATCGCCCGCCGCAAGGAGTACTCGGGGGCCAACGCATGACCGTCACCGCCATCGTCGATGACACCCGGCCCGTCGGCCGTCCGCTGACCGCCAACCGGCTGCCCAAGTGGGCCCCGGCCGCCGTCGCGGTCGGCTCGATCGCCCTCGGCTGCGGGATCGGCGCCGCCGCCGGCCTGGCCAGCCACCTGCAGTGGGGCCTGATCTCGGGCCTGCTGTTCCTCCTGACCAGCTACGGCCTCGCGGCCCGGGTCGAGGGCCGCCGGCAGGCCAAGGACCGGTTCGCCACCTCGGTGGTCTGGGTCGCCTTCATCCTGGCCGTCGTCCCGCTCGTCGCCCTGACGGTCTACACCGTCCAGCAGGGCGCCGGCGTGGTGGACGGGTTCTTCCTGAGCCACTCGATGAAAGGCGTGCTCCAGTCCGGGCCCGGCGGCGGCATCTACCACGCGCTGATCGGCACCCTGGAGCAGGTCGCCCTGGCCACCGCGATCGCCGCCCCGATCGGTCTGCTGACCGCCGTCTACCTGGTCGAGTACGGCCGCGGCAAGCTCGCCAAGGCGGTCACCTTCTTCGTCGACGTCATGACGGGCATCCCGTCGATCGTCGCCGGTCTGTTCATCCTCTCGCTCTGGAACCTCGCCCTGGGCTTCGGCTACTCCGGCTTCTCGGGCAGCCTCGCGCTGGCGATCCTGATGATGCCGGTCGTGGTCCGGTCCACCGAGGAGATGCTCAAGCTCGTCCCGAACGAGCTGCGCGAGGCCTCGTACGCGCTCGGCGTGCCGAAGTGGAAGACCATCCTGCGGATCGTCCTCCCCACCGCGATCGGCGGCATCGCCACCGGCGTGATGCTCGCGGTCGCCCGCATCACGGGCGAGACCGCCCCGGTGATGATGCTGGTCTTCGGCGCCGACTACATCAACAACAACCCGTTCGACGGACCGCAGCAGTCACTGCCGATGTACATCTGGACGCAGTACTCCCAGGTCAACAACCAGTACGGCTACGCCCGTGCCTGGGGTGCGGCGTTGGTGCTGATCGCCTTCGTGATGAGCCTCAACCTCATCGCCCGGGGCATCGCCCGCTGGCGCTCGCCCAAGACCGGCCACTGACCGACAGACGTACGAGACAGACGAGAGAAGCAACGATCATGGCCAAGCGCATCGACGTCAGCGGACTGTCGGCCTACTACGGCACCACCAAGGCCATCGAGGACATCTCGATGAGCATCGAACCCCGCTCGGTGACCGCCTTCATCGGCCCCTCCGGCTGCGGCAAGTCCACCTTCCTGCGCACCCTGAACCGGATGCACGAGGTGATCCCCGGCGCCCGGGTCGAGGGCAAGGTCCTCCTGGACGACGAGAACCTGTACGCCACCAACGTCGACCCGGTCGCCGTGCGCCGTTCGATCGGCATGGTCTTCCAGCGCCCGAACCCCTTCCCGACCATGTCGATCTACGACAACGTGATCGCCGGCCTCCGGCTCGCGGGCGTGAAGAAGAAGGCCGTCCTGGACGAGGTGGTGGAGCGCTCGCTGAAGGGCGCCAACCTCTGGAAGGAGGTCCACACCCGGCTGAACAAGCCGGGGGCCGGCCTCTCCGGCGGTCAGCAGCAGCGCCTGTGCATCGCCCGCGCCATCGCGGTCGAGCCGCAGGTCCTGCTGATGGACGAGCCCTGCTCCGCGCTCGACCCGATCTCCACCCTCGCCATCGAGGACCTGATCGGCGAGCTGAAGTCGCAGTTCACCATCGTCATCGTGACCCACAACATGCAGCAGGCGGCCCGCGTCAGCGACCGCACCGCCTTCTTCAACCTGGCCGGCGTCGGCCAGCCGGGCAAGCTGATCGAGCTGGACGACACCCAGCGGATCTTCTCCAACCCGTCGGTCCAGGCGACCGAGGACTACATCTCCGGCCGCTTCGGCTAAACCGGACCCCGTCACCGCGGCACCGCGACGAGTGACGGAACACGAGCTGTCCCGTGGTGCTGCATGGCGGTGCCGCCGCGGGACATGAAGAAGGGCCCGCCCCCGAGATGTGGGGGCGGGCCCTGTCATGTCCCGGTGCCGTCCGGGCCGTTCCCGTGGGTCAGCCCCAGAACAGGTGGATGAACCAGTACACCAGCGCTGCGACGATGGCGGCCGCCGGCATCGTGATGAACCAGCCGAGCACGATGTTCTTCGCGACGCCCCAGCGCACCGCGCGGATCCGCTTGGTGGCCCCCACACCCATGATCGCCGAGGTGATCACGTGGGTGGTGGAGATCGGCGCCTTATAGACGAACGAGCTGATGTACATGACGATCGAGGCGGTGGTCTCGGCCGCGAAGCCCTGTGGCGGGTCCAGCTCGATGATCTTGCGGCCGAGCGTCCGCATGATCCGCCAGCCGCCCGCGTAGGTGCCCAGCGAGAGCATGGCGGCGCAGGAGATCTTCACCCAGACCGGGATGGCATAGGTGTCCTGCCGACCGGAGATGACCAGGGCCATCACCACGATGCCCATGGTCTTCTGGGCGTCCTGCAGACCGTGCGCCAGGGCCATCGCGGCGGCCGAGGCGGTCTGGGCGATCCGGAAGTTGCGCTTGGCCTTGTGCGGGTTCGCCCGGCGGAAGATCCACAGGATCGCCAGCATCACCAGGAACCCGCCGACCAGGCCGACCACCGGCGAGACGACCATCGGGATGACGATCTTGTCGATCACCCCGCTCCAGATCACGCCGATCCCGCCGGCCAGCGCCGCGCCCACCATGCCGCCGAACAGTGCGTGCGAGGAGGAGGACGGCAGGCCGAAGTACCAGGTGACCAGGTTCCAGGCGATCGCGCCGACCAGGGCGGCGAACAGGATCGCCATCCCCTGGTTGCCGCTGGGGGTCTCGATGATCCCCTTGGAGACCGTGTGCGCCACGCCGCTGCCGAGGAACGCGCCCGCCAGGTTCATCACGGCGGCCATCGCGAGCGCGGCCCGGGGGGTGAGCGCCCGGGTGGAGACCGAGGTGGCGATCGCGTTCGCCGAGTCGTGGAAGCCGTTGGTGTAGGTGAAGAAGAACGCGACACCGATGACGGCGATGAGTGCAGCCATGTCCACGAGGGTCAGGACTCCTTGACGGCGATGGTCTCCACCGTGTTGGCGACGTGCTCGAACGCGTCCGCCGCCTCCTCAAGGACGTCCACGACCTGCTTGAGCTTGAGCACCTCGATGGCGTCGTACTGACCGGAGAACAGGTGGGCGAGCAGCTTGCGGTGGATCTGGTCGGCCTGGTTCTCGAGCCGGTTGACCTCGATCCAGTACTCGGTGAGGTTCGACATGCTCCGCAGGTTCGGCATCGCCTCCGCGGTGAGCTCGGCGGCCCGTGCCAGCACCTCGATCTGCTGCTCGATCCCCTTCGGCAGGGTCTGGATGTCGTAGAGGACGACCAGGTCGACGGCCTCCTCCATGAAGTCCATGATGTCGTCCAGCGACGAGGCGAGGCTGTAGATGTCCTCGCGGTCGAAGGGCGTGATGAAGGACGAGTTCAGCTGGTGGAAGACGGCATGGGTGGTGTCGTCCCCGGCGTGCTCGGCGGCGCGCATGCGCTCGACGATCTCCGCACGGGCCGACACGTCTGATCCCAGCAGCTCCAGCAGGAGCTTCGATCCGACGACGAGGTTCTCCGCCGCGACGGTGAACATGTCGTAGAAGCTCGTCTCCTTCGGGGTCAGGCTAAAACGCACGGAAATCTCCGATGTGCGGGGTAGGGACTGAACGATGCTAGGTGCAACCAAGCGCAATCACGCAAACGGGGTGTCGAGGATGGAGCCGGATCCTCCCCTTCCGTTCGGCTGCCGCACCGGCTGACCCGGACCGCACCACCACCTGCGGATGCGGGCCCCCAGTCTGACGGAACCTCGCCCGGATTGTCCCCGTCGTGCATGCCGAGGATCCGGGGCGCCGCTCAGACGGGTGAAGCACCGGACGGCCCCGCCCGGACGCTCCGGCACATGCCGCCTCGGCCGCCGGAACACCACGACAGGCCCCGGTGTTGGACACTGGTGGCCGACGCAGCCACCAGGCACTCAGACGAAGGCGGGGCCGATGACCACGACGCAAGCGCGTACCGAGCCGGATCACGCGGACGGGACCGACCCGGACGCCGGCCACGCCGCACCCGCGGCCGCCGCAGGACACCAGGGCGGCCACGGACCGCACGGCTACAGCGCCCAGAAGGACGCCCACCTCAAGCGGCTCCGCCGGATCGAGGGCCAGGTCCGCGGCCTCCAGCGCATGGTCGGCGAGGACGTCTACTGCATCGACGTGCTCACCCAGGTCTCCGCCAGCACCAAGGCGCTGCAGTCCTTCGCACTCTCCCTGCTGGAGGAACACCTGCGGCACTGCGTTGCCGCGGCCGCCGAGGAGGGCGGCGCCGAGCTGGACGCCAAGGTGGCGGAGGCCACCGCCGCGATCAGCCGTCTGCTGCGCAGCTGAGCCCCCGGCGCCCCGGACGGCGCGGACCGTCCCGCTAGCCGTCGGTCTCCCGGTCGGCCTCGCGGTCGGCCGGCCCCGGATCGGTCCGGTCGAGCAGCACCTCGTCGATCCGCTCGGTCGGCAACCGGTCGCCGGAGCTGGCCGTCGCGGCGATCATCAGCTCGCCGGCCAGGTCGATCTCGTCGAGGGCCGCGTCGTCGTGGCCGCCACTGCGGCCGCCCGTGGACGACACCACCTGCACCACCCCTTCAGTGCCTCGCCAGCCCGGGCGGCAGCCACCCGACGTCCAGCCTAGGCACTCCGCGGCCCGTCCACATGGCACGGACGGGCCATCTCGGCGCCGCCGAAACGGGTGGCCGCCGCTCCCCGGACGGCCACCCGCCCCGGCGGCACCCCGTTTCGGCGGCACCCCGTCTCGCCCCGGCGCCGGAGCGCCGCCGCGGCCTACTTGGGGCTCTCCGTGGGCTTCATCTGGTAGATGTCCGAGGCCGACGGCTCGGCCGCCTCGACCGCCTTGCCGAAGTCCGACAGCGCGGTCGTCGAGGTCACCTTCACCTGGTCCTTGGGCTCCTTCGAGCCCGCCACCCCGGCGAAGGTGAACACCTCGACCACCTTGTGCAGCCGGCCCTGGTCGTCCAGCCAGGCGTCGAACGGGACCTCCTTGACGGTGAAGGTCTGCGCGCCCATCCGCAGGCCGTCCCCGCCCCGGCCACCGGTCGCGTCGGCAGCCTTGGACAGGTCCAGGGCGCCGCGGTAGTGGTGCAGCGCGACCCCGCCGACGGTTTCGGTGCCGACCGCCTCCGCCTTCTGCGCCCCGCGCAGCGCCCCCGCGGCCGAGGCCGGGTCGGTCGCGCCGCTGCTGACCAGGTTGCCGTCCGGCAGCTGACGCACGTCCAGCTTGACCCACTTGCCCTCGGGCACCTTGGCGCCGCTGTTCTGCAGGTACACGGTCCCGGGCAGGACCACCTCGACGATCTTCCCGGTGGTCGCGGCGCCCGGCGGCACCTGGACCTCCAGCCGACCGATCCGCTTCACGTAGTCGTAGCCGCCCGTGCCGCTGAACGAGGCCTTCTTCTCGGCGGACTCGGTGACCAGCTCGGTGGCGGTGTGCGCGGAGCCGGTGCGGCCGGTGATGTCGGCGGCGTTGCGCACTGCCGTCAGCGGGTCCGCGGCGAGCTGGTCGGGGGCGTTCGACTGCTGGTCGGAGGAGCCTCCGCCGGAGCCGCCCGAGCAGCCGGCGGCGCCCGCCGCCAGTGCGGCGGCGAGCAGGGCGGCCCCGGCCGCCGAGCGCAGGTGCGGACCCGGACGGCGCGCTGGCCGCCCGGTGCGCTGCTGGTCGGTCATCTTCATCCTCGCGACAACCCCCTCGGGCCCGACTGCCCCGCCGGTACCACCGGGTGGGCAGAGCTCTTTCCGGGCAAACGAGTTGGAAGCCGAAGCGTTACGGGTGCCCGCCGTCGGAGGGCGTCGCGCATCGGGCGTCCGGCGCGTTACGGTGAACCACGTGCACAGTGAGCTGCCGGCCGCGCCCGGCACCCGGATGCCCGAGCACCGCCTCGCGATCAGCGAGCGCGGCTCCTTCGCCTTCGCGACCTGCAGCTGCGGCTGGTACTCCTCGGCCCGCCGCTCCCGCGACCTGGCCCGCCGCGAGGGGGCCGACCACCTCGCCGAGAGCGGCGTCGCACCGGACTGACCGCGCCGGGCCGCTCCTGTGGCGACTCGGGCGTCTGCGACCGTCAGGCCGCTCGGGCCGCTCCGACCCGTCAGGCCGCTCAGGCCGCGAGGTCGGACTCCGGGGGCTGCTCCTCGGCCCGCACCGCCCCGCGCCCGCGCCGACGGCCGCGCGGACCGGCCCCGCCACGGGCCGCTCCGGCACGCTCCGGCGCCCGGATCAGCGGGGCGACGGCCGTCCGGCTCAGCGCGTGGCAGAACGGGACCAGCACCGCCATCGCGATCGGCGCCAGCAGCAGCACCACGGCGACGGCGAGCGCGAAGCCGCCGATCACGTCGGTCGGGTAGTGGACGCCCATGAACATCCGGCAGAAGCCCTGCAACAGGGCCAGCCCGCCGGCGATCCAGCCGAGCCTCCGGTTCACCAGGAACAGCGCCACCGCGACGCCCATCGTCATGGTCGAGTGGTCGCTGACGAAGGAGTGCGTGCCGGCCTTGCCGTCCACCAGCACCAGCAGCCCGGGATGGTCGACGAACGGGCGCGGACGGTTCACGATCGCGGCGATCGGCAGGTTGGCCAGCTCGGCGATCGCGACCGACAGCGGCACCCAGAGCAGCCCGGCGATCGCCACCGGCGCGTCCGGGCGGCGCCTGGCCTGCAACCAGGCCACCAGACCGAGCATGCCCAGGCCGATCAGGATGCCGTACTCGCCGATCCACGAGACCAGGTGGTCCAGCCACTGCGGGGAGCGTTTGGCCAGGCCGTTGACGGCGTAGAGCAGGCCGAGGTCGGGGTTGGTCGTGTCGGCAAGCGGCGTCGACACGCCGTACCTCCTTCTGGTCCGCTACACCTGTACGTTCCCGCCGGAGCCCGCCCGGCGCGGAATGCTGACGAGGGGCCACCGGAACAAACGTCATTTCGGGGCCACAGCGTTCCACGGAAACGCGCAGTTATGGAAACTTGACTCAGCGTCCACATAGCGCACACACGGCCCGGGTGCCCCGGCCCGCTACCGGCCCGCCCCCGCTGGGGTCGGCCCGGCCGGCGCGGGCGGGGCCGCCGCCGCGGGACGGCTCGGGGCGTTGACCGAGCCGTCGTTGTTCCGGCTCGGCAGCGCCTGGGCGCCGTCCGAGGTCACCCGGGTCGCGCCGATGTACTCCTTGGTGTCGATCTTGTCGTAGCGGATCACCGCACCGGTGTGCGGCGCGTTGATCATGTACCCGCCGCCGACGTAGATCCCCACGTGGTGGATGCTCCGCGGATCGCCCAGGTCCGTCGCGAAGAACACCAGGTCTCCCGGCCGCAACTGATCCCGCGACGGGTGCGGGCCGGCGTACCACTGGTCGTTGGCCACCCGGGGCAGGGTGATGCCCACACTGGCGTACGCGGCCTGGGTCAGGCCCGAGCAGTCGAAGCGCCCGTTCTGCGAGGGCAGGCCCTCACCGCCCCACAGGTACGGGGTGCCGAGCTTGGTCTGCGCGAAGTAGATCGCCGCCGCCGACTGCGCGGACACCTCCAACGGCGCGGTCGGCGCGGTGAAGCTGCGGGCCATCGCCTGGATGCTCCGCACGTAGCCCTGGGTCTCCTTGTACGGCGGGATGCCCCTGTTGCTCGTCACCGCGTACGGACCGGCGTTGTAGGCGGCCAGCATGTTGGCCTGCGCGTCGCCCGGGACGCCCGAGACGTCCTTGGCGAGCGCGCAGTCGTAGACCGCCGCCGACGCGATCGCGTCGTACGGATCCCAGACGTCCTTCCGGCCGTCACCGTTCGCGTCCGTTCCGTACGTCGCCCAGGTGCCCGGCATGAACTGCGCCATTCCCTGCGCCCCGACACCGGAACGGGCCCTGGGGTCGAATCCGCTTTCCTGGTACAGCTGCGCCGCGAGCATCGGCGGAGAGATCTCCGCGCACAGCGCGCCCCACTTCTGGATCGCCTCCTGGTAGGCCGCGGGGACCGTTCCGGGCGAGAGGGCGGAGCGATTCACCGACTGCTGCGGCGTCCCACTCGCCGCATAAGTCCCCATCGTCACCAGCCCGATGAACCCGAACGCAACAACTCCCGCAGTGACGGCGGCCGTCCCGGCCTTCCGGAGTACCATCAGCACCATCCCGACGATTCGTCAGTCGAAGTGTCCCGGAAGGCATTGCTCACCGCAATCATCAGAGATACAGGGAGTGAGCGCTATCCTTCGTACGGTGGACATCCTCGCGTACGTGTCCGATGCCTCACGACCAATCCGCGAGAAGTAGCCAAGTCGACATCAGATCTGGCCAAGAATAGGCACCGACCCTTCGCGCGGGCGGGGTCCGGGCCCTTGAATTTGCCTGATCGGGCGGTGAGATGGAAATGAACCTGAGCAGCGTGCACACCTATGCGGTCGGCCACCTGGCCGATGACCCTCCCAAGAAGCCGAATATCGACACCATCATCGGCGGGATCGCCCCGGACTGGGGCCCGTTCGCGACCCTCGGGTCGGAGGCCCGGGTGATGGTCGAGGTCATCATGGCCGTCGCCATCCTCCTCTGCCTCGGCCTCGCCGTCTGGGGCGCCGCCAAACAGCGGATCGGCGCGACCGCGATGCGGGACAGCTTCGGAGCCGAACAGGGCAAGGGACTGATCGTCGCCGGACTGACCGGCGTGTTCATCATCGGATCACTCGGAACTCTGTTCACCATTGTCTACGGCATGGCGATCTGACGATCGGACAGCAGTAGTCCGGCCCGTCCGAGGTCGGGTCCCCGTCCGGACCCCCTCCAGCGGCCGGCCTGCCAGGAGTTCACCCCCGTTCCCACCCTCCGTCCGCGCCCGCCCCCGGGTGGAGGGCCCCCGGAGCCGCCCCCGGCTCCCAGCACCAGGAGGGCCGCCGTGCCGTTGTCCGACGACCAGCCGCACACCCGTACGCGGCTACCGGTCGGCGAACAGCCCTCCCCGCAGCCGAGCCTGCGTCAGTCACGGCCGCTACGCACCCTGCTGACCGTCCTCGTCGTGGTCACCCTGCTCGTCGTCGCCATCGCCATCGCCAACCGCGGCAAACCCACCCCCGGCGGCAGCGGCGGCTCCGCCGACCACGCCGCCCCCAGCGCCCCCGCCGGCGCCGGCCCCGCCCCCAGCGGCGACCAGCCCGTCGGCACCACCGTCAACGGCATCGCCTCCGGCTTCCCGCACAGTGACCAAGGCGCCCAGTCGGCTGCCGCCAACTACGCGGTGGCGATCGGCTCCGCGGACATGTTCCGCACCGACAGTCGCCACACCATCATCACCACCATCGCCGACCCGGCCGCGGCGGCGACACTGCAGAGCCGGCTGGACCAGGGGTTCGGTGGCGACACCGTCGCACGCTACGGCCTCGACTCCCAAGGCCGCGCCCCCAAGGGCCTCACCTTCGTCAGCCGCACCGTCCCGGTCGGCACCAAGTCGACGGGCTACACCGACAGCGACGCCAAGGTCGAGGTGTGGTCGACCGGCCTCACCGGCCTCGCCGGCGAGCGCTCCGTCCAGCCGGTGACCACGAACTGGTTCACCCTCACACTCTCGCTGCACTGGACGGGCGGCGACTGGAAGCTCACCGACTTCACCAGCCGGCAGGGCCCCGCGCCGATGCCCGGAGACCAGCAGGCCGCAACCGCCGAGGAGATCACCGGCGCCGTCCAGCAGTTCGGGGGGTTCCGCTATGCCCGTTGACCACACCTCGCACCGATCCACCGCACGCCGCGCAGGCACGCTGGCCGGTGCGCTGGCCACCCTGCAGCTGATGGCGCTGCTGGCCGCCCAGAGAGTGTTCGCCGACCCGTCGCCGACCGCGACTCCCACGTGCCAGAAGGTGGATCTTCCGATCCCGGGCAGCGGGGCGGGGTGTGCTCCCGGCGGTGCGGTCGTCATTCCGGGGAGCGGCACCGTCGATACCGTGACCGATCCGCTGGGATCGTTGGCGAAGAGTTGTGCGCAGGCGGCGGCGTGGGTGGTGCGGAACCTGTCGGGGGCGATTGACGGGACGACGCAGGTGGACTTCACCAATGCGTCGTTCCTGCAGCAGTACGCCGTGGTGTTCGCGGTGTCGACGGTGATCACGTTGGTGCTGTGGTTGCTGGCGGTGACGAAGCGGGCGGTGCGGGGGGCGCCGCTGACGACGGCGTTCTCGGAGGCGATCGGCTTCCTGTGGCTGACCGTGGTGGCGTCCGCGTTCACGCCGTTGATCCTGTACACCGTGGTGAGCGTGACGGACGGGCTGACCAAGGCGGTCGCGGTCGGGACGAAGACGGATACCGGGTCGTACCTGGGCGGGTTCGCGGACACCTTGGAGAAGGGGAATGTCGGCGGTGGTCCGCTGATCCTGGTCCTCGTGTCGCTGGTCGCGGTGCTGGCGGCGGCGATGCTCTGGATCGAGCTGCTGATCCGGGCGGCGATGCTGTACGTGGGTGCGCTGCTGGGGACGGCGGTGTACGCGGGTCTGGTGGACAAGCAGCTGTGGAAGCACGTGCGCCGGTGGGCCGGGGTGATGTTGGCGGTGGACCTGGCGAAGCCGATCATCGTGATCATCCTGGGGCTGGCGGGCGCGGTGGCGACCGGAGCCGGGGCCAGTGACGACTTCGCCCGGGTGTTGTCGGGGCTGGCGATCCTGTTCCTGTCGATCTTCGCCAGCGCCGCGATCTACCGTTTCGTGCCGGGCTTCGGTGACGAGATCCTGAACATGCGTCAGGCCAGGGCCAACGCGGTGCAGGCGGGTTCGGCGATGATCAACGGTACGGCGAACCTGATGAAGCAGGGCATCAGCACTCACGGCGACCGCGGTGGGCAGGCGGGCGGCGCGAGCGGTGGCGGTGGTGGGGCGGGCGGCGGCTCGGTCGCGCCGGGCATCGCCGCCCACGCCGGCCGGACGCCGGCCCCGCCGCCGCAGGCCGGGCCGCCGCAGGCCACCCCGGTTCCGATCCGCGACAGCAATCCAGCGAAGGGAGGGTGACGGGTAAGTGAGCAGCGAACCGCTCGGCCAGTACGGCGCCCAGTACGCCCAGCCGTACGTGCACCAGCGCCGCACCTACCTGATCGGCAAGGCCCGCCCGAACGCGCCGATCGGCCGGAACCGGGAGTCCGGCGAGATCATACTGATCATCTTCGGGGCCTTCCTCGGGATGCTCTGGGGCCTGCTGATGCCGATCCTGCCGTTGCGGATCGGCGGTCTGATCGGTCTGCCGCTGCTCGCCATCGCGGCGGTGTACGTGCCGTACCGCAGGCGGACGTTCTACAAGTGGGTGGAGATCAACCGCACCTACCGCCGGACGGTCCGCAGCGGGCGGGCGGTGTGGCGCTCGGACGTGATGGACGCGGGCACCCGGCTGGACGGCCGGGAGGTGGAGGTCGGCCCGCCGCCCGGAGTGGGGCGGTTGCGCTGGCTGACCGCGCCGTTCGGGCCGGACGAGGTCGGGGTGCTGATGCACCTGGAGCGGCGGACGGTGACGGCCGCGATCGAGATCGAGGGCCCGGGTGTCGGGCTGCGCGACTCGGAGGACCAGGAGGCCCTGGTCGACCGGTTCGGGACGCTGCTGAAGCACGTCGCCAACGGGGACGGCTTCGTGACCCGGCTGCAGATCCTGGCCCGGACCCTGCCGGCCGACCCGGACGCGCACGCCAAGGACGTCGAGCGGCGCGGCGACCACGACGCGCCGCGCTGGCTGCAGGAGTCGTACGACCAGCTGCAGTCGATGGTGTCGACGTCGTCCGAGCAGCACCGGGCGTACCTGGTGGCCTGCATGCACTACACCCGTGACCTGGCCGCCGAGGCGCACGCGATGGGCCGTACGGCGACCGGTCGGCGGGCCCGGGACGACGAGGGGCTGGCGGCCGTGATGGCGCGCGAGCTGACCGACATCTGCGCCCGGCTGGCCGAGGCGGACATCCGGGTGCGCCAGCCGTTGGGCCAGGCCCGGCTCTCCTCGCTGCTGCACTCGATGTACGACCCGGACCACCCGATCGACCACATCCAGGCGATGTCCCGGCGCAACGCCTGGCCGGCCGAGCTGGACGCGACCCACCCGCAGTACCTGCAGGCGAAGACCCGCGAGTCGGCGACCCGGGAGCCGTGGTGCCACGCCACCGCGTGGATCAAGGAGTGGCCGCTCACCCCGGTGGGCGTCAACTTTCTGGCGCCGTTGCTGGTGCACACCCCGGACGTGATCCGGACGGTTGCGGTGACGATGGACCTGGAGCCCACGGACGTCGCGATCGAGCGGATGCTGACCGAGAAGACCAACGACGAGGCGGAGGCCAGCCGCGCCGCCAAGATGAACCGGACGGTTGACCCGCGCGACCTGGCCCACACCGGCCGGGTGGACCAGCGCGGTGACGACCTGGCCTCCGGCGCGGCCGGGGTGAACCTGGTCGGCTACATCACGGTCTCCTCGCGCAACCCCGACGCGCTGGCCCGTGACAAGCGGACCATCCGGGCCTCGGCCGGCAAGAGCTACCTCAAGCTGGAGTGGTGCGACCGCGAGCACCACCGGGCCTTCGTCAACACCCTTCCGTTCGCCACCGGCATCCGCCGCTGAGCACGCCGCACGCCGCACACCCGCACGCCGCACACCCGTACGTCGCACAGCCGCTCGCCCGTACGTCCGAACCCGTCCGCCGCTGACCCATCAGGAGGCCGCCCATGGCGCTCGGCAACCTCACCGACGCCTTCACCAGCCTGATGTTCGGCAAGGTGGAGACCACCCGCCTGCCGGTGCGCACCTCCACCGGCCAGGCGCAGGCGGTCTACCTGCCCACCGCCGCGCCCGGGCTGGGCGACTCGGGCGTGATCATCGGCCGCGAGGTGTACAGCGGCAAGGGGTACGTGTACGACCCCTTCCAGCTGTACGGGCAGCAGCTGCCGGCCCCGCACTGGCTGGTGCTCGGCGAGTCCGGCAACGGCAAGTCGGCGCTGGAGAAGACGTACGTGCTGCGGCAGTTGAGGTTCCGTGACCGCCAGGTCGTGGTGCTGGACGCGCAGGGCGAGGACGGCGTCGGCGAGTGGAACCTGATCGCGAACGCCCTGGGCATAAAGCCGGTCCGGCTGGACCCGATGGCCGCCCGGGACGGCGGGGTGAAGCTCAACCCGCTGGACCCGGCGATCACCCAGACCGGTCAGCTGTCGCTGTTGCGCACCATCGTCGAGGTGGCGATGGGGCGCGGGCTGGAGGAGCGGGCGGGCTTCGCGCTGAAGGCCGCGCACGCCCACGTGGTGGCGTCGGTGACGGGCCGACAGCCGGTGCTGGACGACATCATCGACACCCTCCGCAACCCCGACCTGTCCTCGGTGGAGTCGCTGGGCGTGGGGGTGGACGAGGTGCAGTCCTGGGGCCTGGACGTGGCGCTGGTGCTGGACCGGCTGGTCGACGGCGACCTGCGCGGCATGTTCGACGGGTCGACCACCGAGGGCATCGACCTGGACGCGCCGCTGATCGTCTTCGACCTCTCGCACATCGACCGCAACTCGATCGCGATGCCGATCCTGATGGCGATCGTCGGGGTGTGGCTGGAGCACACCTGGATCCGGCCGGACCGGAAGAAGCGCATCTTCCTGGTCGAGGAGGCCTGGCACATCATCAACAGCCCGTTCGTGGCCCAGCTGTTCCAGCGGCTGCTGAAGTTCGGCCGTCGGCTCGGGCTGTCCTTCGTCGCGGTGGTGCACCACCTGTCGGACGTGGTGGACGGCGCGGCGGCCAAGGAGGCGTCGGCGATCCTGAAGATGGCCTCGACCCGGACGATCTACATGCAGAAGGCCGAGGAGGCGCGGGCCACCGGCCGGGTGCTGGGCCTGCCGCGGTGGGCGGTGGAGATCATTCCCACACTTTCGCCGGGCATCGCGGTCTGGGACGTCAACGGCAACGTCCAGGTCGTCAAACACATCATCACCGAGGCCGAGCGGCCGCTGGTGTACACCGACCGCGCGATGACCGAGGACGCGGTGGCCGAACGGGTCCGCGCAGAGCGCCAGTTGGCCTCCGAACCGGGGGTCTGACGGCGGCATCTCCGCAGCCTCCGCGCGCGGCGGACGGCGATGGTTCGTCAGGAGGTAATCCTCTCGTTACGTTCGATGTCCTGACAGCTACGCGCGTTGACCCTAGGCTTCACAGGCGCAACACATGCCCGTACGCCGATGCTGTCCACAGCCGGTGCTCCTCCGAGGTGCAGGGGAACCCCTCATGCTCACCGTCAGATCCCGACGGACGGCGCTCGCCGTCGTCGCCGCCGCAGGTCTGCTCGGCACAGTGGTCGTGCCGACGGCCGCCCAGGCCGCCGACGCCAACGCCAAGCGTCACAAGACCGTCAACCTCCAGCTGCTGGCGATCAACGACTTCCACGGCAACCTGGAGCCCCCGGCCGGCTCGTCCGGCACGATCAAGGAGATCGACCCGGCCACCGGCAAGGAGGTCGCCACCCCGGCCGGCGGCATCGAGTACCTGGCCACCGAGCTGCGCAAGGCCCGGATCCCGGCCGACGACTCGATCACGGTCGCGGCCGGCGACATCGTCGGCGCCAGCCCGCTCACCTCGGCGCTCTTCCACGACGAGCCGACCATCGAGGCGATGGACAAGCTCGGCCTGGACGTCACCTCCGTGGGCAACCACGAGTTCGACGAGGGCGCGCAGGAACTGCTGCGGATGCAGGAGGGCGGCTGCCACCCGACCGACGGCTGCTACGAGCCCGGTCGCACCTTCAAGGGCGCCAACTTCAACTACCTGTCGGCGAACGTCACCGACGAGAAGACCGGCAAGCCGCTGCTGGCCCCGTACTGGATCACCAAGTCCCAGGGCGTGAAGGTCGGCTTCATCGGCGTCACCCTGGAGGGCACGCCGAACATCGTGACCGCCGAGGGCGTCAAGGGCCTGAAGTTCGCCAACGAGGTCACCACGATCAACAAGTACGCCGCCGAGCTCAAGGCCAAGGGCGTCAACTCGATCGTCGCGCTGATCCACGAGGGCGGCTACCCGGCCAGCAGCGTCTACAACTACGACTGCGGCGCGGCCGGGCAGGGCATCTCCGGCCCGATCGTCGACATCGCGAAGAAGATCGACCCCGCGGTCGGCGCCATCGTCACCGGCCACACCCACAACGCGTACGCCTGCAGCATCCCCGACCCCAACGGCGTTCCGCGCTCGGTGACCAGTGCCGCCTCCTTCGGCCGGCTCTTCACCGAGATCGACATGAAGCTGGACAAGACCACCGGCGAGATCGTGCGCCCCTCGGTCAAGGCCGAGAACCACGTGGTGCGCCGCACGGTCGAGAAGGCGCCCGACATGACGGCGCTGGTCGACCACTATCAGAAGCTGGCCGCCCCGATCGCCAATCGCCCGGTCGGCTACATCTCCGCGGACGTCAACGGCCGCGGCAGCAGCGACCTGGAGAAGCCGCTCGGTGACGTGATCGCCGATGCGCAGCTGGCCGGACTGGCCCCGGCCGACAAGGGCGGCGCGCAGGTCGCCTTCATGAACCCGGGCGGTATCCGCTCCGACCTGGTCTACAAGGCCTCGGGCGGCGAGGGCGACGGCGTGGTGACCTACGGCGAGGCGTTCACCGTCCAGCCGTTCACCAACATGATGCAGGTCAAGACCCTGACCGGCGCCCAGCTGATCCAGCTGCTCCAGCAGCAGGTCAGCGGCCTCAACGTCGCCGCGCCCAAGATCCTCCAGGGGTCGAAGAACCTCAACTACACCCTGGACATGCGCAAGACCGGCGCGGACCGGGTGCTCGTGGACTCGATCCGGCTGAACGGCGCGCCGGTCGACCCGGCCGCCAGGTACCGCGTCGCGGCCAACGAGTTCCTGGCCGGCGGCGGCGACGGCTTCCCGGCCTTCGCGGCCGGCACCGACAAGCTCGTCGGCGCCTCCGACCTGGACGTCTTCACCGCCTACCTGGGCGCCCACAGCTCGGCGAGCGCGCCGCTGCAGGCCCCGGCGCAGGACCGGATCAAGGTCATCGGCCCGGGCAGCGACATCGACTGACCGTGAGCCGGCTGGGGCCCTGTGCCCCGGGGACGGGCGGGGCGCTGTCGGGGCGCCCCGCCCGTCCTGCTTTCCGCCCCGTCACTCCGGGGCGCTGTTCCGGGGCGCTATTCCGGGACGGGCCCGCCCGGCAGACGGACCGTGGCCAGCGCGCCCGGACCGCCGTCCGTGGCCGGACCGAGCGTGACCTCGCCGCCCGCCTCCCGGACGCTCTGCGCGACGATCGACAACCCGAGGCCCGAGCCCGGCAGCTGACGCGAGGACGGCGAGCGCCAGAACCGGTCGAAGACGTACTGGAGCTCATCGGCCGGGATGCCCGGGCCGTGGTCGCGGACGGTCAGCACGCCTCGCTGGAGCCGGACGTCGATGGTCCCGCCCGGCGGGCTGTACTTGACCGCGTTGTCCAGCAGGTTGATCACCGCCCGCTCCAGCCCGGCGGCGTCGGCGTGCACGTACCAGGGCTCGGCACTCGTCTCGAAGACCAGCCCCGGGCCGCGCAGCTTCGCCCGCTCGATTGCCCGCCCGGCGATCTCGTGCACGGCGACGACGGTGAGGTTCGGGCCCGCCTTCGGGGAGTCGGGGCGGGAGAGCTGCAGCAGATCGCCGATCAGGACGGTCAGCTCCTGCATCTGCGCCTTCATGTTGCCGAGCAGCTTGGTCTTGGTGGCGGGGGGCAGCGGCCGGCCGGTGTCGTTGCTGCGGATCAGCAGGTCGACATTGGTGCGCAGGGACGTGAGCGGCGTACGGAGCTCGTGGCCGGCGTCGGCGATCAGCCGGGTCTGCCGCTCGCGGGAGTTGGCGAGGGCGGTGCTCATGGAGTTGAACGAGGTGGAGAGGCGGGCGATCTCGTCGTCCCCGTGCACCGGGATGGTGGTGCCGACCTCCTCGGTCCGGGCGATGTGCTCGACGGCGTCGGTGAGTTGGTCGACCGGCTTGAGGGCGGAACGGGCGACCAGACGGCCGGCGAGGGCGGCGAGGAGGATGCCGCCGACGGAGACGGAGCCGAGGAGGATGCCGAGGCCCTGGAGGGAGTCCTCGACGGACTGGGTGGGGGTGGCGACCATGACGACGACCGGCACGGTGTACCGGGGGTCCATGGTCAGCCGGACCAGTGCGGGGTCCCCATTGGTGTACTGGCCCTCCCGGATGGTCGACTGGCCGGGCTTCAGCCGGAACGCGGCGGAGTCCTCCGACTTGGTCACGATCGCCCTGGTTGCGCCCGGGGGCAGGCAGACGCCCTTCCCGGCCGCGAGGAACTGGGTGTCCCGTGGCGCAGCGCCGCTGATCTCCGGCAGATTTCCTCCGCGCTGGCGTTCCAGCGCATGCTCCGGGGTGTCGTAGCACTCCAGGGCGGCCACTCGCGGCGGTGAGGGCAGGGGCGCGTTCACCAGGTCCGTCCGGACCTGGTTGTACAGCTGCTTCTCCACGATGAACCAGCACGCCAGGGCCGACAGCGCGATGGCCACCGCCACCGCCGCCGCGCTCAGGAAGGTGAGGCGGCTGCGGAGGGAGCGGGAGCGGAGCCAGTGGACGAGGCGGCGCCGGCGGCCGGGGGTGCGGGGCGGCGCCAGGGGCGGGGGAGGAACGGTTGTCACGCGCCGGCGCCGGTTGCCGGGCGCAGGGCGTAGCCGACGCCGCGTACGGTCTGGATCAGGCGGGGCATGCCGCCCTGCTCGGTCTTGCGGCGCAGGTACATCACGTAGACGTCCAGGGAGTTGGAGGAGGGCTCGAAGTCGAAGCCCCAGACCGCCTTGAGGATCTGTTCGCGGGTGAGGACCTGTCGGGGGTGCGAGAGGAACATCTCCAGCAGCATGAACTCGGTGCGGGTGAGTTCGATCGGCTTGCCGGCCCGGGTGACCTCGCGGGTGGCGGTGTTCATGCGCAGGTCGGCGAAGGTGAGCACCTCGCTGTCGTCCTCGGCGGCGGCGCGGGCGGCGGCCTCGGCGGCGAGGGCGTTGCGGCGCAGCAGGGCGCGGACGCGGGCGAGCAGTTCATCGAGTTCGAAGGGCTTGGCAAGGTAGTCGTCGGCCCCGACGTCGAGGCCGGTGACGCGGTCGCCGACGGCGTCGCGGGCGGTGAGCATGAGCACCGGGACGGTGTCGCCGCGTGAGCGCATCCGGCGGACGGCGGTGAGGCCGTCCATTCGGGGCATCATGATGTCCAGCAGGACGAGGTCGGGCCGGTCGCGTTCGACGGATTCCAGGGCTTCGTAGCCGTCGGTGGCGGTGGCGACCTCGTAGCCCTCGAAGGCGAGGCTGCTCTCCAGGGCGTCCCGGAGGGCGGGTTCGTCGTCGACCACGAGGAGCCGGGCGGCGGGGTGGCCGGGCTCGGCGGGGGTGCGGTCGTCGGCGGACGGGGTCATGGGCGGGTGCCCTTTCTCGTCGGGTGGAGGGCCTGCTGGGGCCAATTGTCCGTCGTAGGGATTGTGGCTTACAGGTTCTGGCCGGCTTCGATCTTCGGCAGGACCTGCTTGATGTTGTCGATCGGGATGGCGAAGCCGAGGCCGACGCTGCCGGCCGTGCCGCCGCCGGCGGTGGAGCTGGTGCCGTTCGGGGCGTACATCGCCGAGTTGATGCCGATGACCTGGCCGTTGGCGTTGATCAGCGGGCCGCCGGAGTTGCCGGGGTTGAGGGCGGCGTCGGTCTGGAAGGCCTTGTAGGTGGTGGTGCTGCCGTTGTTCGACTGGGGCTGGGTGCCGCGCAGGCCGGGCAGGCCGGGCAGGCTGGGGAAGCCGAAGCCGCCGTTGCCGCTGGTGCTGCCCTCGTCGAGCTGGACGGTGACGTCGCGGTTCTCGGCGCTGATGATGCCGGAGGTGACGGTGCCGGTGAGGCCGTCGGGGTTGCCGATGGCGACGACCGGGTCGCCGACGGCCATGGTGGAGGAGTCGCCGAGGACGGCGGGGGCGAGGTTCTTGGCGCCGGTCGCGGTGATCACGGCGACGTCGAGGGACTTGTCGGTGCCGGTGACGGTGGCCTGGGTGGTGGAGCCGTCCTTGAAGGTGACGGTGATCCGGCCGCCGTCGGCCGCGGTGTCGATCACGTGGTAGTTGGTGAGGATCCGGCCGTCCTTGTCCAGGACGACGCCGGTGCCGGTGGCGGTGCCGTTGCCGTTCTTGACGGTGATCTGGACGACGCTGGGCGAGACGGCGGCGGCGATGGCCGGCACGTTGGCGCTGCCGTCACTGCGGGCGGAGACCGGGCTGGCGATGGTGCCGACGTGGGTGTCGGAGGACTGCCGGTCGGCGGCGACCACTCCGCCGGTGACCCCGCCGATGACGGCGGCGGCTGCGGCGACGGCGGTCACCAGGGCGAGTCGGCCGCGCAGCAGGCCGCGCCGGGCCCGGCTGCCACGGCCGCCGTGGCCCTCGGGGGAGTCGGGGCCGAGGACGGTGGGCGGCTCGGGCGGCATGGGCGGGGGAGGAGGCGGTCCGTCGAAGCCGCTGCCGGAGTGGTCCTCGCGGTAGGCGTACCCGGCCGGGCCGGTGCTGCCCGCGGTGCCGCCGCCGAGCACGGTGCCCTCGATCACCCGGGGCTCGTACGGGCTGTGGGGGTCGCTGGGGTGCTGCTGCTGTTCGCTCATGCCGACCAAGCTCCGCCTGGTGGATGAGGACTGGATGAGAACCGGCTCAGAGGGCGGAAAGAAGCCCGTTGGGTTCTCATAAAGCCAGGTCAGGCGGCCTTCGGAGTGGAGTTGGCGATTCCGGTTCGGCCGGTTGCCCGGCCCGGCTCGCCGTTCCGTCCGCTACTCCGCCGCGGGGCGACCGGGTGCGGCCCCGTCACAGCCGCAGGAGCGGCGGATGACCAGGCGGGACGGGAACTTGCGGACCCGCTCGGTGTCCGAGCCGGGCACCATCAGCGAGTCGTCCAGCACCAGGTCCACGGCGGCCCGGGCCATCGCGTCGCGGTCGGAGGCGACGGTGGTCAGCGGCGGGTCGGCGAGCGCGGCTTCCGGCACGTCGTCGAAGCCGGCCACCGCGAGGTCCTCCGGGACGCGCAGGCCGACCTCGCGGGCGGCCCGCAGCACGCCGATGGCCTGGTCGTCGGTGGAGCAGAAGATCGCCCGCGGCCGGTCCGGTGAGCGCAGCACGCCGAGGGCGACCTCGTACGCGCCGTAGCGGTGGAAGGGCGCGTCGATCAGGTGCGGTTCGGCGGGGATGCCGTGCGCGTCCATGGCGCGCTGCCAGCCCTCGACGTGGTCGATGACCGGGTCGCCGGGGGCGGGGGACTCGACCGGGCCGCCGAAGCAGGCGACGTACGGGTGTCCGTGCACCTCCAGCAGGTGGCGGACGACTGCCTCGGCGCCGCCCACGTCGTCGGTGACCACCGCGACGTCGTCGATCGCCTCGGGCCGGCGGTGCAGCAGCACGACCTTGGCGCCCTCCATCGCGGCGAACTCCTCCGCGGCGCGCTGCGAGGGGCCCTGGCTGACCAGGATCAGGCCGGAGACGCGCATGCCGAGGAAGGCGCGGACGTAGTGGACCTCGCGGTCGTCCACGTAGTCGGAGTTGCCGATCAGCACGAGCTTGCCGCGCTCGGAGGCGGCCCGTTCGACGGCGTGGGCCATCTCGGCGAAGAAGGGCTGGCGGGCGTCCGGGACGACCATGCCGATCAGGTTGGTCCGGCGGGAGGCCATCGCCTGGGCGACGCTGTTCGGCCGGTAGCCGAGCTGCTCGATCGCCGCGAGCACCTTCTCCCGGGTCGCGGGCGCGACCGGGCGCGGCCCGTTGTTGATGACGTAGCTGACGACCGCGGTCGAGGTACCAGCCAGTCGGGCTACATCGTCGCGCGTCACTTTGGCCACGAGGGGAGTCTACGCGTGTGGTCTCCGGGGCGGCAGTGGGACCTGGGGCCGCTGCCGGGTGGACGGCGGGCGGCTCCGGGATGAACCGGACAAGCCGGGCGGGGGACGGCCCGCCCGGCCGCGTCTCACGCCTCCAGGGGGGCGGCGGGGCGCTGGGCGAGCTCCGGCCGCTCGCCCTTCTCGGGCTTCTCCGGGACGACGAAGCGGTAGCCGACGTTGCGCACGGTGCCGATCAGCTGCTCGTTCTCCACGCCGAGCTTGGCGCGCAGTCGCCGGACGTGGACGTCCACCGTCCGGGTGCCGCCGAAGTAGTCGTAGCCCCAGACCTCCTGCAGCAGCTGGGCCCGGGTGAAGACCCGGCCGGGGTGCTGGGCGAGGTACTTGAGCAGCTCGAACTCCTTGAAGGTGAGGTCGAGCGCCCGGCCCTTGAGCTTCGCGGAGTAGGTGGCCTCGTCGACCGAGAGGTCGCCGTTGCGGATCTCCATCGGGCTGTCGTCGGTGACGACCTGGAGGCGGCCCAGCGCGAGCCGCAGCCGGGCCTCGACCTCGGCCGGGCCGGCGGTGTCCAGCAGGACGTCGTCGATGCCCCACTCGGCGGTGACGGCGGCCAGGCCGCCCTCGGTGACCACCAGGATCAGCGGGCAGCCGATGCCGGTGGAGCGCAGCAGCTGGCACAGGCTGCGGATCTGCGGCAGGTCGCGTCGGCCGTCGACCAGGATGACGTCCGCGCTGGGGGTGTCCACCAGGGCCGAGCCCTCGGCGGGGGCCACCCGGACGTTGTGCAGCAGCAGGCCGAGGGCAGGCAGTACCTCGGCGGAAGGTTGCAGTGCGTTGGTGAGAAGGAGGAGAGAACTCATACCCGGTGGTCCCCTTTCCGGGTCGTCGCGGTCGCGTTACGGCTGCCGCCACAGCCGGATGGCGCACGTGCTGAGGGGGAGGAGGGGCGGACGGGCGCCTGGGGCGTACCGAGGGAGCGGACGGCGCGCAGGGCGTAGTGGCGGACCCGCCGGGGGTCCCGCAACCCCTGGCGCACCGTTTCTGCCCTGTTCATCACCGTGAACCTCCGGTCTGGTCCGGTCCCGGGCGGCGGCCCGGTGCCCGGTGGCGACGTCCCGGCCGGCCGCGGCACGTCGTTGTGCCGCGACGGACGGGGCGGTTCCCGCGGTCCGCCGGGGGTGGGCCGACGAATCGCAAGAACGTCCGTACTGGCGTCCTGAAAGCACAAAAGGACCCGGGGGCGACTCTGCCCGGATCCCTCTTGGTGGTCGAGAATAGCCGACCTCCCCCCGCATCGGGAGTGCCCGAATCCGGCGGTACCCCCATTTCGGGCGTACGCCGGGTGAGCCTGGACACAGCTTCGAGCGCCGCTCCGCACCCGCGGGCCAGGGCGATTGCCCGTCGTGGCGGCGGACACGCCATCATGGGACGCACATCGGCGGCGCCGCGCGGGTCCATCGTTCGGGTGGTCGGGCGGCCGCCCCGGTGGCGAGCCGGACCGGGGCACCGGGGCCGGGCGAGGACGACGAGAAGGGGTGGCCCGATGGGCGCGACCACCGAGCCCGCGAGCGGTGCCCGGGTGCGCGGGACGATCCGCTACTGGGCGGCGGCGAAGTCCGAGGCCGGTCTGGCCGAGGAGCCGTACGAGGCGGCGACCCTGGCGGAGGCGCTGACGGCGGCCAAGGAGCGGCACGCCGACAAGCCGAAGCTCGTCCGGCTGCTCGGGCACTGCTCGTACCTGGTCGACGGCGCCCAGGTGGGCGGCCGGGACCACACGACCGTCGCCCTGACCGAGGGCGGGACGGTCGAGGTCCTCCCGCCGTTCGCGGGAGGCTGAGCGGCGTGACGGACATGAACAACCCGAACCCCGGTGGCTACGGCGCATGGCAACAGCAGCCGCAGCAGCCCCAGCAACCGCAACAGCCCCAGCCGCCCCAGGCTCCGCAGGGGTACCCGCAGCACGCGCAGCAGCCGGGGCAGCAGCCGCCGTACGGCTATCCGGTGGAGGACGCGGCGGCGACCGCGGTGATGCCGGCGGTGCCGGCCTTCGACGACGGTGCGGCGACGACGCTGCTGCCGCCCGTGCCGCCGATGAACGACGCCGCGGCCACCACGCTGCTGCCGCCGGTGGTGGTCTCCGGTGCGATGCCGGTCGCGCCGCCGCAGCACCTCGGACAGGCTCCGGCGCAGCACCAACGCCGGCACCAGCGTCCGGCCCAGCCCCCGCAGCCCGGGCTGCAGCCGCCGCCGCCCGCCCGGGCTCGGGCCCGGCACGCGGCCCCGGCGCCGGCGCCGCAGGCCGCCGCCTCGCAGCAGCAGGCGGCGGAGGCCTTCGACCCGCCGACCATGACGCTCAAGCGCCCGGACGCCCCCGGCCAGGCAGGCCCGGTGGGTCCGACGGGCCAGGCCGGCCCGGTGGGCGCCCCCGTCCTGCCGCCGTTCGCGGCCGTCCCGGCGCAGCCCGCACCGCCTGCCGGCCCACACGGCCGGACCGGTTCGCCGATCATCGACCCGGGCCTCCAGCCGGCCCTGATCACGGCCGGCGTGGCCGCGCTGCTGGCCGGCGGTGCCGCGCTCGGGCAGGTGGCGCTGGCCCTGGTGGTGGCGCTGCTGCAGCTGCTGACGGCGGCCGGCTGGTTCCGGCTGAACGGTATGTGGCCGGCCCGCCAGGGCATCCTGCTCGCCGCGCTGTCCGGGTTCACCGCGGACGTGGCGCTGCTGCTGGCGGACTCCGACGGCGGTGTGGCGGCCGTGGTGGGCACCCTGGGCGGGTTCTTCCTGCTGGTCCTGGTGCTGCAGACGTTCCGTCCGTCGGACCCGAAGGAGCGGTTCTACGCGCTGACCGTGCTGGGTTCGGCCACCGTGGTGACGGCACTGTGCACCACGCTGCTGCTGGCCGACTGGGTGCCCGCCGGGGTGGGCGCGGTCGCGCTGGCCACCCTGCTGGCCGCGGCGCCACTGCCCGGCCCGAAGCAGCTCGGCCCGGTCCTGGGTCTGGCGGCGGCCGTGGCGCTGGGGCTGCTGGTGGGTGCGCCGGTGGCGCTCGGTGCGCTCGCCGGGCTGGGGGCGCTGGTCGGCCGCCGGGTCGCGGCGTACGACTTCCCGTCCCGCTTCGTGCACATGACGGCGGGCGTGGCGCTGCCGCTGGCGGTGGCCGCGCCGCTGATCTGGATGGCCACCGACCTGTTGGTCTGATCCGCTGCGCGCCGACGCCTCCCTTCGCCGACGCCCCCCTTCCCACCGACGTCCCGTCCCGGAACCATGCTCCGGGGCGGGACGTCGTACGGTCGTGCGGGAGCGGCCGCGTCCGGCGGCCGTCACAGGACAGTGAACGACAGCCAACGACCACAGCGAACAAGCACAGCGAACGACCACAACGGCGACCGGCGACGACGGGGGACACGATGCGCGGATGGCTGAAGGCCACGATCGGCCTGGTGGTGCTCTCGGGCCTCCTGGTGGGCGCCGACCGGATCGCGGTCGGCGTGGCCGAGGACGAGGCGGCCGACCGGATCGTGAAGAGCGGCCGGATGAGCCAGCGGCCGGACGTCTCGATCGAGGGCTTCCCGTTCCTCACCCAGGTGCTGTCGATGAAGCTGGACGACGTCCGGATCTCCGCCGACGGCCTGACCGTCGGCGACGGCAGCCACCAGGTGGCGCTGCACTCGTTCAAGGCCAAGCTCTCCGGCGTCAAGGTGAGCGACAGCATGAACAACGCCACGGTGGACAGCGGCACCGGCAGCGGGGTGATCTCGTACCCGGACCTCGCGCAGCTGCTGCCGCCGGCCTCCCAGCTGCTGCACGGCACCAAGCTGCCGGTGGGCAGCAACTCCCGGCTGAGCCTGTCGTACGGCGGGCCGGGCAAGGTCAAGGCCTCGCTGGGGCCGATCGCGGTCGGTGAGGGCACCGTGCACAACGACGGGAACACCGTCACGGTGGACGGCTTCCGGCTGAGCTCCCTGGCGGGGATGCTGGCCGGGGTCACCAACCAGCAGATCGAGCCGATGAGCTTCACCCTGGACACGCTGCCGGCCGGGCTGAAGCTCGCCGCCAAGGACGGCGACAAGGACGGTGTGACGCCGCTGCCGGAGGGCCTCCAGCTGACCTTCGACGGCAAGGGCGTCAAGCTCCTCGGCTGAGTCCCGCGCCGTCGGCCCGCACCCGGCGTGCCGGGCCTGTTCTTCGTACCGCCGAAACGTTCCGCTCCGCGAGACGCGCTGTCCAGCGCGGACCGCGGAGCGGTGGCGTTCCCGCCCGTTGTGCGCTGCCGAGGGGCGGCCCGACCGGGCCCGGCGGCCCGGCCGGAGGCCAAATCTCGCAATGCGGCTGTTTTGGTCTCAATATTCGATACGTTGGTGACAGCGGGCCGTCGGTGTCCCTAGCATCGTCGGCATGAAGCGACAGACGGACCTCACGAAGCGGCGGGCGGTAGACCTGTGCCGCGTGGCCGCCTGTCTGTGTCGAATGCGCTGACTCGGCATCCCGGCAGGGCAGTTGAAGCCCGCCGTCGATCTCCCCGGTGACTTTTCCGGCCGTCCTCGCGGGCCGGCGCCGACGTACTCCGCAGTTTCCTGCCCGGCCGCACCGGTCCACCCGTCCTGTCCCAGTATTCGGACAGGAATTCGGACAAGGATTCGAATCGCTCCGCCCGGGTGCCCCTGCAGCACTCCTGAGCAGCACCTTCCGCCAACCGCCCTCGGATGGAGAACATCACCATGAGCCGCAGTGACGTCCTGGTCGACGCCGACTGGGTCCAGGCCCACCTGGACGACCCGAAGGTCGTCATCGTCGAGGTCGACGAGGACACTTCCGCGTACGACAAGAACCACATCCGCAACGCCGTCCGGATCGACTGGAAGAAGGACCTCCAGGACCCGGTCCGCCGCGACTTCATCGACCAGGCCGGCTTCGAGGCGCTGCTCAGCGCCAAGGGCATCGCCAACGACGACACCGTCGTCCTGTACGGCGGCAACAACAACTGGTTCGCCTCGTACGCCTACTGGTACTTCAAGCTGTACGGCCACGGCGATGTCCGCCTGCTGGACGGCGGCCGCAAGAAGTGGGAGCTGGACTCCCGCGACCTCGTCTCCGAGGTGCCGGCCCGCCCCGCCACCGCGTACACGGCGCAGGCCGCCGACTCGTCGATCCGCGCCTTCCGCGACGACGTGATCGCCGCCATCGGCACCCTGAACCTGGTCGACGTCCGCTCGCCCGACGAGTTCTCCGGCAAGCTGCTCGCCCCGGCCCACCTCCCGCAGGAGCAGTCGCAGCGCCCCGGCCACGTGCCGAGCGCCCGCAACATCCCGTGGGCCAAGAACGCCAACGACGACGGCACCTTCAAGAGCGACGACGAGCTCACGGCGCTGTACCAGGCCGAGGGCATCGACCTGGCGAAGGACACCATCGCCTACTGCCGCATCGGCGAGCGCTCCGCGCTCACCTGGTTCGTGCTGCACGAGTTGCTCGGCCAGGAGAACGTCAAGAACTACGACGGCTCGTGGACCGAGTACGGCAGCCTGGTCGGCGTGCCGATCGAGCTCGGCAGCAACTGAGCCTCCGGCTCCACCCGTAAGTCAGAAGGGAAGTACAGACATGTGCGGTGCGAAGGCCGGCGGCCCGGACCTGGCAGGAGTTGACGTGGCGAACGAGACGATCATCCAGGGTTCGGTGACCCGCGACGGTGAGCCGGTCAACGGCTACGTGCGGCTGTTGGACGAGGGCGGTGAGTTCACGGCCGAGGTGCCCACCTCGGCGACCGGCCAGTTCCGGTTCTTCGCCCGCCCGGGCAAGTGGACCCTGCGCGCGCTGGTGCCGGGCCAGACCGTGGACCGTCAGGTGGTGGCCTCGCAGGGCATCGCCGTCGAGGTCGCGATCGCGGTCTGACCGCGTCGGAACCGGCGTAGGTGAACCGGCGCACGTGAAGCGGTACGCGAACCGGCGCACGTGAACCGGAGTGCGACACCCCGAGGGCCCCTGCCGAGCAGGGGCCCTCGGTCGTACCGTGGAGGGGTGCAGACGAGGCGGCGGCGTCGCTACTACTTCGCCATGATGGGCGTGTGCCTGGGCCTGTTCGTCCTGGCCTGGGGCGTGGTGCGGTTCTTCTCGGTCGGCGCGGCGATCGGCATGTGCGTGGTCGCGATGGTGATCCCGCCGGCCGCCGCGGTGTTCGCCAACAAGCGGGACCCGGACGACGACTGGTGGAATGACCCGCGCTGGGACGACCCGAAGTGGGACGACCCCGGCCATGACCGGGACCACCCCGACCACGAGCAGCGCCCGTGAGCCGTCAGTAGACGAGGGCTTGGACGCCGTCCGCCATGATCTCGCTGACGAAGACCTGCGCGCCCGCGATCCGGACGCCCTTGACGGTGTCCTTCTGCTCGATCCCGCGCCGGGCCGCGCACTGGGTGCAGAGCGTCACCGAGCCGGCCGCCAGGATCGACTCCAGCAGGTCCGGCAGCGGCGCGGCGTGCGGCAGTTCGAACTCCGCCGCCCGGTCGGGCAGGGCGAACCAGGAGGACTCCCCGGTCAGCCAGAGCGAGACGTCGATCCCGCTGGCGACGGCCACCGCCGCCACCGTGAACGCCTGCGAGCACCGCTCCGGCGCGTCCGCCCCTGCGGTGACCTTGATGACGAGTTTCTTCGACATGGCGCCACCTTAGAGGTCGCGCCGCCCCCGCCGTCCGTCATCCCCGGAAACCCTTGGGCAAAGCTTGAGCGGCGTGGTAGCAGCGGCGCGAACGGCGACGTGGTGGGGCTCACCGCGACCGGCCGTGGCCCGACGGATAGAGTGAGCGGAGCAAAATCCACCACACTGTCGCCGCCTGGGAGCCCCCCGTGTCCGGTCTGGAAATGTTCTTCGACGGTCTGCTGGCCCTCATGGCCGTGCTGATCACCTGGTTCGCCATCTTCTCGGTGATGAAGCTGTACCAGGGCCAGCGCTGAGCCTGCCGTACGGTTGAGGCAGCCCCACACCGACGACGACAGCGACCAGGAACATGATCGAGATCCCCTCAGACCTCCACAAGGACGTCGTGCCGCTCGCCTTCCTCCTCGGAACCTGGGAGGGCGCGGGCGTCTACGACTTCCCCGGCGCGGAGAAGTGCAACTTCGGCCAGGAGATCGTGATCCGTCACGACGGCCGACCCTTCCTGGAGTTCCGCTCCCGCACCTGGGTGCTGGACGGCGAGGGCGAGAAGGTTCGCCCGCTGGAGAACGAGCACGCGTTCTGGCGCATCACGAGCAACACCGACGGCACCAGCGGCGCCCGCGGGATCGAGATCTCCTCCGTCCGTGACGACGGCACGGTCGAGATCTGGTACGGCGAGCTGGCCGACGGCAAGCCCCAGATCGATGTCTCCACCGACGCGGTGGCCCGGATCGAGGGGTCGCCGGAGTACTCGGGCGGCAAGCGGCTGTACGGCTTCGTCAACGGCGAGCTGCTCTGGGTCGGCGAGAAGGCCGCCCCGAACGTGCCGCTGCGCCCGTACATGTCCGCGCAGCTGAAGAAGGTGCTCAGCCCGGCGCAGCTGATCAAGGACATCAACGACCTGCCGGACGACGGCATCGCCTTTTTCAAGTAGGCACAGCTCGAGTAGGCACAGCTCGAGCAGGCACGGTTCAGGTAACAGCACAGTCCTGCACGAGGTAGGGACCGGCCCGAGGCCGGTCCCTACACTTGCATCAGGACCCCCGACCTTGGCAGGGACAGCAACCGTGGCGGACACCGGCACCACCGACTGGCAACTCTCCGGCGACTGGCACCTCTCCGACGACTGGAAGACCGACCTGCGCGAACGCGGCTACCGCCTCACCCCGCAGCGGCAGCTCGTGCTGGAGGCCGTCGACGAGCTCGACCACGCCACCCCCGACGACATCCTCTGCCACGTCCGGCGGACCGCCAGCGGCATCAACATCTCCACCGTCTACCGGACGCTGGAGCTGCTGGAGGAGCTGGGCCTGGTCTCGCACGCCCACCTCGGCCACGGCGCCCCGACCTACCACCTGGCCGGCCGCCACCACCACCTGCACCTGGTCTGCCGGGACTGCGAGAAGGTCACCGAGACCGACACCGAGATCGCCCAGCCGCTGATCGACAGCCTGCGCGCGCAGCACGGCTTCGACACCGACCTCAAGCATTTCGCCATCTTCGGCCGCTGCGCCGACTGCACCGCCAAGCTCGCCGGGGACCGGTCGTAAGCTGGCCGGTATGACCGGTGTGAAGAGCCCGCTGCTTGCCCTGCCCGGAGCCGTCCCCGCCGAGGGGGCCGACGAAGGCGTCGCCGCCCACTACGGCGACATCTTCCGAGAGCAACGCCACCTCTCGCAGGGCACCGGCTTCGTCGACCTCTCGCACCGGGGGGTGGTCACCGTCACCGGCGCGGACCGCCTCACCTGGCTGCACCTACTGCTCACCCAGCACGTCAGCGAGCTGCCGCCGCAGCAGGCCGCCGAGGCGCTGGTGCTCTCCCCGAACGGGCACGTCGAGCACGCGCTCTACCTGGTGGACGACGGCACCACCACCTGGGCGCACGTCGAGCCGGGCACCCAGGGCGCGCTGGTCGCCTACCTGGAGAGCATGAAGTTCTTCTACCGGGTGGAGGTCGCCGACGCGACCGCCGAGTACGCCGTGGTCCACCTGCCGGCCGGCTCCACCGCCTCCGTCGAGGATGCCGCCGCCGTCCGCGAACTCCCCTACGGGCGCGACCTGTTCGTGCCGCGCGCCGAGCTGGAGAAGCTCACCGCCGGATACGGCCCGGCGGCCGGGATCTGGGCTTACGAGGCGCTGCGGATCGAGGGCCACCGGCCCCGGCTCGGATTCGAGACCGACCACCGGACCATCCCGCACGAGGTGGACTGGCTGCGCACCGCCGTCCACCTGCAGAAGGGCTGCTACCGCGGCCAGGAGACCGTCGCCCGGGTGCACAACCTGGGCCGCCCGCCGCGCCGGCTGGTCTTCCTGCATCTGGACGGCACCGAGGAGTCGCTGCCCCCGCACGGCACCGAGGTGCGGCTGGCCACGGACCCGGACGGGCGGTCGCTGGGCTTCGTGACCTCCTCGGCCCGGCACCACGAGCTGGGGCCGATCGCGCTGGCGATCGTCAAGCGGAACGTCCCGGTGGACGCGGTGCTGCTGGCCGGGACGGTGCCGGGCACCCAGGACGTGATCGTCCCTCAGTAGGCCGGACCGGGAGCCGGACCCCGGCTCGGACCTCGACGCCTCGGACCTCGACGCCTCAGACCTCGACGAGGACGGTGAACGGGCCGTCGTTCACCAGCGCCACCTGCATGTCGGCGCCGAACCGGCCCGTCTCCACCTTGGCGCCCAGCTCGCGCAGTCGGGCGACCACCTCGTCCACCAGCGGCTCGGCGACCGGGCCGGGGGCGGCGGCGTTCCAGGTGGGGCGGCGGCCCTTGCGGGCGTCGCCGTAGAGCGTGAACTGACTGATCACCAGCAGTGGCGCGCCGAGGTCCGAGCAGCTCTGCTCGACGCCCTCCTCGTTCGCCGGGAGCAGCCGCAACGTCCAGAGCTTGCGGGCCAGTTGGGCGGCCTTGGCGGGGGTGTCGTCGTGGGTGACGCCGACCAGGACGCAGAGCCCGGGCCCTTCGATCGCGCCGACGGTCTCACCGGCCACGGTCACCCGGGCCTCGGTCACTCGCTGCACCACTGCTCGCATGCCGCCATTGTGCCGGAGGACCGTACGGCCGCCGGAGGGCCCCCGGCGCGGCCCGGTACGGCCTGCGCCGGGCACCCCGCGCTCCGCTCGTTGCTGAGCGCCCCCGCGCGCGCTGCCGGGGCCGCCTCGCTCGGCGCTCGCCCCCGCCCGCATGCCCGCCGCCCGTCGTGGACGCATCCCTCACATGCGTCACAGGGGTCGTCCCAGGGCGCACACGAGGGGCGCGTACGGAGGTGGCGCACGCCGTGAGGTGAGCGCCTGCGCGGGTCCGGGCGCCACTGTTCCTGCGGAAAGGGTTGGTCATATCAGCCACCCCCGTTCGCCAGGGGGCCGTTCGGGTGCACGGGCGGTGCGCGCGCGCCGGGCGGGGTGGCACGCTGGTGGACCGTACGAAGGGTCCGGGGCGCCATGAGGTCCGCCGCGCCGGGCCCGGGTTCGGCCGGACGGTCGAGCCGGTAGGTCAGGCGTTCTGGCGGTGTCGCCCCGACGGGTGGTTGCGGCCGGGGAGCGGAACCTCCGGGGGTCTCCCGGGCGTGCCGACGAACGGAACGCCGAGCCCGTCGGGGGACGGGTCGGACCGGCGGCAGGGACGGGGTGCCGCGAGCGGGCGGGATCGGACGACGTCAGGTGGTTGGGTGATGGACGCGAGCAGCGCGGCGCGGGACCGGTCCGGTCCGGTGGTGCGGGCCCCCGAGGGCCCGCACGGTCCGGTGGCGGGCGCGGAGGGCGAGCCCGATCTGGAGCGGCTGGGCCTGGATCAGCTGCGGGTGCTGCGCCGGGAGACCCTGGAGCAGGAGGCCGACCTGTCCTACCTGCGGCGGCTGCTGCACGGGCGGATGGACATCCTGCGCGCCGAGCTCGACCGGCGCCCCGGCGTGGGCCCGGTCCGGGCGGTCGGTGTGTCCGGCCCCGACCTGGTCTCCGGCGACCTGCTGGACCGGCTCCCGGCCATCCTGACCGACGCGCCCTCCACGGTGCGGCGCTCGGCCCGGCACGTCACCCTCGGCCCGCCGCGCACCCGGGAATCCGGCCTGGAGGCGGACGCGCTGATGGGAGACGTCCAGCTGGCCGACCTGGCCGCGCACCCGGCCGAGGAGTTGCTGGCCGCCCTGGAGCGGCTGCGGGCGCACGAGCGGGAGGTGTCCGGGCGGCGCCAGCGGCTGCTGCGCACGGCCGACGGTTGCAATGCCGAGATCACCCGCAGGTACCGTGATGGGGAAGCACGGGTCGACGACCTGCTCGCAGGGGGGCCGCTCTGACCGGGTGAGTCGCTGCGGGCGGGTGTGGGCCCGGGTTCGTTCCCGGCTCACCCTCGCCCCGGAAGGCTCAACCCCGATGTCCCAGCTCGCCACCGTGCCCGTGCTCGCCGAGGTCATACGATCCGGCTTCGTCGAGGGCCACCACCACGGTTCCCTGGTGCTGCTCGCCGCCGACGGCTCGGTCGAGTTCGCGCTGGGCGATCCGGACGCGCCGGTCTTCCCGCGGTCGACCGCCAAGCCGTTCCAGGCGGTGGCCACGCTGCGGGCCGGGCTGGCGTTGGAGGGCGAGCTGCTGGCGCTGGCGGCCTCCAGTCACTCCGCAGAATCGTTTCACCTCGCCGGTGTGCGGGCCATCCTGGGCTCCGCCGGGCTCGACGAGGCGGCCCTGCGCACCCCGGCCGACCTGCCGCTGGACGAGACCGAGGCCGAGCTGCTGCTCGGCTCCGGCGGCCACCGCGCCCCGATCCTGATGGACTGCTCCGGCAAGCACGCCGGCTGGCTGGCCGCCTGCGTGACCAACGGCTGGGACACCGCGAGCTACCTCGACCCGGCCCACCCGATCCAGCGGCTGGCCCGCGAGGCCCTGGAGGAGGGCACCGGCGAGACCCCCGCGCACGCCGGCGTCGACGGCTGCGGAGCCCCGCTGCTGGCCGTCACCCTGACCGGCCTGGCCCGCGGCTACCGCGGCCTGGTGCTGGCCGCCACGGCGACCGCGCCGCGCCGGGTGGCCGACGCGATGCGCGCCCACCCCGAGTACGTGGCCGGCACCCGGCGGGCCGACACCTGGCTGATGCGGGCGATCCCGGGCGCCCTGTCCAAGATGGGTGCCGAGGCCGTCCAGGTCGTGGCGCTGCCGGACGGGCGGGCGCTGGCCTTCAAGATCGACGACGGCGGCGAGCGCGCCCGCGGCCCGGTCCTGGCGGCCGCCCTGCGCCGGCTCGGGGTGACCGGAGCGGACGAGACCGTCGAGCGGATCGGCACGGTCCCCCTGCTCGGCGGCGGCGCACCGGTCGGGCAGGTGCGGGCGGTGTTCTAGGCCCTCGTCGGGCGGCCGCCGGCCGTTGCTCGGG
This sequence comes from Kitasatospora sp. NPDC051164, assembly GCF_044455625.1. NCBI lineage: Bacteria > Bacillati > Actinomycetota > Actinomycetes > Kitasatosporales > Streptomycetaceae > Kitasatospora > Kitasatospora sp. NPDC051164. The sequence continues at coordinate 24,300 of NZ_JBITFB010000045.1, read as the reverse complement.
GTGCGGTCGGCGCGGGGGCGGTGCACGGTGGACCGGGGGCCGTCGCACAGCTGAGGGAGTCCGCCATGACCGACCATGTGTACCGGGTGACCGAGATCGTCGGGTCCTCGACCGAGAGCGTCGACGCCGCGATCCGCAACGGGGTGGAGCGGGCGGCCCGGACGCTGCGCAACCTCGACTGGTTCGAGGTGTCGCAGGTCCGGGGGCATCTGGAGGACGGCCGGATCAAGCACTACCAGGTCTGCATCAAGCTCGGCTTCCGGCTGGAGGACTGACCGGCTGCACGACAGAGGTCGCTGCACGAAGGGACCGCCGCACGACAGAGGCCGGGGCCCGCGGACGAATCCGCGAACCCCGGCCCCAGGCTGTCCCGACCTACCTCGAACCACCCTGATCGAACGAGATCGGAACGACGGCTCAGTGGCCGCCCTGCTCCGCCAGGCGCTTGATCGAAGCGGTGACCTCGGCCTCGGCCTCGGCGCGGCCGACCCAGTCGGCGCCCTCGACGGACTTGCCGGGCTCCAGGTCCTTGTAGACCTCGAAGAAGTGCTGGATCTCCAGGCGGTCGAACTCCGACACGTGGTGGATGTCGCGCAGGTGCTCCCAGCGCGGGTCGGTCGCGGGGACGCAGAGCAGCTTGTCGTCGCCGCCGGCCTCGTCGGTCATGTGGAACATGCCGATGGCGCGGCACTTGATGAGGCAGCCCGGGAAGGTCGGCTCGTCCAGGATGACCAGGGCGTCCAGCGGGTCGCCGTCCTCGCCGAGCGTGCCCTCGACGTAGCCGTAGTCGGCCGGGTAGCGGGTCGAGGTGAAGAGCATCCGGTCGAGCCGCAGACGACCGGTCTCGTGGTCGACCTCGTACTTGTTACGAGAGCCCTTAGGGATTTCGATAAGGACGTCGAACTCCAACGGTTCCTCCAAGGTAGGGACTGACAGAATCCAAGTGTCTCCTACGGGAGTGAGTGCTTCGGAAAGGGGCCGGTCGGTGGGAGCTGGGGGAGGGGCGGCTCGCCGCCGCAGGGGAACGGCCGCGGGGCTGCTCGGCGTGGCGCTGCTGGTCGCCGGAACGGTGCTGACCCCGGATGGTGCGTATGCGCAGCCAACCCCGACCCCGGGCGGGCACAGCACCGGGCACGGCGAGGGCGACGACCGCGACGGCGGCCGGGACGGCCACGACGCCAAGAAGGACGACCACGGGAAGGGCGGCGCCACGCCCAAGCCGGGTGACAGCCCGAACGCCACGCCCACCCGCCGGTCCGGGCCGTCCGCCGCCGCCCCGACCGCCACCGGCGGCAGCGACTCGCCCGCCGCACGCCCGGTCCCCGCGCCGGGCGCCGTCCTGGCCGCCGCCGAGGACGGCCCGGAAGCCGCCGTTCCCACCACCCAGGGCCTCCAGCAGGCCCTCGTCGCCGCTCTCGCCGACCGCAACCTCGGCGATGTCACCTTCGCCGTCGCGGACGCCGCCGTCGGCCGACTCCTGTACGGCTCCGGGGAGAACACCCCGGCCACCCCCGCCTCCACCACCAAACTGGCCACCTCGATCGCGGCCCTGTCCCTGATCCCCGGCGACACCCGGCTGAGCACCAGAGTGGTCCGCGGCGCCGACCCGGGCACGATCACCCTGGTCGGCGGCGGCGACCCGACGCTCACCGCGCTGCCCGCCGACCAGGTGCAGATCGGCGGACAGCCCGCCGACGCCGACACCGCCCCCGCCTCCCTGGACGCCCTGGCCCGGCAGACCGCCGCCGCCCTCGCGGCCGCCGGTACCACCACGGTCAAGCTGGACTACGACCTGTCGATGTACGCGGGCGACCCGCGGCACAGGAACCACGACGGGCAGAACATCGCCCTGGTCGTCCCGCTGATGCTGGACGAGGCCAAGGTGGACCCGAAGAGCCGGGACGACGCGCCGAACCGCGTCGCCGACCCGGCCGGCGCGGCCGCCGAGGCCTTCGCCGCCCTGCTCAAGGCCCAGGGCGTCACCGTGGAGGGCAAGGCCACGCCCGCCGCCGCCCCGGCCGCCGCCGACGCGCCCGTCCTCGGCCGGGTCGACTCGCCCACGATCGACCGGCTGGTCGAGCGCCTGCTGACCACCTCCGACAACCAGCTCGCCGAGGCGGTCGCCCGCCAGGCCGCCCTCGCCGCCCACCAGCCGGCCAGCTTCGAGGGGGCGGCCGCCGCCGTCGCCCAGGAGCTCACCCGGCTCGGCGTGCCGACGGGTGACGTGGTCCTCAACGACGGCAGCGGCCTGCACCCGGGCAATGCGATCCCGCCCGCCGTCCTGGTCCGCCTCCTCTGCCTGGCCGCCTCCGAGCAGCACCCCGCCCTGCGCCCGGTCCTCACCGGCCTCCCGGTCGCCGGCTTCACCGGCACCCTCGGCAAGCGCTACGGCGCCGGCTCCGGCGCCGCCGACGCGGCCGGCCTGATCCGTGCCAAGACCGGCACCCTCAGCGGCGTCAACACCCTCGCCGGCACCGTCGTCGACGCCGACGGCCGCCTCCTCGTCTTCGCCGTCATGACCCGCACCCCCGCCCCCGCCGACACCGCCCGCGCCGCCATGGACCGCATCGCCGCCCGCCTCGCCGGCTGCGGCTGCCACTGACCCGGCCGTCCCCGCCGCCGCCGTGGGCCGGCCCGGCATCCGCGGCTGCCGCTGGAGCGCCACGGGTCCCCGGCCGCAGCGGAGTTGGGGTGCCGGTGTGGACGGCGCCGATGTGGGGAAGCCGTGTCGCGGGGTGCCGGTGGGGTCGGGGCCGGTGCGGGGAGGTCGTTTCGCGGGATGCCGGGGGAGAGGTGTTCCGTGCGGGTGGCTGCCGTTGGTGGGGGGGAGCACGTACGGTGAGGGCATGACGAGCGCGAGTGGCGGTGCTGACATGGTCGACTGGAACCTCGCGGTCGCAACTGCGACCAGGCTGGTCCGGCCGGGGCCGGAGGTGAGCCGGGCGGAGGCGGCGGCGGTGGTCGCCGAGCTGCGCCGGCACGCCTTGGCGGCGGAGGAGCACGTACGGGCGTTCACCGGCATGCGGTCGTCGAGCCTGGCCCAGGCCGCGGCGACGCCGGTGCTGGTGGTGGACCGCCCCGGATGGGTGCGGGCCAATGTGGCGGGCTTCCGTACGGTGGTCCAGCCGCTGGTGGAGAAGTTGCAGGCGCGCCGGGCGAACAGCGCGGCGGCCGGGATGCTCGGCACGGTGGGGGAGAAGGCGACCGGCATCGAGGTCGGGGCGCTGCTGGCGTTCCTGGCGACCAAGGTGCTGGGCCAGTACGAGACCTTCGCCCCGGCGGAGCCTTCGCTGGAGGCGCCGGACAGTCCGGCGGCGTTGTTCGACAAGCCGCGGCTGGGGCCGGAGGGTCCCGGGCCGGGCCGGCTGCTACTGGTGGCGCCGAACATCGTGCACGTCGAGCGGGAGCTGGACGTCGATCCGTCCGACTTCCGGCTCTGGGTCTGTCTGCACGAGGAGACGCACCGGACGCAGTTCACGGCGGTGCCGTGGCTGCGTGACCACATCCAGTCCGAGGTGCAGGCCTTCCTCGCGGAGACGGACGTCGACCCGGGGGCGCTGCTGGACCGGTTGCGGGAGGCGGCGGGTTCGCTCGGCGGGCTGCCGGGTGTCGGCGGCCGGGAGGGTTCGTCCTCGTCGAATCTGCTGGAGATCGTCCAGTCGCCCGCGCAGCGCGAGATCCTCGGCCGGTTGACGGCCGTGATGTCGCTGCTGGAGGGCCACGCGGACGTGGTGATGGACGGCGTGGGCCCGGCCGTGGTGCCGACGGTCGCGGAGATCCGGGAGAAGTTCCAGCAGCGCCGGGACCGCGGTGCGAACCGCCTGGACCTGCTGCTGCGCCGGCTGCTGGGCATGGACGCCAAGCTGCGCCAGTACCAGGACGGCGCGGTGTTCGTGCGCGGGGTGGTGGAGCAGGTCGGCATGGAGGGGTTCAACCGGGTGTGGACCTCCCCGAACACCCTGCCGACCAAGGAGGAGATCCACGACCTGGCCGCGTGGGTGGCGCGGGTGGCCCGCTGAGCGGCCGCAGCGTGACGCGGACGCGCCGCGAGCCGGGCGGCAAGCGGCGCGCGGCGGTCAAACCCGCTCGTACGAGTGGTCCAATCGGGCAAATGGCGAGTGAAGAAGCGTTTCTTCATTCACCCGAACGTGGGACGGTGGTCGTACCGGTGGCGCGGGTGGCGTAGCGGGTCGCTCCTTTCTGCCACCATCTGTGAGCGCCCGGTAACAGGGCGATCACAGATGGTGTGCGGTTCCCGCCGCCCGCCGCAGTCCTGTCCCCCCTGTCGAGGAGTCGTCCGCCGTGGGCCCTCACCCCGCCGTCGCCGCGATACGCCTGGCCGTTCGCCGCACGCTCTCCGACCTCGCCGCCGAGGCCGGTTCCACCTTCACCGCGCCGGTGCGCCAGCCCCGCGAGCGCCCCGCCGGTGCGCCGCTGGTGGGTGCCGCCGTCGGCACCACCCTGATCGGCAATGCCGCGCGCCACCCGTCCGGACTGCCCCGCACCCCGGCCGCGCCCGGTTCGCCGCTGGTCCTGGTCGCCGTCAGCGGCGGCGCGGACTCGATGGCGCTGGCCATCGCCGCCGCCTTCGAGGCCCCCAAGATCGGCCTGCGGGTCGGCGCGGTCACCGTCGACCACGGCCTGCAGCCCGGCTCCGCCGAGCGCGCCGACCAGGTGGCCGACCGGCTGCGCTCGCTCGGCCTAGACCCGGTCGAGGCGGTCCCGGTGCGCGTCGGCCGCGCCGGCGGCCCGGAGGCGGCCGCCCGGGACGCCCGCTACGCGGCCCTGGACGAGGCCGCCGAGCGCCACGGCGCCATCGCCGTGTTGCTCGGCCACACCCGGGACGACCAGGCCGAGACCGTGCTGCTGGGCCTGGCCCGCGGTTCGGGCGCCCGTTCGCTGGCCGGGATGCCGGCCCAGAAGGGCCGCTACCGCCGTCCGCTGCTGGAACTGGACCGGGCTGCCACCCGACAGGCCTGTTCCGCCCAGTCGATCCCGGTCTGGGACGACCCGCACAACTGTGATCCCGCCTACACCCGCTCCCGGGTCCGCCACGAGGTGCTGCCGGTGCTGGAGAAGCACCTGGGCGGCGGCGTGGTCGAGGCGCTGGCCCGTACCGCCCGGCTGTTCCGCGACGACGCCGACGCCCTCGACCAGTGGGCCTCTTTGGCGGAACGCGACCTCCGTACGGGCGAGGGCGCCCTGGACGCCGTGAAACTGGCCGAACTGCCGTCGGCCGTGCGCCGTCGGGTGCTGCGCCGGGCCGCGCTGCGCGCGGGCTGTCCGGCCGGGGACCTGTTCGCCCGGCACCTTGAGACGATCGACCTGCTGGTCACCGGATGGCGCGGCCAGGGGCCGCTGCACCTACCCGGGGGCGTCGAGGCCACCCGCAGGTGTGGCACGCTGGTCTTTCGGCGGCAGGGCGACTGACGGGCTGGGCATGCCTCGGGGCAGCCGGCCGCCGGCCACACAGACCCCGAACGTTTGAGGACGTATCCCCGGTGGACCAGAACGACATGGGCGCTGACCTCGCGAAGGTGCTCATCAGCAAGGACGAGATCGATGCCAAGCTCCTCGAGCTGGCAGAGCGTATCGACCGGGACTACGCAGGCAAGGATCTGCTGATCGTCGGCGTCCTCAAGGGTGCCGTGATGGTCATGGCCGACCTGGCCCGGGCCCTGCACTCGCAGGTCACCATGGACTGGATGGCCGTCTCGTCCTACGGGATGGGCACCAAGTCCTCCGGCGTGGTGCGGATCCTGAAGGACCTGGACACCGACATCGCCGGCCGTGACGTCCTGATCGTCGAGGACATCATCGACTCCGGCCTGACGCTGTCCTGGCTGCTGGGCAACCTGGGTTCGCGCGGCCCGGCCTCGCTCGAGGTCTGCACCCTGCTGCGCAAGCCGGACGCGGCCAAGGTCGAGATCGACGTGAAGTACGTCGGCTTCGACATTCCCAACGAGTTCGTGGTCGGCTACGGCCTGGACTACGCGGAGAAGCTGCGTAACCTCCCCTTCATCGGCACCCTCGCTCCGCACGTCTACGGCGGCTGAGAGCGCCGTTCGGGCTATGGGCGGGAACAGTAGGCCGTTCCCGCCCGTTGGACCGGGGGGACAAAGAACAACAGCCGTGTCGCCGTGCTCCCGCCATGGGTGGGTCCGACTGCGGTACGGTCCATTAAACCGCTCTTCACATGAGCACCAATTCGGATGCGCCGGCGGCCCACAGCCACGCGGCGCCGTTGAGTGGCAGGAGGGACGGGGCGGCAACGCCCCGCATGGATGGACGTCAAGCGATACTTCCGTGCGCCGATCATGTGGATCGTGCTGGCCGTCCTCGCCGTCATCGTGTTGATGCAGGTCGTTTCGGACTCGAACGGCTACAAGACGGTGGACACCGGTCAGGTCGTCGCAGCGATCGACGCGCACAACGTCAAGTCGGCGCAGATCACCACCGGTGACTCGAACACGATCAAGATCCAGCTGAAGGACGGCGCAACGCTGCCCAACGCCGGTACGGGCAAGACCCCGTCCGGTACCAAGTTCCAGGCCTCGTACATCGGCGACCAGGGTGTCGCGATCGCCGACAAGCTGCAGGCCCAGATCAACGACAAGGACTCGAGCACGCTCGCCGAGGGCTACACCGTCAGCCCGGAGAAGCAGAGCACCTTCGTCAGCCTGCTGCTGTCGATGCTGCCGATCGTGATCATCGTCCTGGTCTTCCTGTTCCTGATGAACCAGATGCAGGGCGGCGGCTCCCGCGTCATGCAGTTCGGCAAGTCCAAGGCCAAGCTGCTCACCAAGGACACCCCGAAGACCACCTTCTCCGACGTCGCGGGCGCCGACGAGGCGGTCGAGGAGCTCCACGAGATCAAGGAGTTCCTGCAGGAGCCGGCCAAGTTCCAGGCCGTCGGCGCCAAGATCCCCAAGGGTGTGCTGCTCTACGGCCCGCCCGGTACCGGCAAGACCCTGCTGGCGCGTGCCGTCGCGGGCGAGGCCGGGGTGCCGTTCTACTCCATCTCCGGCTCGGACTTCGTCGAGATGTTCGTGGGTGTCGGCGCCAGCCGCGTCCGCGACCTCTTCGAGCAGGCCAAGGCGAACGCCCCGGCGATCGTCTTCGTCGACGAGATCGACGCCGTCGGCCGGCACCGCGGTGCGGGCCTCGGCGGCGGCCACGACGAGCGCGAGCAGACCCTCAACCAGCTGCTGGTCGAGATGGACGGCTTCGACGTCAAGGGCGGCGTGATCCTGATCGCTGCGACCAACCGCCCCGACATCCTGGACCCGGCGCTGCTGCGCCCGGGCCGCTTCGACCGCCAGATCGCGGTGGAGCGTCCCGACCTCCAGGGCCGGCTGGACATCCTCAAGGTGCACCAGAAGGGCAAGCCGATCGCGCCCGACGTCGACCTGTCGGCCGTCGCCAAGCGCACCCCCGGCTTCACCGGCGCCGACCTGTCGAACGTCCTCAACGAGGCGGCGCTGCTGACCGCCCGCTCGGACAAGAAGCTGATCGACAACAACATCCTGGACGAGGCGATCGACCGCGTCGTGGCGGGTCCGCAGAAGCGCACGCGGATCATGTCCGACAAGGAGAAGAAGATCACCGCGTACCACGAGGGCGGTCACGCCCTGGTCGCGGCGGCCTGCCAGTACAGCGACCCGGTGCACAAGATCACCATCCTGTCCCGCGGCCGGGCCCTCGGCTACACCATGGTGCTGCCGGAGGAGGACAAGTACTCCACCACCCGCAACGAGATGCTCGACCAGCTGGCCTACATGCTGGGCGGGCGCGCGGCGGAGGAGCTGGTCTTCCACGACCCGACCACCGGCGCCTCGAACGACATCGAGAAGGCCACCGCCACGGCGCGGGCCATGGTCACCCAGTACGGCATGACCGAGCGTCTGGGCGCGATCAAGTTCGGCTCCGACAACGCGGAGCCGTTCCTGGGCCGTGAGATGGGCCACCAGCGCGACTACTCGGAAGAGGTCGCCGCGCTGGTCGACGAAGAGGTCAAGAAGCTCATCGAGAGCGCGCACAACGAGGCCTGGGAGATCCTGGTCGAGAACCGCGACGTGCTCGACAACCTGGTGCTGGAGCTCCTCGAGAAGGAGACCCTGAACAAGGAGCAGATCGCCGAGATCTTCGCGCCGATCGTCAAGCGCCCGGCCCGGCCGGCCTGGACGGGTTCCACCCGCCGCACGCCGTCCACCCGGCCGCCGGTGCAGTCCCCGAAGGAGCTGGCGCTCACCAACGGTGCCGCCGCCGCCGTGGGGGACACCGCTCCGGTGGACGTCGTGAAGCTTCCGCCGCTGCCGGCCGCCGAGCCGTCGGCCGAGAGCTGATCCCGGTCCCGTAGGGAAGGGAATGGATGCCGCGTCACCAGGGTTTGTACCCTGGAGGCGCGGCATCCGTGCTGTTCAGCCAGAGTCTTCCCATATGTAAGCGAGGCCCGCATGATCGACCCGGTGACGCTCGACGGTCCGCCCGCCGTCGGGACCTTCGACCAGAAGCGGGCCGAGAACGCCATCCGCGAGCTGCTGCTGGCCGTGGGGGAGGACCCGGACCGCGAAGGCCTGCTGGAGACCCCGGCCCGGGTGGCGCGTGCCTACAAGGAGATATTCGCGGGCCTCTGGCAGGAGCCCGAGGACGTCCTTACCACCACCTTCGACCTCGGCCACGACGAGATGGTGCTGGTCAAGGACATCGAGCTGACCTCGGTCTGCGAGCACCACCTGGTGCCGTTCCGCGGTGTGGCGCACGTCGGGTACATCCCGTCCCCGAGCGGCAAGATCACCGGGCTGTCCAAGCTCGCTCGGCTGGTCGACGTCTACGCCCGCCGGCCGCAGGTGCAGGAACGGTTGACCAGCCAGGTGGCCGACGCGCTGATGCGGATCCTGGAGCCGCGCGGGGCGATCGTGGTGATCGAGTGCGAGCACATGTGCATGTCGATGCGCGGCATCCGCAAGCCCGGCGCCAAGACCATCACCTCGTGCGTGCGCGGCCAGCTGCGCGACCCGGCCACCCGGGCCGAGGCGATGAGCCTCATCATCGGTCGATAGGGGCATCTGTCGATAGGGCCATCGGCCGGCAGGGGCATCGGTCGGTAGCGAAACGACTCAGGGCACCTCGTGCTCCGCGTGCTGCGGAGCCGGGGTGCCCAGTGCGTTGCGGCGCTCGGGCATCCGTAGCGTGACCATCCGGCGCCAGCCGTAGGCGCGGTCGTACAGGTAGAGCGCGTGCACCCCGAGGGTGACCAGGGCCAGCTGCCAGCGCGGCCAGCGCAGGATCCGGGCCATCCGGGCGGTGACCGCGAGGCCGACGTCCCGGTGGGTGCGGATCTCGCCCCGGGCGCTGGTCTCCAGGGTGTGCCGGATGTACGGGCCGTGGCCCTCGGCCCGCAGCCGCAGCAGCTCCTCGTGGCAGTACGCGAGGTGGTTGTCCTCGTCGGCGGAGATCATCCGCATCGCCCGGCCGAGCTCGGGGTTGTCCCCGTACACCTTGACCAGCTGGCGCATCTGCTCGGCGGCGCGCTGCTCGGTGACCCGGCTGTGCGCGAGGTAGGTGATGATCTCGCGGTCGGTCAGCGGGACGTCGCTGTTCAGCCGTTCGTGGGAGAGGCCGATGCCCTGGCGCTCCAGCAGCATGCAGTAGTCGGCCTCCTCTGGGACCGCCACCTTGGGCAGGCCGCGCTTGGTCAGCAGCCGGGTGAAGATCCGGCCGTGCTTGCGCTCGTCGGCGCCGTGCCGGGCGACCTTCGGGGCGAGGACCGGATCCCGGGTGAGCGCGGTGATCCGCTCGTTCTCCCAGCCGCCCTGGTCCTCGCCGCCGGCCGCGATACTGCAGAACAGCTGGTACGCCTGGTCGTTCCGGTAGATCTCGTTGAAGAGCGAGCGGGTGCTCAGCACGGCGCCTCCTGTGCGGATCCGGGGCGGCGCCCGCCGGGAGCGGCGGGCGGACGGCCGCGATACGTTCCCCCGAGCCGCGGGCCGACCGGGCCGACCGGCGGGTAATCACTCCCACGCGTTAGCCGAGGTGCGTGCCCAGCCATTCGAGCGAGGCCGGCAGCTCCTTGATCCAGCTGTCGACGTTGTGCCCGCCGTCGTCCAGGTAGAGCGACTCGACCTTGAACTGCGGGTTGGCCGCCGCGACCTGGGTGGCCTGGTCGACGAACTGGACGGTCTGCGGATAGTCCGACTCCTTGCGGGTGGAGACGACCAGCAGGTTGAGCGTCGGCACCGGCAGGTTCTGCAGCCGCCAGCCGAGGTCGTGCTGCTGGGTCAGCGCCTTGTCGCCGTTGAAGAGGTCGCCGCCGGTGTAGCCGTCCTGGCGCACGGTGAAGTCGCCGTGCAGGCTGGTCGCGCTGCCGAAGACGTTCGGGAAGCGCATCGCCAGGCGCAGCGCGCAGCTGCCCCCGGTGGAGTAGCCGAAGGTGGCCCAGGAGCCGGCCGTGCGGCCGACCCGGTAGGTGCCGAGGACGGCCTCGGGCACGTCCTTGGCGAACCAGGACTCGGTGCGCGGCCCGCCGGGGACGTCCACGCACTCGGTGTCCCGGGACGGGACCACCCCCGGGCGGACCATCACCAGGACGGTCGGCGGCATCTTGCCGGAGCGCTGCAGCTCGTACGCGGTCTGGGGGAGGGACAGGTCCTTGACCAGGTTCAGCGCCGTGCCCGGGTAGCCGGCGATGGCCAGCAGGACGGGGAAGCGGACCAGGGCGAACTTCGGGTCGAAGTACTCGGGCGGCAGGTAGACGAACATCTGGTCGGAGAAACCCGTCTCCTTGCCGCTGACCTGGACCGACTCGATCTTGCCGACCTCCTCGGGCGTGCCCTTCGGCAGGTTGGTGACGGTCTCCAGGCCGCCCTCGTTGGTGGGCTGGATCAGCGCGTCGGCGACCGGGGTGCCGCCCTGGTGGTTCTCGTTACTGGTCAGCGCGAGCTTGGCGCCGCTGTGGCCGAGCAGGTCGTTCCAGGACGTGTAGAACCCGAAGGAGTTGTTCACCGACAGCGCGAGCACGGCCACGATCGAGGCTTGAACGACTGTCAGCAGGCCGAGCCGGCCGAGCACCGGAAGCGGGCGCTGCCGTGCCAGCCGGGGCCAGATCCACAGGGTGGTGACCAGGGCCGCTGCGCCGAGTGCGAGCAGCGAGTTCACCAGCGCGTCGCTGGTCAGTTCCATGTGGTCGGCCTTCCGGTGGGACACTGTCGGGCAGGCTTCATCGTCTGGCGGTCCGTCAGGTCGGGCCACCGCAGCTAGGCTGTCCGGACGCCCGGGCCGGAGCCGGAAGGGCGGGGGGAGTCGCAGGCAACCGGCGCCCTAGAATGCGGCGTCCACCGTACGTATCGCGTCCCGGAGGGTCCTGCCGTGCCACGCTGCGGCGGCCCCCCGGCTCCCACCGCCGGCTCAACCCGCAGCGCGTCCACGGCCCCGGTTTACCGACCGTTTCCGGGTCCTTGGTATGCGCATTGCCTGATGAAGGAATAGGCATGAAGGTCCATCACGCGTCCTCCCCCGGAGGGACCGGACACCGCCCCGCAGCCTCTACGCTGAGCTTCCATGAGCGTTCCCGTGTCCGTTGAGCCGAGCCCCGAGCAGCCGCCGCGCCGTCGCCGTGGCCTGCAGACGCTGCGTTCCCAGGCGGCCGCTGTTCCGAGGGCCTGGCTCCCGGGGGCGGTCGGCTACGCCTGTCTGCTGATCGGGCTGGTCAACATCGCCAGCGCGGTGTTCCCCAAGCTCAGGCACACCAAGATGCACTCCTTCGCCGGGCAGCTGCCGGGCGGCACCACCAGCCTGGCCGCGGTCGGCACGCTGATGGTCGGCATCCTGCTGGTGCCGCTCGCCCACGCGCTGCGCCGGCGCAAGCGGCGGGCCTGGCGGGTGGTCTGCGTGCTGCTGCCGCTCAGCGCCGCGCTGCACATCGTGCGCTGGCACCAGGTCGGCCCGGCGGTCGTCTCGCTGGTCGTCCTCGCCGTGATGCTGGTCCACCAGCGCGAGTTCTACGCCAAGGCCGACCCGCGCACCCGCTGGCGGGCGGTGGTCAACCTGGTCGTCATGGGCGTCCTCAGCGTGCTGCTCGGCCTGCTGATCGTGAGCACCCGGACCAAGTACGAGATCGGCCACCCGGGCCTGATCGAGCGCCTTCAGCACGTCGGGTACGGGCTGTTCGGCTTCGAGGGCCCGATCCGCTACACCAACATCCGGATGTCCGACCTGGTCGCCTACCTGCTCGGCGGGCTCGGGCTGCTGACCGCCTTCACCACGGCCTACCTGGCGCTGCGCCCGGGCAAGCCGAAGCCCGAGCTCACCGCGGAGGACGAGGAGAAGGTCCGCGAGCTGCTGGCGCGGCACGGCGAGCGCGACTCGCTCGGCTACTTCGCGCTGCGCCGCGACAAGAGCGTGCTGTTCTCCCCCACCGGCAAGGCCGCGATCTCCTACCGGGTGGTCTCCGGCGTGATGCTCGCCTCCGGCGACCCGGTCGGCGACGTCGAGGCCTGGCCGGGCGCGATCAAGGTGTTCATGGCCGAGGCCCGCGAGCACGCCTGGGTGCCCGCCGTGATGGGCTGCAGCGAGGTCGGCGGCGAGGTCTGGACCCGCGAGGCGGGCCTGGACGCGCTGGAGCTGGGCGACGAGGCGATCGTCGACACCGCCACCTTCTCGCTCGCCGGCCGGGCCATGCGCAACGTCCGCCAGATGGTCAAGCGCATCGAGCGCAACGGCTACTCCTGCAAGGTGCGCCGGGTCTCCGACCTCACCGCGGAGGAGAAGTACCGGATCGCCGACGCCGCCGCCCGCTGGCGCGGCACGGACACCGAGCGCGGCTTCTCGATGGCGCTGGGCCGCTTCGGCGACCCGCTGGACGACGACTGCGTGGTGGTCACCGCCCACAAGGACCCCGAGGAGGGCGAGAGCGGCGACGACCTGAAGGCCGTGCTGCACTTCGTGCCCTGGGGGCCGGACGGCATCTCGCTGGAGCTGATGCGCCGCGACCGCGCCGCCGACCCGGGCCTGAACGAGCTGCTGATCGTCGCCGCGCTGCAGGCGGTGCCCGCGATGGGCGTCCGCCGCGTGTCGCTCAACTTCGCGATGTTCCGCTCGGCGCTGGCCCGCGGCGAGCGGATCGGCGCCGGCCCGGTGCTGCGCGCCTGGCGCGGACTGCTGGTGTTCCTGTCGCGCTGGTTCCAGATCGAGTCGCTGTACAAGTTCAACGCCAAGTTCCAGCCCGAGTGGGAGCCGCGCTTCCTGGTCTTCCCGAACACCCGGGACCTGCCGCGGATCGGCTTCGCAGCGATGCAGGCGGAGGCCTTCATCACCCTCGGCATGCCGCGCTTCGGCCGCAAGCGCCAGCGCGAGGGCCTGATGCCGGTCCCGTCGACCCGCGGGGTCACCGAGGCCGCCTGAGGCACCACGCAGGCCGCCTGAGGGCGCCGAGACCGCCGCACGAGGCCCCCGCCGGGAATCCCCGGCGGGGGCCTCGTGCGACAACGGCCCTGTTCGATAATGGGGGGCATGAGCAATTCGCCGTCCTTCTCGCTTCCGGCCGGTCTGCCGCGACTCGAGCGCTGCGCCGTGATGGGCGTGATCAACGTCACGCCCGACTCCTTCTCGGACGGCGGGCTCTGGCACGACCCCGCCAAGGCGATCGCCCACGGGCTCGCCCTGCGGGCCCGCGGCGCGGACCTGGTGGACGTCGGCGGAGAGTCCACCCGGCCGGGCTCGCAGCGGGTGCCCGAGGAGGAGGAGCTGCGCCGGGTGATCCCGGTGGTGCGCGAGCTCGCCGACGCCGGGGTGATGGTCTCCGTCGACACCATGCGCGCCTCGGTCGCCGAGCGGGCCGTCGAGGCCGGTGCCGCGATCGTCAACGACGTCTCCGGCGGGCTGGCCGACCCGGCGATGGCCCGGGTGGTCGCCGAGACCGGCGCGCCCTTCGTGGTGATGCACTGGCGCGGGCAGTCCGCCGACATGAACCGGCTGGCCGTCTACGGCGACGTGGTGCGGGACGTGGTCGCCGAGCTGGCCGGCCGGGTGGACGCGCTGCTGGCGGCCGGGGTCAAGGAGGACCAGCTGATCCTCGACCCGGGGCTCGGCTTCGCCAAGACCGCCGAGCACAACTGGGCGCTGCTCGGCCGGCTCGACGCGCTCACCGCGCTCGGCCGTCCCGTCCTCGTGGCCGCTTCGCGCAAGCGGTTCCTGGGTACGCTGCTCGCCGACCCGGCAACCGGGGAACTGCGCCCGGCCCGGGAGCGCGACGACGCGACGGCCGCGGTGTCGGTGCTGTCGGCCCAGGCCGGAGCCTGGGCGGTGCGGGTGCACGACGTGTCCGGCACGGCGGACGCCGTCCGGGTGGTCGCGGCCTGGCAGCGCGCGGCGCGGCTGGGGTGAGGGAGGGTCTGTGACAGGTGACGGCAGGTTGAGCGGCGGAACGGCCGGGCGGGCCCGCGAGGCGGACCTGGAGGCCGTGCTGGCGGCGAACCGAAGGCTCTACGAGGCGCTGGAACGGGGGGACCTGGAGGCGGTCGAGGAGGCCTGGCTGGGCGCCGCGGATGCCGACGACAAGGGCGGGGTGGTCTGTGTGCACCCCGGCTGGCCGGTGCTGCGCGGCCGGGCGCAGGTGACCCGTTCGTACATGTTGATCATGATGAACACGGAGTACATCCAGTTCTTCCTGACCGATGTCGAGGCCGAGGTCCACGGTGATGTGGCCCTTGTCACGTGCACCGAGAACATTCTGTCCGGCGGCGAGGCGGAGGAGGAGGGCGAGCTCGGACCGCTGGTCGGCGGAAAGGTCGTGTCGACGAATCTGTTCCGCCGTACCCCGGCCGGGTGGAAGCTCTGGTCGCACCACGGTTCACCCGTTCTGACCAGCGGTGACGAGGACGACGAGGACTGATTCCGGCGGCTGCGGAAATGTCGTGGCGGGACACCGCCCGGGAATTCCCGAGCGGTCACCGAACGTTCACGTCAATCGCCATTCCGGTGCGCGTGGCGTCGTTTCGCGCCGGGTAGGACGGTCAGGCGTTGTCCGTGCTCGCGGGTAGATTCGAAACGGAGTGGCGGGCGTGCTGCCTGCCTTCGCCCTGCCTGTCCATGCCTTTCTCCGGGCGGGGCCCGTCCGACTGGGAGCAGTGATTCGTTTGCTGGACCGCGTCACCCTGCGGGGGCTGCGTGCCCGGGGCCACCACGGCGTCTTCGAGCGCGAGCGCGTCGAGGGCCAGACCTTCGTGGTCGACCTCGTGCTGTACCTGGACACCCGCCCCGCCGCGTCCGGAGACGACCTCACCCGCACGGCGCACTACGGCATCGTGGCCGAGGAGGTCACCGCGATCATCGCCGGGGAACCGGTCGACCTGATCGAGACCCTGGCCCAGCGCATCGCCGACCAGTGCCTCAAGCACGAAGCGGTCGAGGAGGTCGAGGTCACCGTGCACAAGCCGGACGCCCCGATCACCGTGCCGTTCGACGACGTGACCGTGACCATCCACCGGGGCCGCGCATGACTGCCGCTGCGCGCCCGGCACTCGATGTAGAGGACTATCGATGAGCACCAGCGACCCGACCGCCACGCCGAACGCGTTCGACCTGGAGAGCCGGGTGGACTCCGCCGACACCACCCTGCACAGCCAGCGCTGCGCGGTGATCGCGCTCGGCAGCAACCTGGGCAACCGGCTGGACACCCTGCAGGGCGCCGTCGACGCGCTCGCCGACACCCCGGGGCTGCGGATCAAGGCCGTCTCGGCGGTCTACGAGACCGAGGCCGTCGGGGGCCCCGAGGAGCAGCCCAACTACTACAACGCGGTCGTCGTGCTACGCACCTCGCTTCCCCCGCGGGACCTGCTGGAGCGCGGCAACGCGATCGAGGACGCCTTCGGGCGGGTGCGGACCGTCCACTGGGGCCCCCGCACCCTGGACGTCGACATCCTGGCCTACGAGGGCGAGCTCAGCGACGACCCCCAGCTGCTGCTGCCGCACCCGCGCTCGCACGAGCGGGCCTTCGTGCTCGCCCCCTGGCTGGACGCGCAGCCGGAGGCCGAGCTGCCCGGGCACGGGCGGGTCGACGCGCTGCTGGCGGGCCTCGGCGGCCCGGACGCGCAGGGCGTCAAGCGCCGCGAGGACATCCGGCTGACGCTGCCGGAGTAGGCCTCGGGGCCACCCGAGCCCGGAGCGTCTCGGAGGCGAGCGGGCGAGTTCCCCGCCCCGAGCCGAAGGGGCGCGCCGGTGTCGAAAGGGAGAAGCGAGGGGGCCCGAGGGACGAGGGCCTTGGAGCGACGACCGTCGGCGCCGGGTCGGAGCGTCTCGGAGGCGAGCGGGCGAGTCGGCGAGCAACAGCGGAACTCGATCGGGGGCCCGGCCGTACCAGTAGGTGTCCGCTGTTCGCGCGGGTGTCCGCCCGGCTGGGCCCGGTACGGTGGCCTGGCGCCGCCGCGTCGGGTCACCGGGCGGGCGGCCGGCTCTGGTACCCCGGGAAGGACCTCCTCCGAGTGAAGCTGCTTCGCCTCCGCCTGCTGATCGGCATCACCGCCGCCACGACGGCACTGTCCTGGGCCGGCTCCAAGCTGTGGGCCTCCCTGGGCACGCTGCCGGCGGTGCCGGGTGCGGCGCCGGTGGTGCTGGCGGCGGTGGCGGTGATCCTGCTGGCGACCGCGCTGTCGCTGCGGTCCCGGCTGAAGGCGGTGCGCGAGCGGCAGCACGGCGCAAAGGGCGTCGACCCGCTGCTCGCGGCCCGGGCGCTCGTGCTGGGGCAGGCCAGTGCCCTGGTCTCCGCGGTGGTCACCGGCATCTACGCGGGCGCCGGGATCTACCTGCTGGGGGAACTGGACGTGTCGGCCCGCAAGGATCAGGCCGTCACGGCCGGGTTCGCGGTGCTGGCGGGGGCCGCGGTGATCGCCGCGGCGCTCTGGGTCCAGCACGTCTGCAAGTTGCCGGAGAACCACGACGGTCCGAGCGGCCCGGCGGCGTCCCACCGTTGAGTAGGGCCTTCCTCGTGATCTTGAGTGAGAATCCGGGCACGTGCGGTAAAAACCGCCCCCTGTCAAGGGCAGAAGGGGACCCTGGGCTGACAGGGCCCCAATTCGCACGCTAGTTTCTTGGCATGTCTCGCGGACGCCACCGTCATTCCTCGGTCCTCGGCCGGGTCTTTCCCCCCACCGCCGCCGGCGTACTGCTGGTAGCCGCTCTGGCTGCTCTGCTCTTCAGTCAGGACACCATCCTGGTGCGCTCGGTGGGCATCGCGGCGCTGATCGCGACGCTCGGCTTCGCGCTGCTGCTGCGCCAGCGGGACAAGGCGGCCCGGGCGGCCGCCGAGATGTCCGCGGCGCAGCGGATGCGGGCCGAGGAGCGGTTCGAGGAGCAGCTGGCAGAGGCCGAGTACGCGGCGGAGGTCGCCGAGGAGCGGGCCACCCGGTTCGGGCGGCGGCTGACAGCGGAGAAGTCGCGGCTGGCGAAGGCCGAGACCGAGATCGCCCGGCTGCTGCGGGAGCGGGCCGTCACGGTGGCCGAGCAGGCGCTCAAGGAGGCCGAGGCGGCCCAGCGGGCCCTCGCCGCGAGCCGTCCCAAGTATCCGGCCAGTCCGGCCGCGTACGTGCGGGCGGCGGCCGTGCTGCGGCTGCTGGAGCGCCGTGCGGCGGAGCAGGAGGCACGGCGGGCGCGTACGGCGGGCGCGGCGGTCGCGCTGCGGGCGCGTACCGCCCCGGCCGCCCAGGCCGCGCCGGCGCCCGTGCCGGTGGCCGTGCCCGCCCCGGTGGCGCCCGCGGTGCCCGCGCCGGCCCCGGCGCCGGAGGCCCGGTCCGCGGAGGCCCAGCCGCCGGTGCGGCCCGCCCCGGTGCGCCCGGCGCTGACGGCGACGGTCGGTCAGCTCGGCGGGACGCCGGCCGTCCGGGCCGCTGCGCCCGCACCGGCGGAGCGGCAACGGCCGCGGCCGGCGCAGTCCGGGCAGGCGCGCGGGCAGGTGTTCAGCTTCTTCGGGCGCGGCGCGGGTGCGTCGGCCCGCCCGGCGGCCCCGACGGCCCCGGCGCCGGCGGTGGGCAGCGTCGCCGAGCTGGGGGAGCGGACCGACCTGGCGGACGTGGTGGGTGACGAGGCGGTGGCCGCGAAGGCCCGGGCCGAGGCCCTGGCGGCGGAGCCGGCCGTGGCGCGGGACGACGCGCGGGCGCCGCAGCAGGCCGAGCGGCCGCAGCAGAACGTGTCGCAGCAGGGCGCGCCGACCGTGGTGGACCTGACGCCGGAGGACGAGACCGAGCTGATCCAGCTGCCGGAGCTGCGCGCCTCGCGCTGAGACGGGTGGACGAAAGCCGCGGCGCGGGAAGTCGGACGGACCGACTTCCCGCGCCGCGGCGTTGTCAGGGTGCGGCAGATCTGTCAGGGGGGTGCGTCAGATCTGTGCGGGGTGCGTCAGATCTGGACGCCGAAGTCCTGGGCGATGCCCGCCAGGCCGGAGGCGTAGCCCTGGCCGACGGCGCGGAACTTCCACTCGGCGCCGTTGCGGTAGAGCTCGCCGAAGATCATCGCGGTCTCGGTGGCGGCGTCCTCGGAGAGGTCGTAGCGGGCGATCTCGGCGCCGCCGGCGGCGTTCACCACGCGGATGTAGGCGTTGCGGACCTGGCCGAAGCTCTGGCCGCGGGCGGTGCCGTCGTAGATGGTGACCGGGAAGGTGATCTTGACGGCCTCGGCGGGCAGGCCGGCCAGGTTGACGTTGATCGACTCGTCGTCGCCGGCGCCCTCGCCGGTGCGGTTGTCACCGGTGTGCACGACGGTGTTGTCCGGCGTGCTGGTGTTGTTGAAGAAGACGAAGTGGGCGTTGGACAGCACCTTGCCGTCCGCGTCCAGGACGATCGCGCTGGCGTCCAGGTCGAATTCGGCGCCGGTCGTGGTGCGGACGTCCCAGCCCAGGCCGACGGTGACCGCGGACAGGCCGGGGGCCTCCTTGGTCAGCGAGACGTTGCCACCCTTGGAGAGGCTCACTGGCATGGCGATTGCTGTCCCTTCGTTCGCTTGCGCTTTCGCTTTGCGCATTTCCCCGGGACAACGCAATACCGGGGCGGCTTGGTTCCGTAGGGTCAGTGAATTCTTCGTGGGCGCGAATGCCGGGGCAAAGACCGGGCAAAGAGAGGCATCAGATCCGGCGGAACCGGCCCTGCAGCGACCAGACGTTCGGGTTGTCGGCCAGGTCGGGGTGCATGTCGAACAGGTCCGCGAGGGTGTCCTGGAGGAAGTCCCGGGCCTCGCGCCGCAGGTCGCTGTGGCGGATCACGGCCGGCGGCTCGTCCGGCAGCCAGGTCGCGGTGACCTCGACCCAGTTGAAGCGGCGGGCGAAGCGCAGCAGCTCGGTGTTCTGGGTGAAGTCGAGGTCGGCGGTCTGCACCCGGGCGGCCCGGCTGCCGTCCGGGTCGCGGTCCAGCTCCTCGGCGATGTCGCACAGCGCCCAGGCGAAGTCGAGCACCGGTACCCAGCCCCAGGCGGTGGACAGCTCGGCGCCCTCGGCGTCCAGGTAGACGTCGCCGCAGAACAGGTCGTACCGCAGGGCGTGCACGGACGCGGTGCGGTAGTCCGTCTGCGGGGGGTCGGGGAAGCGGTTGGAGAGGGAGTAGCCGAGCTCGATCACGTACGCCATTGTCGGGGGTCCGGGCACGTGGCGGTAACCGGCCCACCCCGCCCCGAGCGGCCCCCGCCCACGTCGGCCGCCCCGTCCCGGAGGCGAGGGGGCGAATAACTGCGTGACCGGGCGGGCCGGGCGCGGGATGATGGGCGCATGCCCGAGCCCATCCGCGTACGGGGGTCGGTGGTCGTCCCCGACACCGAACTCGTCTGGCGCTTCTCGCGTTCCTCCGGCCCCGGTGGCCAGCACGTCAACACCTCCGACTCCAAGGTCGAGCTGCGCTTCGACCTGGCCTCCACCCGGGCGCTGCCCGAGGTGTGGCGCGAGCGTGCCCTGGAGCGGCTGGCCGGGCGGCTGGTGGACGGGCGGGTGCTGGTGGTCCAGGCCTCGGAGTTCCGCTCGCAGTGGCGCAACCGGGAGGCGGCCGCGGCCCGGCTGTCGGCGCTGCTGACCGAGGCGTGTGCGCCGCCGCCGAAGTCCCGGCGGGCGACGAAGCCGAGCCGGGGGATGGTCGAGCGTCGGCTGTCCAACAAGCGTCAGCGCTCCGAGGTGAAGCAGGGCCGCCGGGCGCCGCGGGGCGGCGAGTAGCGCCGCTCCAGGGTGGCGAGTGGCTCCGCCCGGGGTGGCGAGGAGCCGGCAGCTCAGCCCAGGGTGCGGTAGCCGCCGTGGAAGTAGAGCAGCGGACGGCCGCCGGGGTCGGGCACCACGGCCTCCAGGACGCGGCCGAGCAGCAGGGTGTGGTCGCCCGCGGGTATCCGCTGTTCGGTGCGGCACTCGACGGTGGCCAACGCGCCCTCGACCAGCGGGGCGCCGGTGCGCGGGCCGCGGTGGTGCGCGGTGTCCGCGAACAGCAGCCGGTCGCTGAGCCGGCCCTTCATGGCGAAGCGCGAGCCGATCGTCCTCTGTCCCTCGGTCAGTACCGAAACCGCCCAGGTGTCGATCCGGGAGAGCACCTCGTCCATTCGGGAGTCCTCGCGGACCGAGATCAGCACCAGCGGCGGCTCCAGCGACACGGAGAGGAAGGACGTGGCGGTCATGCCGATGTCCTCGCCGTCCTCCGGGTCGTGGACGGTCACCAGGCTCACGCCGGCGGCGAGCTGGGAAAGTGCTGCCCGGAACTCGTCGGGCGTGGCGTGGGGGGCAGCTTCGGGCTGCGGGGACGGGTGCACGTACCGCACGGTAGTCGTCACCCGCGGGAAACGGCATCGGGCCTTGGTCGTAGGACCGGCGACGCACCGGCGGAGTTGCGGCCGCGATCCGGACTCACCCTCAGGAGTGAAGCGGGCGGACCGCCGGATGCAGTCGGCTTCAGTCGGCGGCCGATGCGGTCGACCAGAGGAAATGTTCCGATAGCGCTTGATGTCCAGCTATGGGGCGGATGAACTGATTAAGGGCGCATTAGTGTCGTGTGATTTAAGTCACAAGTGGCGGCCTATTGCTGACCGAGCGTGCCGAACGCTGTGCTCCCTGTGATTCAGTTCTTCTGGCAATCGGACGATAACCAATCAAGAACTATCCGAAGCAGCCGGGGAGCCCCCGCATGGAAGCCGAGTCGGAGCCGTACGTCCGTCTCGCGACCCTCCGCACCTTGCACCGGGTCGTGGCGGACCTCAACGCTGCCCGCAGCCTCGCGGGCACGCTGCAGGCCGTCGTCGAGGGCGCGGTGCACGGGCTCGGCTTCGACGCCGCCGCGGTCAGCCTGGTCCGCCCGGACGGCGACCTCGTGGTGGCGGCCGTCTGGGAGCTGGAGGAGAGCCCGATGGGCGGCCCCTCCGTGCTGCTCGGCCAGGTCGGCTCCCGGGAGTCCTGGGACCGGCTGCTCGGCGTCAGCGACCACTGGGGCACCCTGCGCTTCCTGCCGTACGACCGCGGCTGGGCCGTCGCCAGCGACATCCCGCGCTGGATCGGGGACAGTCCGCTGCCCGTGTACGCCAACGACTGGCACCCCGCCGACGGGCTGCTCGCCCCGATGTACAGCGCCGGCGGCGACCTGCTCGGCGTCCTCTCGGTGGACCGCCCGCGCAGCGGCAAGCGGCCCGGGGCCTGGACCCGCGAGGCCCTGGAGATGTTCTCGCTGCAGGCCTCGATCGCGATCGGCAACGCCCGGCTGCGGGCCGAGATGCAGCGCGCCCTGGCCCGCCTGGAGAAGGAGCAGCAGGCGCTGCGGGCCAGCGAGGAGAGCTTCCGCCAGGCCTTCGAGTACGCGCCCAGCGGGATGGCCATCACCG
Organism: Kitasatospora sp. NPDC051164; assembly: GCF_044455625.1. NCBI lineage: Bacteria > Bacillati > Actinomycetota > Actinomycetes > Kitasatosporales > Streptomycetaceae > Kitasatospora > Kitasatospora sp. NPDC051164. Next base: position 2,481 of record NZ_JBITFB010000045.1, on the reverse strand, counting down.
AACTGCACGGCGCCGGGCGCGGCCAGCTGACCCGGGTCAACGACGCGCTCTGCCGGCTACTCGGCCGCCCCCGCGCGGTGCTGCGCCAGCAGAGCTTCGCCGACCTCGTCCACCCCGACGACCGTGCCCTGCTGGAGCGCACCAGCGCCGAGAGCGGCCGGGCGGAACTGCGGCTGTCCCGGCGCGACGGCGGCTACCAGTGGGTCTGCCTGCGCAACTCGATCGTGGCGGACGCGGCCGAGGGGCCCAGCTTCCTGCTCACCCACGTCGAGGACATCGAGGACCGCAAGCGGCACGAGTTCCAGCTCGCCCACCGGGCCAGCCACGACGCGCTCACCGGCCTGCCCAACGGCGCCGAGCTCAAGGCCCGGCTGGCCCGCCGGCTCTGCTCCCAGCCGCAGCCGGTCGGCGCCGCCGCCGGCCCGGCCGAGGCGGCCTACCCGCCGCCGTACGGCTACCCGGCCGACTCCTACAGCGCGCACGCGGCCCACGACGGGCTGGAGGGCGCGGACCCGTACGCCGCGGCGGTGCACGGCTACGGGCTGCCCGAGGGCGGCCTGCCGCCCGGCCTCGGCCCGGGCTACGGGGAGCACGTGCACGCGGTGGTCCCGGCCGACCACGGGCCGGGCGGCGACGTCTGGTCCGCCCCGTTCCGCTCCGGCGGCGCAGCCGCGTCCGACAAGGGCCTCGCGGTGCTCTTCTGCGACCTGGACGGCTTCAAGTCGATCAACGACCGGTTCGGCCACAACGCGGGCGACGCGGTTCTGGTCGAGGTCGCCCGGCGGCTGAGCCAGGCCGTCCGGGACGGCGACACGGTGGCCCGGCTCGGCGGCGACGAGTTCGTGGTGCTGGCCGACGGCATCGGCCGGGAGGAGGGCAAGGACCTCGCCCACCGGCTGCGCAACGCGATCATCCCGCCGATGCGGATCGACGGGCGGGCGATGCGGGTGGGGGTGAGTCTCGGGATCGGCTGGGCCGGCTGCGGGATGAGCATCGAGGAGGTGCTGCACACCGCCGACGAGCGGATGTACGACGAGAAGCGCGCCCGCGGCGGGGCGGTGCGCGGGGCGCGCGGCGAGCGTTCGCACCGGCGTGCGGGCTGAGACCGCACGCGGTTGGCGCCGGTCGCGCGCGGCCCGGGTGCCGGGTTACCCGCGAGTTGTCAAGGGTTCTTTTCCCGCTGTCAGGTACGGCAGGTAGGGTGCCCGGTACGACAGCGTCCATGATCTGCGCCGCAGCCCGGCGGCGCGCACCCGGATGGGGGAACAGACCACCGTGACGACCGGCAGCAACGGAGTGCCCGAGGGCCAGGGGGGCGGTGCCCCGCAGGACGACGACCCGTTCGGCTACCTCTACCGCCCGGCCGACGGCTCCACCGGGCAGCCGGCCGAGCCGCAGCAGGGGGTTCCCCGGACGTCGTACAACCGCCCGATGGAGGTCGGGCGCGCACAGTACGGCTACGGCTACCCGCCCCGAGCGCAGCAGCAACAGCAGCAGCCGTACGGCCAGCCGGGTATGCCGCAGCAGGGGTACCCGGGCGGTCAGCCGCAGGCCCCGTACGGTCAGCCCGGCGTGCCGCAGCAGCCCGAGTACGGCGCCGCGCCCACCCAGCAGACCCGCTACGCCGAGCACTCCCGGCCGCAGCCGGGGGACGAGCGGCCGAGCAGCGGCCGGAGCAAGGGCGCGGTGATCGGCGCGGTCGCGGTGGTCGCGGCCATCGCGATCGGCGCCGGGATAGCGCTCTCCACGGGCGACCCGGACGGCGACAAGACCGCCAAGGGCGGCACCGCCACCACCGCCCCGCCGGGCCCCACCACCCCGGGGCCGACCGCCTCGACCGCGAGCGGCTCCCCCTCGGCGAGCGCCACCGTCGTCTCCGGCCCGTCGACCGTGGACGCGAGCCAGCTGCAGGGGCAGAACGCGCCGTCCGGCAACAGCGTCAAGGGTGCCAAGTCGGCGGACGGCAACTACCTGACGCTCCAGCAGGGCGGCTCGGTGACCTGGAACGGCGAGGTCGCCACGGCCGGGACGTACAAGCTGACCGTGCGCTACAACAACACCGGTGCGCTCGTGCAGGGCGCGGCCTCGGTGAACGGCAAGGACTGGCCGAGCGGGCTGGGGTACAAGAACTGGGCGCCCGGCAGCAAGGACCCGTCGTCGAACTGGTTCACCACCTGGATACTCCCGCAGTTCCAGGCCGGGGCGAACTCGGTCACCTTCACGGCGCCCTCCGGGCCCATCCTGATCGACCAGATCACCATCGAGCCCAACGGCTGATCCGGCCTTCCGCAGGACACACCACGGCCGCCCGTCCCCGTCGGGGGAGGGCGGCCGTCGGCGTCGCTCAGGCGGGCTTGACGGTGGAGAACCTCTCGCCGCCGAGGATCCAGCGGCCGCGGCGCATCACGGCGACCAGGTCGAGGCTCTCGGAGTCGACCACGACGAGGTCGGCGAGCTTGCCTGCTTCGAGGGTGCCGATGG
>NZ_JBITFB010000044.1:973-72171 GCF_044455625.1 Kitasatospora sp. NPDC051164 | reverse complement strand
ATGCAGACGCAACCCAGCCCGAACCTGGGAAGTGGTGTTTCAGAGGATTGGCCGCCCCGGGACCGTCCGCGCCGATGCGTGTCCGGTGCTCCCTGTCAGGCAACTCGAAGAACATTAGACCTCGGGGATGATCGAGTCAAGCTCCGCAAGCGGATTTTCGGCGACCGCTTCCGTCGGCAGGTGGAAGGCCAGGATGGCGACGTCGTCGTCGTGTTCCGAGGTCACTCCCATCGCCCGCAGCAGCCGGGCGCAGATCACCTCGGGGGTGCCGATCGCGCCGGTCAGCGTGCGGGCCAGGAGGTCGAGGCCCTGGTCGATGTCCTCGTCGCGGCGCTCGACCAGGCCGTCCGTGTAGAGGACACCGGTCGTGCCGGGGAGGAGGCGCAGGGTGTGGGAGAGGTGCAGGCCGCCGCCGGTGCCGAGCGGGGGACCGTTCTGTTCCTCGCTGCGCAGGATGGTTCCGTCGGGGCAGCGCAGCAGCATCGGGAGGTGACCGGCCGAGGCGTAGGAGAGGGTGCGGCGCTGTGGGTCCCACACGGCGTAGGTGCAGGTGGCGATCTGGTTGGCGTCGATCTCCATGGCGATGCCGTCGAGGAGACGCATCACCTCGTGCGGCGGCAGGTCGAGGCGGGCGTAGGCGCGGACCGCGGTGCGCAGCTGGCCCATGACGGCGGCTGCCCGCAGGCCGCGGCCCATGACGTCGCCGATGACGAGTGCCGTGCGCCCGCCGTCGATGGCGATGACGTCGTACCAGTCGCCGCCGACGGCTGCCTCGGCGCCGCCGGGTTGGTAGGTGGCGGCGACCCGCAGGTCGGCCGGCTGGTCGAGTTTCTGCGGGAGCAGGCTGCGCTGGAGGGTGACGGCGGCCTCGCGCTGGCGGCGTTCGGCTTCGCGCAGGCGGGCGGCGGCGAGGACCTGGTCCGTGACCTCGGCGGCGAAGATCAGGACGCCGGCGGGCGGGCCCTCGGCGGGGGTGTCGGTGGTGTCGCCGGGGCCGAGCGGGACACAGGAGACGTTGTAGTAGCGGTTGCCGGTGAGCCCGAGGATGCAGCGGGCCTTGACGCTGCGCGGGCGGCCGCCGCGGATGACCTGGTCCATCAGGGCCAGGACGCCCATGGTGCCGAGTTCGGGGAGGGCTTCGCCGGCGGGCCGGCCGGTGGGGCGTTCGCCGAAGAGTTCGCGGTAGGCGCGGTTGGCGTAGCCGAGCTGGTGGAGCGGGCCGTAGGTGACGGCGACCGGGGCGGGGATGCGGTTGAGGACCTCGCGCAGGTTCTGGGGTTTGTGCGGGTCGAGGAGTTCGGCGGCGGTGGTGGGGCTGGTCGGGTCGCGGGGGCTGGGCACGACGACACCGTCGCTGGAGGGCGTGCCCTCGTCGGTGCCGGCCCCGTTGGACGGGGTGGCACGCCAGGGGGCTCCGGTGAGCCGGGCGCTCCAACGCATGAGGTTCAAACGACGGCCGCTTCCTCGTTTTCCAGGCATATCATCACTTTTTGTGTACGCAACAGCACACGGGGTAATGACCAGGTCGGGCTGATCCTGTCAGGCAGAGGCCCGATTTCGGAAGTCGCGCGCCCGGCGTGGCCGTCCGATCGACCTCCGGCCCGGGTCGGCGGGCGCGGTCAGCGGGGCGCATCCGGTCCGGCGTCGGACGGTCGCCCGAACTTCTGGTCGAACCCGTCCTCGAAGGCCGAACGCGGGTGCTCCATCGCACCCAGCGAAACCACCTCGCGGGAGAACACCCCGCCCAGTACCCAGTCCATCAGCACCCGCACCCGGCGCTCCGTGCTCGGCAGCCGCCGCAGGTGCCGCGCCCGGTGCAGCCACCAGGCCCGCCGACCGGTGAGCGTGCCGCCCCGCCGGGTGTGCGCGACGGCCCGGCGCAGGCCGAGCGAGGTCGAGCAGGCCGCGGGGCCGGGCCGGTACTCGGCCAGGCCCGGCGCGTGCGGCCCGCTGTCCAGGGCCACCACGATGTTGCGGGCGAGTAGCTCGGCCTCGGCGAAGGCGTGCTGGGCGTTGGGCGCGCAGGGGGCGCCGTCCGCGTTCGGGTTCGGTACGGCCGCACAGTCGCCGGCCGCCCAGACGCCGGGCAGGGCGCGCCCGTCCGGTCCGACTGCCTGCAGGGTGGAGAGACAGCGGACCCGGCCGAGGGTGTCCAGCGGCAGGTCGGTGTCGCGCAGCAGCGGGGACGGTCGGACGCCCGCCGTCCAGACCAGGGTGCGGGCACCGAAGCGGCTGCCGTCCGAGAGCGCGACGACCCGGTCGACGGCGGACTCCAGGGTGGTGCGCAGCCGGATGTCGACTCCGCGTTCGCGCAGTTCGCCGAGGGTGTGCTCGGCGAGCTCGGGCGACTCCTCGGCGAGGATCCGGTCGGTCGCCTCGACCAGGACCCAGCGCAGGTCCTCCGCGCGGACGTTGTGGTAGCCGCGCACGGCGGCGCGGGCCATGTCCTCCAGCTCCGCGAGCGCGCCGACGCCCGCGTAGCCGGCGCCGACGAAGACGAAGGTGAGCGCGGACTGGCGCAGCGCGGGGTCGCGGGTGGCGGAGGCGAGGTCGAGCTGTTCCAGGACGTGGTTACGCAGGCCCACCGCCTCGCCGACCGTGGAGAAGCCGAGGCCGTGCTCGGCGAGGCCCGGCACCGGGGCCGTCCGGGAGACCGATCCGGGGGCCACCACCAGGATGTCGTAGGGGAGTTCGATCGGGGCGGGGGGTTCGCCGGGGCCCCCGGCGTCGGCCAGGGCGCGGCGGGCGGCGTGTTCGATCCGGGTGATCCGGGCGGTGAGCACCCGGCAGTCCGGCAGGACCCCGCGCAGTGGGACGACCACGTGTCTCGGGTCGATCGAACCGGCCGCGACCTCGGCCAGCAGCGGGTGGTAGGTGAAGTAGGCCTGGGGCTCGACGACGGTGATCTCCACCTCGCCGCGCCGCAGCCGCTCCCGCAGGCCGCGCTGGAGGTGGAGTGCGGTGGCGGTACCGGCGCATCCGCCGCCGGCGATCAGGATCCTGATGGTGCACCTCCTGCCGAGTGACGTTTCGTCCCGGCCTCGCGGCCGGGGGTGTCCCCCCATCACGCCCCCTATGAAGGACCGGCGGAGGTGGTCTTGTCCACAGTCCGTACGGGGCGGGTTGCGACGCGAGTGACTGTCGTGGCCAGTTGTGCTTCCTGGGCGACTTTCTGACGCACTTTCGGCCGCGAAGTGCCGTGAACTATGGTCGGATTGTGTACCGGGGCGGCTGTCGCCATGACAATCGGCGGCGACGCACCGTGGAGCGGCCACTACGGCCAGTTCCAGCGTTGGCGTGAGAACCCGACTGGGCCACAGTCATCCGGGGAAGGTTAGTTCCCGGACAGGGCCCCGGACGGTGCCGACGCGCCGAGCCGGACGTGGACCCGGCCCGGCGGCACGAACCGTGGTCACCGGAACGGGACGGGCGGCACGAGCGATGGGTCATCGGGTCATTTCTGACGAGCTGAGCTGCACCGGGGGGTGCGGGGGCGGGCGACGACAGGGTCCGGATTCGGACGCCTGCGGGGGAGAGTTGGGATGATGGAACAGGAGCAGGTGTTGGGTCGGGCGGGTGCACCGCAGGCCGGGCCGGGCATGGTGCCCGAGCAGCGCGGCCCGGTGGACCTGCCGGCGCAGACCGGGATGGCGCAGGTCGGCTTGGTTCAGGTCGGCATGGTTCAGGCCGGAAGCCCGTACCGGGCAGAGCCCGCACAGGCCACCGCGCCGGTGCCCGGGGCCCGGCTGCGGGTGGACGCCCGGCGGAACCTGGAGAGCGTGCTGCGGGCGGCCCGCGAGGTGTTCGGCGAGTTCGGCTACGGCGCGCCGATGGAGGAGGTCGCGCGCCGGGCCGGGGTCGGGGTCGGCACCGTCTACCGGCGCTTCCCGAGCAAGGAGGTGCTGGTCCAGCGGATCGCCGCCGAGGAGGTGGCGTGGCTGACCGCGCAGGCGCGCGAGTCGCTGTACGGCGGCGACGGCGCCTGGGCGGCGCTGGCCGGCTACCTGGCCCGGGCGGTGAGCAGCGGCGCCGGGCGGCTGCTGCCGCCGGAGGCGTTCCGGTACGCGGAGGAGCTGGGCCGGGTTCCCGAACAGCGGGTGCCGGAACCGCCCGCGGCGGTCCGCTTCGACCTGCGCGGTGAGGAGGCCCGCTCCGGCGGCGCGGCCGATCCGTCGGCCGCCGACGCCGATCCCCGGCTGCTGCTCCAGCTGCTGGCCGCGCTGGTGGCGCGGGCCGGTGCGGCGGGCGAACTGCGGCCGGGCGTCACGGTGGCGGACGTGGTGCTGGTGCTGACCGCGTCGGTGCCGGTGCACGCGACCCGTCCGTCGGTCTCGACTCCGTCGACGGGCGGTTTCTCGCCGGTTTCCCCGCAGACGGACGGTCAGGCACTCGCCGGGCCATCGGACCGGCTGCTGCAGATCCTGCTGGACGGTCTGCGGGCACGCTGACATCCGACGGCGAGCGCGGGCGGCGCGCTTGGCGGGCAGGAGAGTCGGACGGATCACCGGCGCGCGGGACTGGAGCGCGCGCCGGGTGCGGGCGTCGTGCGACCCGGCGTCGCACGCTGGGCGAACACATCCGCGACGGCCCCACGGAAGAGTGGGGAACGGCCGGTCCGGCTACCGCCCGTCCCTGCGCTATGCCATCCTTTGCCCGTGGTTGGAGCCAATGTCCCGATGCGCGCCCTTCGCGCGCCGTCGGCGCCGTACGCCGGGGAACCGTGCGCCTACGTACTCCCGCGCGCCCTGCCACACTACGGGGGCTGTCGTGGAATCTGGGGTCCGTTGTGAGCGCCGAGGAACAGAACGACTACGGGTACGGCCTCGACTTCGGAGGCCTGTCCGGTAGTACCGCCGAAGGGTCCGCCGCGGGCCCGGGCGGGGTCGGCGGCGCAGGTGGCGCAGGTGGCATCGGCAGTGCCGGAGGGGCCGGCGGGGCCGGCGGGTCGGCCCAAGTGCCGGGCGCCGCACCGGGTTCGGCCGCCGGACACGTCCCCGACCAGGCCGGGATGCCCAGCCGCGAGTCACTCTCCGCCTCCGCCGCCGCGCTGCCCTCCGGCCGGGTGCCCGGCCAGGCCCCGGCGGGCCGGGGCGGCGTCGCCCCCGAGGCGTTCGTCGGCGAGCCGTTCGGCGACAGCCGGCCCGCGCGCCCGACCGTGCCCGCGCCCGCCGACCCGGTGGACGGCGAGCGCCCGCCCTCCGACGCCGAGTTGACCGCCCGGGTCCGGGCCGCCGACGACATCGCGTACGAGGAGCTCTACCGCCGGCACGCCGACTCGGTCCGCCGCTACGCACGCACCTGCTGCCGGGACAGCTTCACCGCCGAGGACCTCGCGGGCGAGGTCTTCGCCCGCACCCTCCAGGCCCTACGGGCAGGCAGGGGACCGGAGTTCGCCGTCCGCGCGTACCTGCTGACCGCCGTGCGCAACGTCGCCGCCGCCTGGCACCGCAGCGAGCGCCGCGAACAACTCGTCGACGACTTCGCCGTCTTCGCGCAGACCTCGGCCGCCGTGGTCGACCTCGACCTGGCCGACCCGGGCGCCGACGCCTGGGCGATGGCCATGGCCGACCAGCGGATGGTCATGCAGGCCTACGCCGAACTGCCCGAGGACGACCGGGTGGTGCTCTGGCACACCGAGGTCGAACGCGAATCCCCCAAGACCGTCGCGGTGATGCTGGGCAAGACCGCCAACGCCACCGCGGTCCAGGCCCACCGCGCCCGCGACCGGCTCGCCGCCGCGTTCCTCCAGGCGCACGTCTCCGGCAGCCAGGACAGCGGGTGCGAGGCGTACGCCAACCGGCTGGGGGCGTACGCGCGCGGCTCGCTGCGCAAGCGCGCCTCGGCGGAGGTCGGGCGGCACCTCAGGGAGTGCGACCGCTGCACGGCGGCCTGCCTGGAACTGACCGAGATCAACACCGGCCTGCGCGCGCTGCTGCCCGGCGGCGTGCTCATCTGGGTCGGGGTCGGCGGGTTCAGCGCCGCCGCGGCCGCCGTCGGTGGGGTCGCCGCGGTCGGCGGCGCGGCGGCGGGGACGGCGGCGGCGACCGCCGGGTCCTCGGGGGCTGCGGCCGGTACGGCGGGTACTGCGGCGGGTTCGGCCGGTGCGGCGGGTGCCGCGGGCAGTGGTGTGGCCGGTGCCGGTGCGGCTTCCGGCGGGAACACGGGCGCGGCCGTGGTCGGCGAAGGCCTGGGGACGGCCGCCAAGGCCGGGATCGCCGCCGCCGTTGCGGTGGCCGCGGCCGCCGTCGCCGCGTACGCGCTGACCGGCTCGCCCGAACCGAAGCCGCCGGTGGCCGCTCCCCCGGCCGCCAGTGCCCCGGCTGCCCCCGCCCCGACACCGCCCGCTCCCCGGGCACCCGCCCCCGTGTCGGCCCCGCCCCCCGCTCCCGCCCCTCCGGCCCCGGAGCAGCCCGCGCCGAGCCCCAGCGCGAAGCCGTCCGCCAGGCCCGCGCAGGCTCCGCCCGCCATCCAGGCGCCGAAGCCCGCCACGCCCGCGCCCAGCCGCCCGGCCGCCCCGAAGCCGACCATCGCTCCCCCGGTCGTGCCCGAGCCGACCCTGCCGCCGGTGCCCATGCCCGAGGTGCCCGTCGTCCCGACGCCCACCCTGCCGCCGATCCCGACCCCGACCGTCACCCCACCCACACCGCCCGAACCGCCCGCGCCCACCGACTTCTGGGCCGACTCGCTGCCCGTGGTCAAGCCCGGCCACAACCGGGTGCCGCCGGACCGGCCGAGCATCCGGCAGAAGGGCAGTGACAACTTCTGGCAGCGCGAGGGCGGCTGGATCGGCGGCGACTACCACCCGCACGCCCTCACCGTGCACGCCCCGGCGACCACCCTGATCGACCTCAACCGCAGCTGCACGTCCTTCGACGCGGTGGCCGGGGTGGACGACGCCACGCTCTCACCGGGCGGGGTGGTCTTCTCCGTCCAGGCCGGCGACGGCCGCACCCTGTGGCACTCCCGGACGCTCGCCGCCGGCGACGACGCGGTGCCCGTGCACGTGCCGCTGGCCGGGCAGACGTCGATCCGGCTGGTGGTCACGCCGGCGCACGGGATCTGGTCGGCGCTGAACGTCGCGGACTGGGCCGAGGCCCGCTTCAGGTGCTCCTGAAACGGGCCTCGGGCTCCGGGCGGCAGGGGTCGGCTGCGGTACGGGTCAGATGGCGCAGGAGCCGTCCGCGCAGGCCTCCCCGGCCGGGGCGACCTGCACCGGGGCCGGCCGGCGCTCGCCGATCTCGGCCGCGATCTGGTCCAGCACCTTGCGGAAGGTCTCGGCCTCCTGGCCGCCCTGGACCGCCCACTTGCCCTCGAACACGAAGGTCGGCACGGCGGTGATGCCCAGTTCCCGGCCCTCGGCCAGCTGGGCGTTGACCTCGGCGGTGCCCTCGTCGCCCGCCAGGTAGGCGGTCACCCGCTCCCGGTCCAGGCCGACCGCCACGGCGACATCGGTCAGCGCGGCGCGGTCGCCGACGTCGACGCCGTCGGTGAAGTGCGCCGTGAGCAGCGCCTCCTTCAGCCGCCCCTGGACGGCCGGGCCGTACTCGGCCTCGGCAAGGTGCGGCAGGCGGTGACCGAGGAAGGTGTTGGCGTGCAGCGCGGCGTCGAAGTCGTACGTGATGCCCTCGGCGAGGCCCAGCTCGGCCACCCGGGCGTCCATCGCCACCGACTGCGGGCCGTAGCGCTCGGCCAGCCAGGCACGGTGCGGGCTCGCCGTCGCGGGGGCGTCCGGGACCAGCTGGTACGGGCGGTAGACGACCTCGACCTGCTCCTTGCCCGGGAAACCCTCCAGGGCCTGCTCGAAACGGCGCTTGCCGATCCAGCACCAGGGGCAGGCGATGTCGGACCAGATCTCGACCTTCATGCGGGGGGCTCCAGGGGCGTCTTGTCAGATGTGTACGAGATGGGTGAACGATGAACCATCTCGGTACATTCCCGGCAACCCCCTGACCTGCCGATTCAGCCCGCGGGCGGCGCCGGAACCACCAGAACCGGACACGCCGAGTGGTGGACCAACGCCGAACTCACCGAACCCAGCAGCAGCCGGGCGAAGCCACCGTTGCCCCGGGTGCCGACCACCAGCGTGTGCTGCCGGGTCGCCGCCTCCAGCAACACCTCGATGACATTGCCCAGCACCACGTGCAGCGACATCTCCCCCACGTACGGGGCGGGGCGCTGCCGCTGCACGGCGGCCACCGAGCGGCGCAGCCCGTCCGCCGTGCTCTCCACCAGCGTCTCCACGCTCTCCTGCACCAGCTCCGCCATCCCCGGCGGATAGCCGGCCGGCGCCGGGTTCACCACGGCCAGCACGTAGAGCGGCAGGCCGAACAGCTCCGCCTCCGACATCGCCCGGTCCAGCGCCCACAGCGACCCGTCCGACCCGTCACACGCCGCCAGCACCCCGGCCGGCCGGCCGGTCGGCGGCCGCCCGAGCACCGACAGCACCACGGGCACGTCCCGCCCCGCGCTCCCACCGGCCACCGCACACCCTCCTCACCCGGATCCACACCCCCGCCATCATGGCCCGCCCCGCCGACCGCACCCCCGCCACCGCGCCGAGAGCGAGAGGAGGAGACCGGCGGACGGCGGGCGGGGTTCGGGGTGGGCGCCGGGGCTGAGCTCGGGGCCGGTGGGAGCGCGGGGCGGGGCCGGAGGGTCAGGGGGCCAGGGCGGGGGGTTGGGGGTGGGGGAGGCCGGTCCAGCAGGCGCCGTGGCGGCGGGCGCGGAGGCGGCGGAGCCAGAGTTCGGTGGAGACGAGGTCGGCGAGGCCGGCGAGGGCGGCGGGGGACAGGGGGGTGGCGGGGTCGGCGGAGTGGGCGAGTTCGGCGCGGACGGCGGGGAGGTCGATGAGGCCGGCTTCGGCGAGGAGGGGGGCGTCGAAGAGTTCGGCGAGGCCGTCGGCGGCGAGGCGGAGGCCGGCGCGGGCGGGGGCGGTGCGGTCGGGGCGGGGGCCGCGGCCCCAGTCGGGGGGTAGGTCGGTGCGGCCGGCACCGGTGAGGACGGCGTGCAGGAGGGCGTGCCGGGCGCCGGGTTGGAGGCGGATGTCGTCGGGGAGCAGCCGGGCGGCGCGGACGACCTGGTTGTCGAGGAAGGGCGCGTGCAGCCGCTGGCCCGGTTGTTCGGCGGCGTGCACGAGCGTGCGGAAGGAGCGCGCCTGGCGGTAGAGGGCGTGCCGGGCGCGGTGTGCGCCGGGGTGTTCCCCGGGCGCCGGTTTGCGCGCCGCCAGGCGGAGCCGCAGGGCCACCGAGGAGAGCGCCTCGTCGGAGAGCCAGCGGGCGGCCGGGCCGGGCACGCACCAGGCGAGGTCGACGGCCGAGCGGCTGCCCGCCGTCCCGCCGCCGTCCGGGACGTGGCGGGCGGTCAGTTTGGCGGCGGCCTCGTCCAGCGCCTCGGCGTAGCGGATCCGGGAGAGCCGGTGAGCGGCCCGGACCACGGTGAGCGGGGTGCGCAGCGCGCCGGTCAGGACGCCCGCGACGGCCCGGTCGGCCCCGGCCAGCGCGGCGACCGGGGGCAGGAGTTCGCGCGGGCGGCCGGCCCGGATGAGGTCGGCGAGGCGGGCCGGGTGGCCGTCGAGGACCTGGCGGGCGCCGTAGCCGGTGAGGTGGTCGGTGCCGCCGGCGTCGAAGCGGGCCTCGGCGCGGTCGGCGGCCACGAGTTCGGGCCCGGGCTCGTCGGTGAGCCGGCCGGCCTGCGGGTCGGTGCGGAGGCCGGCGTACGGGAGGGTGTCGGGGCCGGGGTCGAGCACGGTGTGCCGCAGGCGCGGGGTGTCGGGGGCGAGCGCGAGGGTGGCGGGGGGTTCGGTCTCGCCGAGCGTGACGGCGGCCAACTGCTCGGGGGCGGCGGGTTCCCGGGCGGCGGGCCGGGCCCAGGAGCCCTTGACCGCGCCGTTCCTGGCGCCGACGGTCTCGGCGGTCTGCTGGGCCGGGACGGTCGGCGCGGGCACCGGCGGCAGCGGGACGGCGGCGGCGAGCAGGGCGACGGTGGCGGAGGCCGTGCCGTACGAGAGGTCGACGCCGAGCCGGGCCCGTCCGACCGGATCGAGGACCGGCGCGGTGGTACGGACCCGGGAGCGGACGGATTCCAGCAGGGCGCGGGTGAGTTCGCGGACGGCGGGCGCCTCGTCGCGGGGCTGCTCGGCGAAGGGCGGCTCGTCGTAGGCGGACAGGTACGGCCGGCCGCCGCGGATCCCCAGCACGTGGCCGGGCGGCACCTGCTGGACGCCCAGGTACGGGGTGCCGGTGCCGAGCGCCTCGGGAGACTCGGGGCAGGCGAGGCGGGCGGCGAGGTGACCGGTGTCCACTGCGGCGCCGACCAGGTCGGCCAGCGGGAGGGCGGCGGTGGCGTACGCGGTGCCGCCGCCCCAGGGGGTGTGGAAGACGGGCTGGGCGCCGGCGAGGTCGGTGAGCAGCAGGGTGGAGCGGGTGCCGGAGCGCAGGACGACGGTGTAGCTGCCGGGCCAGGCGGTCAGGTGGCGGACGGCTCCGCCGCGGGCGGCCGCGAGGCCGGCGGCGAGTTCGGCGTCGGTGGCGCCGCAGTGGCCGAGGACGGCGAGCCGGGTGGTGGCGGGGGTGTCCTCGACCGGGTCGGGGGCGGTGGGGCCGGTGCTGACCACGGCGGGGGCGCCGGGGCGGAGCGTGACCAGGCGGATCTCCTCGGGGCGCCAGTCGCCGACGGCCCAGAGCGGGTCGGCTCCGGTCCACAGCGGGCGTGCGGCGATCGGCGCGACCGTGCCGGGCGTCTCGCGCGCGGGTGTGCCCGCCCGGGGTGTGCCCGCTCTGGGCGTGCCCGTGCACAAGCCCGTCAGCCACCGCATCGTGCCTCCACCGGACGAGGACCTGCATCCGCGCGGCGCGTTCGCCGCCGGGCGGGCGGTGCCGTCGGGCGGCCGGGTGGGTGTGCCGTGGCGGCCCGCGCGCGTCCCGACGTGCCTCCGCAGCTCGACGCGCCGTCAGGGGACATCGTGCCACCGCTCGGCGTCGCCGGGGCCGGTGTTGCCGGTTCCGCTTCGGTGGCGACCGGCCGACGGCGGGTGGGAACGGGCGGAGCGGCTGTCGGCACCGCGGCAAAACCGCGCGGAGCGGCCTGTCGGCGCCGGGTGGAGCCGAGGTGGGGCCGGGCGGGCCGGGCCTCCCCCTCCGTGGCCCGGACCGCCCGCGGGCCGCCTTTGGCATGGGCATCGCGAGATGGCCGAAAGGCGTCACCCGGCCCGGGAGGGCATCCGCATGCCCTCCCGGACTTCACCGCCACCCGCGGGGATTGAGGCGGCGGCATACCCGGCCCGCCGGGTCCTCGACGGCGGGCCGACCCACGACCACCAGCGAATCGCCGACCAGCCGGTCGGGCCAGGGGGCACGGCCGGGCGCACGTCAACACGGGACCGGAGCACGACGCTCCGGCGCGCGGCGGGATCGGCCGGATCCGAGCGGTCCGGACCAACTCCCGTGCGACACCGCCGAGTGCGCGATCCCGCCATCCGGAATGCGACCTCTTAACCGTCGGAACGCGTCCGACTACTCTAGGTACAGCAGCCACGGCCCGGTGCCGCCCGGGCCCCGCGCACAAGGCCGCAGGAGGTGCCGCCGCCACCATGACCGTCAGCCCACGTGGACCGAACGAACGGCTCGGCACGCTCCTGACCCTCGCCCAGATCAGCAACGCCGGACTGGCCCGCCGGGTCAACGACCTCGGTGCCCAGCGCGGGCTGACCCTGCGGTACGACAAGACCTCGGTGGCCCGCTGGGTCAGCAAGGGCATGGTCCCGCAGGGGCCCGTCCCGCACCTGATCGCCACCGCGATCGGCGGCAAGCTCGGCCGACCCGTCCCGCTGGAGGAGATCGGCCTGGGCGACACCGACCCGGCACCCGAACTCGGCCTGGCCTTCCCGCGCGACGTCGCCGAGGCCGTCCGCTCCGCCACCGACCTGTGGCGGGTCGACCTCGATCTGCGCCGGGGCCCCGGCGGCGGCCGGTGGAGCGACAGCCTGGCCGGCACCTTCTCGGTCGCGGCCTACGCGACGCCGGTCTCCCGCTGGCTGATCACCCCGGCCGACGGCTCGGTGGCCCGCGAGGTGCCGCGCTCCCCCAGTGACACGTCCTCCTACCGGGTCGGCCACTCGGACGCCGCCAAGCTCCGCGAGGCCGCCCAGGAGGCACGCCGCTGGGACTCCAAGTACGGCGGCGGGGACTGGCGTTCGTCGATGGTGCCGGAGTGCCTGCGAGTGGAGGCGGCGCCGCTGCTGCTGGCCTCGTACAGCGACGCGGTCGGCCGGGCGCTGTTCGGCGCGACGGCCGAACTGACCCGGCTGGCCGGGTGGATGGCCTTCGACACGGGGCAGCACGAGGCCGCCCAGCGGTACTACATCCAGGCCCTGCGGCTCGCCCGGGCCGCCGCCGACGTGCCGCTCGGCGGCTACGTGCTGGCCTCGATGAGCCTGCAGGCGGGCTACCGGGGCTTCGCCGAGGAGGCGGTCGATCTGGCGCAGGCCGCCCTGGAGCGCAACCGGGGCCTGGCCACCGCCCGCACCATGAGCTTCTTCCACCTGGTGGAGGCCCGGGCCCAGGCCAAGGCGCGCAACGCGGCGGCGTGCGCGACGGCGCTCGGCGCGGCAGAGAGCGCACTCGAACGGGCACGCGCCGGGGATCCGGATCCGGCGTGGATCGACTTCTACGCCTACGACCGGCTCGCCGCCGATGCCGCCGAGTGCTTCCGCGACCTCGGAGTGCCCTCGAAGGTCCGGCAGTTCACCCGCGAGGCACTGGCCACGCCCACCGAGGGCTTCGTCCGCTCGCACGGCCTGCGGCTGGTGGTCTCGGCGATGGCCGAGGCGGAGGCGGGCAACCTGGACGCCGCGGTCGCCGCCGGCGAACGCGCCGTCGAGGTGGCCGGCCGGATCTCCTCGCAGCGCAGCCGGGAGTACGTGGTGGAGATGCTGCGGCGCCTGGAGCCGTTCCACGGCGAGCGCCGGGTGCGGGAGCTCGCGGAGCGGGCACGGGCGGTGATCGTCGCTCCGGCGTGAGCGTTCGGGCCGGCGGGCGGCGGGGCGAAGGGGCAAAGGGGCGAAGAGCCGGCGGGGCCCGTTACGGCCTGACGGTAATTGAGGTGCGCCAGCGAGAGGGGCCTGGCTATGGTCTCTCTCGTCCAGGTGCGCAGGCAGAGGTTACTTCCAACTCCTTATTGGGCAGGTCGCGGGTTCGAATCCCGTCACCGGTTTCGGACCGGTGTAGCTCAGTGGCCAGAGCAGCTTCGTCACCTCAGCCGCCTTCGATCTCTGGACACCTACACGTGAATAGGTTTTCCGCACCTCCCGGTGCGACGGCAGCGGTTACTTCTGGTAGGCGCCGGATTTCCGGCGTAGCGGTTCGAACCCGCGAAACACCGCCGCCACTCCGATCTCGGGAGGCAGTGCGCTTCGGAGTGCCCGGTGCGCAGGCGGGGGTTACTTCGGATCTTGCGGTTCCGGGTTCGAGTCCCGGGTGTGCCGTGCGCGAGCGCGGCCGCTAGCTCAAGTGGTAGAGCACAAGGCATACACCTCCGCCGACGTCGGCCGTCCCACGGTCGGCACGATCTCGGGCACCCCTCATGCGGCATGCCTCCCTCCCACTGACACCAACAGGCCGAGGGGGGCTGTCGCATGTCCAGGTTCAACATCCGCAAGACCAAGGCGAGTCCGAGTTCACCAGTGGCCACGACCGGGCAGCTCACCCGCAACCACAACGGCGGCGTCGGCCACGTCCGGGACCGCAAGTCCGAGCTGTTCCTGCTCGCGGTGGCCAACATGGTCGGCAAGGACACCTTCTACGAGCGCGGCGGCGACCGCGACGACCGCTACACCGCGCTGGTGCGCGAACTCGCCGTCGCCGAGCCCGAGTGGACCCTCGGGCTGCTGCGCTGGCTGCGCTACGGCGCCCACATGCGCACCGCCGCCCTGGTCGGCGCCGCCGAGTTCACCCGCGCCCGGCTCGACGCGGGCGCCCACGGACACTCCCGGCAGGCCGTCGCGGCGGTGCTGCGGCGCGCCGACGAGCCCGGCGAGCTGCTCGCGTACTGGACCTCGCGCTACGGCAGGGCGCTGCCCAAGCCGCTCAAGCGAGGCGTCGCGGACGCCGTCCGGCACCTTTACGACACCCGCTCGCTGCTCAAGTACGACACCGCGGGCAAGGGCTACCGCTTCGGCGACGTGATCGAGCTGACGCACCCTTCGCCGGACCCGGACAAGCCGTGGCAGGGCGCGCTGTTCGCGTACGCGCTGGACCGCCGGCACCGGCCGGAGGAGGCCGTCCCGCCCGCGTCCGACCGGATGCTGACCGCCAACCGCGCGCTGCTCTCGCTGCCCGTCGAGGAGCGCCGGGCCGCGGTGACCGCCGAGGACGGCGCCGAGCGGCTGGCCGCCGCCGGGCTGACCTGGGAGGCACTGGCCGGCTGGCTGCGGGGGCCGCTGGACGCGCCGGTCTGGGAGGCGGTCATCCCGTCGATGGGCCCGATGGCGCTGGTGCGGAACCTGCGCAACTTCGACCGGGCCGGGGTGTCGGACGCGGTCGCGGCCGAGGTGGCCCGGCGGATCTCCGACAAGGGCGAGGTACGGCGCTCGCGCCAGTTTCCGTTCCGCTACCTGTCCGCACACCGGCACGCGCCCTCGCTGCGCTGGGGGCACGCGCTGGAGACGGCGCTCGGGCACTCGCTGGCCAACGTGCCGGAGCTGCCCGGCCGGACGCTGATCCTGGTGGACCGCTCCGGTTCGATGTTCGACCGGTCCGGCGGCCCGACCGAGCTCAACCGGGCCGACTCGGCCGCGATCTTCGGCACCGCGC
Source organism: Kitasatospora sp. NPDC051164 (assembly GCF_044455625.1). Taxonomy (NCBI): domain Bacteria; kingdom Bacillati; phylum Actinomycetota; class Actinomycetes; order Kitasatosporales; family Streptomycetaceae; genus Kitasatospora; species Kitasatospora sp. NPDC051164. Next base: position 57,364 of record NZ_JBITFB010000044.1, on the reverse strand, counting down.
TGAAGGTCCGCGCCGCCGAGGCGGACCTGGTCGAGTTCGGGACCACCAGCCGGGTGATCGAGGTCGGCCGGGGGGAGGCGGTGCTGCGGGTGCTGGATCGTTTCTCCAGTCTCGGCGGCACCAACACCGCCGACGCCGTCCGCGCCCACTACCGCGGCCACGACCGGGTGGTGATCGTCACCGACGAGCAGACCGGCCCCCACCACTGGGGCGGCGACCCGCTCGCCGCCGTCCCCGCCCACGTCCCCGTCTACACCTGGAACCTGGCCGGCTACGCCCCGGCCCACGGCCCCAGCGGCGGCGCCCACCGCCACACCTTCGGCGGCCTGAGCGACGCGGCCTTCCGCCTCATCCCCCTCCTGGAGGCCGGGGCGAACGCCCACTGGCCCTGGGAGGAGTAAGAGGGGCAGGAGGCCGGCGGCCGGCACGGTCGGCGGCCGGCCCCGGGGGCCGCACCGACCGAGGGGAGACGGTCGGCGTGGCGGCGAGCGGCCGGGAAGGGACCCACGGGGGTGGTTCCTTCCCGGCCGCTCGCCGTTCCGGCGCGGGCCCGTCGCGGCCTCGACCCGTCCGGGCCGCCGTGGCAGCATCGGCGGCGGGGGCGGCCGGGCGAGGCGAGGAGTCGGTGGTGGCGGACGAGGTCGACGTGCTGGTGGTGGGCGGCGGGATCGTCGGGCTGGCCACGGCGTACGCGCTGACCCGGGCGCGGCCCGGGCTGCGGGTCGCGGTGCTGGAGAAGGAGGCCGGCTTCGCCGCGCACCAGACCGGGCGCAACAGCGGGGTGATCCACAGCGGCGTCTACTACCGACCCGGTTCGTTCAAGGCCCGCTACGCCGTGGCGGGTGCCGCCGAGCTGGTGGCGTTCTGCCGCGACCACGGCATCCCGTACGAGGTGACCGGCAAGGTGATCGTGGCCACCGGCGCCGCCGAGCTGCCCCGGCTGGCGGCCCTGGCGGAGCGCGGGCGGGCGAACGGCATCCCGGTCACCGAGCTGGACCGGGCCGGGATCGCCCGGTACGAGCCGGAGGTGGCCGGGCTCGCCGGGCTGCACGTCGGCACCACCGGCATCTGCGACTTCCCGGCCGTCGCCACCGCCTACGGCCGGCTGGCCCGGGAGGCCGGCGCCGAGCTGCGGCCCGGCAGCGAGGTCCGGACGGTGGCGCGGCGCAGGGACCTGGTGACGGTGGGCACCGCCACCGGCGAGCTGCGCTGCCGGGTGCTGGTGAACTGCGCCGGACTGCACAGCGACCGGATCGCCCGGCTGGCCGGGGACGAGACCGGGGTGCGGATCGTGCCGTTCCGCGGCGAGTACTACGAACTGACCGAGCGGCGCCGGAACTCGGTGCGCGGCCTGGTCTACCCGGTGCCCGACCCGGCCTTCCCCTTCCTCGGCGTGCACCTCACCCGAGGCATCCACGGGGACGTCCACGTCGGCCCGAACGCGGTGCCCGCGCTCGCCCGCGAGGGGTACGACTGGCGCACCGTCCGACCCCGCGACCTGGCCGGGACGCTGGCCTTCCCCGGCACCTGGCGGATCGCCCGCCGGCACTGGCGGTACGAGCTGGGCGAGCTGCACCGCTCGCTGTCCAAGCGGGCGTTCACCGAGGCCGTCCGGCGGCTGCTGCCCGCCGTCTCCGCCGAGGACCTGGTGCCGGCCGCCGCCGGGGTGCGGGCCCAGGCGGTGGCCCGGGACGGCTCGCTGCTGGACGACTTCGCCTTCGCCGGCTTCGACCCGCAGGACCCGCGCTCCCCGCGCCGCGCGGTGCACGTGCTGAACGCCCCCTCCCCTGCCGCGACGGCCTCGCTGCCGATCGGCCGGGAGGTGGCCCGCCGCGCCCTGGCCGCCCTGGAAGCAGGCGGGTGAGCGGGCGGACGAGCGGCGGAGAAGCCCCGGAATGAGCCCGGTCACAGGCCCTTCGGGGGAGCCCCGGCGGCCCCGTAGACTCGGGGGATTGTGACTGCCACCGCCCCGATCCCCCAGCCCTCGCCGTCCGCCCGGATGTCCGCGGCGCCGGCCGCGTACCCCGCGCCGATGTACCCGCACAAGGCCACCGAGGCCCAGCACCGGGAGCACCGGATCCGCAGCTTCCAGCCGCGCCGGGGCCGGATGACCAACGCCCAGGCGAGCGCGCTGGACCGGAGCTGGGAGACCTTCGGCATCCCGATCGACGGCGCCCCGCTCGACCTGCGGGAGCTGTTCGGCGAACTGCCGGTGACGCTGGAGATCGGCTTCGGCATGGGCGAGACCACCGCCGCGATGGCCGCCGCCGACCCGGGCATGGGCATCCTCGCCGCCGACGTGCACACACCGGGCCACGGCAACCTGTTCGGCCTGCTGGAGCGGGACGGCTCGGAGAACGTCCGGTCGGCCGCCGGGGACGCGGTGATCCTGCTGCGCGACATGCTCCCGGACGCCTCGCTGGCCGGTCTGCGGGTCTTCTTCGCCGACCCGTGGCCCAAGCCCAAGCACCACAAGCGTCGGCTGGTCCAGCCCTCCTTCCTCGACCTGGTGCTGCCCCGGCTCGCCCCCGGCGCCCTGGTGCACTGCGCCACCGACTGGGAGCCGTACGCGGAGCAGATGCTGGCGGTGCTGTCCGCCTCGCCGGAGCTGGAGAACCTGCACCCCGAGGGTGACGGGACCGGCTGGCTGGAGCCCGCGGACCACCCGGACGGCAGCGTCCCCGGTTACGCCCCGCGACCGGACTGGCGGCCCGTCACCAAGTTCGAACGGGCCGGGATCGCCAAGGGCCACGTGGTCCACGACCTCCTGTTCCGCCGCCGCTGACGCATCGGCCGCCGTTCGAACGGCGGCCACCCGCCGACCGTACGGGCAGGCCATCGGCGGACGGTTCGTCCCGAGTCCTCCCGACGGGCGGCTGCCGTGGCCTACCCTGTGCCGCATGGGCGGCCCGTCCGGCGGCGGGTCCCGGCCGATCGTTCGTACGACTGTTCGGACAGAGGTTCAGGTCGCCGCCGACGCACCGGAGACGGTCCCGCGCACCGGCGACACCCGGACCATCCCGGGGCCCCGGAGGCGCCGGGTCCACCGCCTGCTGCCCCGGCCGGGCGGCCCGTTACCGCGGGCCGCGAACGCCCAAGCCGCCGCGCCCGGGGGGCCGCCGGGCCGCAGCCGCTCGGTGGCGCTCTCCTCGGTCACCGCGACCGCCGTCCTGACCATGGTCGGCTGCGGGGCGCTGATCCTGCACCTGGTCCAACGGCAGACCGGCACCGTCGGGCTGCTGGTCGGCCTGGGCCTGGCGATGGTGCCGCTGCCGTTCGTGCTGGGCGGCCTGGCCTGGCTCAACCTCACCGCCCGGGTGCCGCTGCGGCACACCGTGTTCTGCCTCGGCTGGGGCGCCTGCGCCGCCACCACCGTCGCCATCCTCGCCAACAACTGGACGGCCGACTACCTGACCCGGCACCAGGGTTCGCTCGGCAAACTGCTCGGCGCCGGAATCGCCACCCCGGTGATCGAGGAGACCGCCAAGGCCACCGCCCTGCTGGTGCTGCTGCTGCCGCTCGGCCGGCGGCAGCGCTGCCAGGGCCGCCGCACCGGGCGCCCCTGCGCGCCGCTGCTGCGCCGACTGCCCGCGCCCCGGCGCCCCCGCCCGTACCAGCGCCGCCAGGTCGGCCCGCACGCCCGCGGCCGGCTGCGCCCGTACCTGCGGCCGCTGCCCTACCTCCGCCCGGCCCCGCCGTCCGGCGGCGCCGGGCCGCACCGCCGCTCCCGGCCGCGCACCCTGGCCGCCGGAGTGGTGCTCGGCGGGATGACCGCGTGCGGCTTCGCCTTCACCGAGAACGCCCTCTACCTGGGCCGGGCCTTCACCAGCGACCAGCGGCAGCGGCTGGACAGCATCGGCCTCGGCGATCGGCCCAGCCTGCGCGACTTCGACAGCACCGTGCAGACCTTCGTCCTGCGTGCCCTGCTCTCCCCCTTCGCCCACCCGCTGTTCACCGCGCTGACCGGGATCGGCCTGGCCGTCGCGCTGACCACCGGGCGACGCCGGCTCGCCCGGCTGGCCGCGCCGACCGGGCTGCTGCTGGCGATACTGCTGCACGGCACCTGGAACGCCGCCGCCGACCTCGGTACGGACGGCTTCCTGGTGGTGTACGCGGTGCTGATGGTGCCCTGCTTCGTCGCGCTGGTCTGCTTCGCGGCCTGGGCGAGGGCCCGCTCGGCCCGGCACCCGGCGCGGGGCCCCCGGCGCGGGCGGTCGAAACCCTCGCCGAGGGGCGCTTGAAGAACGGATTTCCCATCTCGGCGACTTCCACGTAGTGTTGTGTTCACCGACGCGGGGTGGAGCAGCTCGGTAGCTCGCTGGGCTCATAACCCAGAGGTCGCAGGTTCAAATCCTGTCCCCGCTACTCAGTAGCCGGAAGGCCCGGAGGATTCGTCCTCCGGGCCTTTCGCGTTCCCGGCGCCACCGCACCGCGGCGAGGCCGCGAATAAATCCGTTGCCCCCCGATCGGTGGGCTGCCTATCGTGGCAGCACACTGAAAGGAGGTGATCCTGAATTGAGTACCGTCAGGATGTGTGAGGTGGCTGCTCGCTAGAGCCGCCCCTGCCTGCGCAGGGTGAGGCCCCTGGCCTCCGGCAGGCGAAATCCATAGCAGTCACCCGGCCCGCGGGCTCACCGGAACATCCCCGGTGCCTCGGCGCCTGGCCAGTGCACGGGCCGGCGCGGAGGAGTAGCCCGCGGGTCGTCTGCGTTTCCGGGGGCGCCCGGACTCCCGCGGACTCCTGGCGCCGCAGTCGGTGCTCCCCGTGTCGTAGCCGGGGCACCCGTGTGCAGCCGGGGCACCCGTGTCGCAGTCGGTGCTCCCCCGTGTCGTAGCCGGGGCGTGCCCGGGACGTTTCCGGGGTGGGGCCGCGGCGCTAGAGTCGGCGCGGGGTTCCGGAGCGGAGCGGCACGGACACAGGGGGTAGGCGATGACGAAGGCGCGACGACTGGGCGGCGGATCGGCGCTGCGGACGGCGCAGTGGGGTGCCTCCGGAGTACTGGCCGGGACGGGGCTGATCGGGCTGCTGCTGTTCGCCCTCGGCCGGGACCAGACCTGGCAGGCGCTCGGCGGCGGCCTGGTGGTGGCCGGAGCCTCGACGGTGCTCGGCGGCGGCCTGGGCTTCCTGTTCGGTGTGCCCCGGGTGCGCGGCGACTCGGGCGAGCCGCACGGCTCGTACGCGCCGAACACCAATCTGGAGCAGGTCTCGGACTGGCTGACCAAGGTGCTGCTGGGCGTCGGACTGACCCAGCTCGGGTCGCTCGGCGAGCGGCTGCACGAACTCGGGTCGGCGCTGGCGCCCACGCTCGGCGGGGGCGACGCCGCGGTGCCGTTCGCGGCGGCCCTGGTGCTCTACTTCCTGGTCTTCGGCTTCCTCGCGGGCTGGCTGGTGACCAGGCTCGCGCTGCCGCGGGCGCTGAACGACGCCGACCGGGCGCTGGACCTCTTCCTCGCCGGGCAGGACCGCGACCGGCACGGCGACAAGGTGGGTGCGGACGACCTGCGGGTCCGCGCGATGCAGCAGCTCGGGCTGCTGGGCGGCAGCGCGGAGCACCCCGCCGCGCTGGCCGGGCAGCTGCCGCCCGCCTCGGGTTCGCCAGTCGGGCCGGCGGGCGTGGTGGCCGAGGTCCGCTCGACCGCGCGGCGGTCGGCGCTGACCGCCGACCAGGTGCGGGGCCTCTTCACGGACGGCTCCGAGGGCCGGCGGATCCAGGCGCTCGCGCTGATGCAGGGCGACCCGTCGCTCGCGGACCTGGCGAGCGTGCTGGACGCGATCGAGCACCCGCGCTCGGGCTTCGAGCAATACCACGCGCTGCTGGCCGCCCGGGGACTGCTCTCCCGGCTGCCGGCCGCCGAGGCGCAGCGGCTGCGGGACGCGGTGGCGGCGCAGCTGGTCGATCCGCGGGGCATCCCGTACGGGTCGGACCGCAGCTGGCTGGCCGAGAAGATCCTCTCCCGGCTGCAGGTGACGGCCTTCGTGCCGGCCCAGCAGGCCCAGGCGCCCCAGGCACCCCAGCCGACCCAGCCATCCCAGCCGTCCGGCTCGGCTGCACCCGATGCACCGACCGCACCGGATGCGCCGACGTCGCCCGCCTCGCCCGCCACGCCGTCTGCATAGCGGCCCCTACAGCGCGGCGGGCACGGGCTGCCCGGCCTCCGCCCGGCGGCGGTCGGCGGCCCGCAGGACCAGGACGCGGCGGGTGCGTCCGTCCTCGGCCCGGGGGAAGCGGCGGACCTCGCTGGCTATCCGGCGCTCGCCGAGCGCGTACCGCAGGGGGTCGAGGTGCCCGCAGCGGCGGCCCCGGCCGTCGTGCAGGGGCTGGACGCGGACCTCGCCGCCCAAGGAGGTGACCCGGACCAGCTCGGTCAGGGCGGCCAACTGGTGCTCGGGGCCGAAGAGTTCGGGGTAGGCGAAGAGCAGGTAGCCGCTCAGGGTGAGGGCGAAGGTGCCGTCCGCGAAAGGCAGCCGGGGCAGCGCGGCGGCCACGTACCGCTGCGGGTGCGCGGCCGAGTCGGCGGCGAACAGCCGGCGGGCGCGGTCCCAGCTGCGCAGGTAGCGCTCGGGCCGGTGCGGGCGGGGCGCGGGGTAGAGGTGCGGGCGGGCGGCCATCGCGACGGCCATCGCCGCCCGGGCGGCCCGGGCGCGGTCCGCGACCACCGGCCGCGGCAGGGCGTACGCCGGGTCGGCGGCGATCACCCGGCAGCCCAGCGCGCGCGCCTCGGCGGCCAGGCCGGCCGCGCCGCCGGGGCAGTCCAGCAACGGCCCGGGGAGGGCGGCGAGCTGGGCCCGGGTGAGGTCGAACAGGGCGCAGTACTCGTCCAGCGGGCGGGAGGTGACCAGGACGTCCGGGGGTTCGGGGGGAATGCCTGGGGCGGCCACGCGGTCATCCGAACACGCGGCGGCCCCGTCCGCATCCGGAGTGCGAACGGGGCCGGGACCGAGTCGGGGCCGGACGGTCAGCGCCTGGTCAGCGGCCGAGCAGGCCCTGGGCGGCGGCCCGGTTGACGTTGGTCAGGCCGCGGACGAGCTGCGCGGTGAGGAAGACCAGCACCACCCCGACCAGCGAGAACCCGGCGATCTGCCACATCCCCTCGACGTAGTAGACGTGCCGGACGTGGTGGCCGTCGGTGTAGTCGAACAGCTGGTACCCGCGCCAGCCGGTGTAGGTCGGGAAGACCCAGTGGTAGACCGGGTAGAGCGCCATCGCCCAGCCGAGCAGCAGGAACACCAGGGTCATGGTGAAGCTGAAGATCGCCCAGGGGAACATCACCACCTGGTACAGCGCGGCCTTCCAGCCCGCCCCGTCCGCCAGCCGCGCGGTGATCGCGCCCCAGTTGCCCGGGCGGACCGGGCGCACCGGCTTCGGGCCGGCAACGTCCAGGGCCAGCATGCCCCGCGCCCGGGCCCGCTCCAGTCGGCCGAAGCCCCGGGCGGCGATGGTCAGGCCGGCCAGCACGGGCAGGCCGAGGACGGTGACGAAGGTGCCGAGGCCGAGGCAGAACAGAGTGATCGCGACGGCGAAGCCGGCGATCGCCACCGGCAGGCCGCTGAGCACGTAGCCGACCTCGCGGTAGTAGTGCGCGGAGAACGGCGCCGTCCAGAAGGCGGGCGGCTGTCCGGTCCGGTGGGCCCGGGCGGGGCGCGGGTCGTCGCCGTGACCGTCCAGGACGTCCCACTCGTGGTCCCGTGTGCTTCGGCTGCTGCTCATGTTCCGGCCCCCGGCCCCTCGTACTGACGGTCGTTCGTGCTCGCTGACGTCGTCCAGTCTGGCCGGACCGCAGGTCGCGGCGGCATCCGGAGGCCTGGCGGATCTGGGGTGGGGTTAACCCCCCGGCCCCCGGCCCCCGGCCCCCGGTCCCCCGGCCCCCGGTCCCCCGGCCCGCCGGTCTCCCTGGCCACACGGGCGCGCCGTGGGGGTTCAGCCGGTCGGGCCCGGCCACTCGTCGACGAGCAGCGCGAAGAGGTGCGAGTCGGAGCGGACGCCGTTCTCGAGCCGGTCGTGCCGGGCCCGCCCCTCCAGCCGGAACCCGAGTCGGGTGAGCACCTTGGCGGAGGCCGTGTTGCCCACCTCGGCCGAGGCCGTCAGCCGGTGCAGGTCCAGGGTGTGGAAGGCGAAGTCGCAGAGCAGGCCGGTGATCTCGCCCGCGTAGCCTCGGCCCCGGAAATCGCGGCCGAGGACGCAGCCCAGGTCGGCGGCGCGGTGCTTCCCGAGGGTGAGTGCGGCGTGTCCGATCGGGGTCGCGTCCTGCGGGTCCTCGGCGTCGGCGAGCCTGGTGACGGCGAGCCGGTAGGTGTCCCGCTCGCCGGCCATCGCCTCCTCCAGGTAGAGCTCGATCTGGTCGGCGCAGGTCTCGCGGTCGTACGGCTCGAACGGCAGGTGGCGGGTGACCTCCGGGTCGCCGAACAGGGTGTGCAGCGCGTCCACGTCGCCGTCGGTGTGGTGGTACTCGCGGATGGCCAGCCGGGGGCCGGTGAGTCGTACGGGGACCATGGCGGCCGACCCTACCGGCCCCCGGAGGCTACCGTTCGGACTATGAACGACGAAGACCTGCGACTCGCCCCGCGCACCAGGGCCGCCGACCTGCTCGCCTGGGCGGCCGAGCAGGGCCGCACGCCGGTGGCCGAGGCGCCGCTGCGCGCGGTGCTGGCGCTGCTGGAGCTGGGCGAGGGCAGGATGCACGACGGCTGGCCCGAACTGACCTCCGACGCGGTGGAGCACCTGCTGTACGAGCGGCTCCACCTGTACGTCCAACCCACCCCCGAGGAGGACCCGCTCGCGTACGGCGACGCGGTCCGGTTGCTGATCGACCACCAGCGGGCGGTCCGGCGGCTCAACGCCAAGCGCCAGGAGCGGCTGCACGCGGAGGCCGAGTGGCAGGGCGAGGTCGCGGCCGGACTGCTGCGCCGCGCCGACCTGGTGACCTGGCCCCGGCTGTACGCGCTGCTGCTGCACGCGTACGGGGTGGACGTCGCGGACGAGGCGGCGGTGCGGCACTGGCTGACCGGCTTCGGCGAGCTCCCGGAGGAGGAGCGGCTGGCCGCGTACGAGTCGCTGGTGCCGGCCGGCTGGCTGGACGAGCCGGACGAGCGGGGCTGGGGACCGGGCCGGGTGCTGTCGGTCGGCATGGCCACGGACGGCGCGCGGCGGCTGCTGGAGCAGGGCCTGATGCGGCGCAGCTACCGCAACCTGGCCGAGCTGACCGCGCTCGGGCGGCCGATGCCGGACGAGCTGGCCGGTGACTTCGGGCAGTTCGAGGAGGCGGCGGTCGACGCGGCGCTCGACCTGTTCGGGGAGTGGACGGTGCCGGGGCTGCCGCGGCTGCTGGTGGCGGAGTTCCCCGAGCTGGCGCCGGAGCCTGGCCAGGAGGAGATCGACGCGTACGTGGCGCAGTTGCCCGCGGAGGAGTGAGACGCCGCGAAAAGCCCCCGGCCGCTCGAACCGAGCGTGCGACCGGGGGCTTTCGGGTGTCCGTTACGGGTTGAGGCCGTGCTGCTGGAGCCAGGGCTCCGGGTCGACCGGGGCGCCGCCGCCGGGGCGCACCTCCAGGTGCAGGTGCGGGCCGGTGACGTTGCCGGTCGCGCCGACCTTGCCGATCTGCTGGCCGGAGGCGACGCCGCCGGAGCCCTTGATGATCGAGGAGAGGTGGCAGTACCAGATCTCGGTGCCGTCGGGCAGGGTCTCGACGATCCGGTAGCCGTACGAGCCGGACCAGCCGGCCGAGGTGATGGTGCCCTGGCCGAGCGCGTACACCGGGGTGCCGGTGTCGGCGGCGAAGTCCAGGCCGGTGTGCAGGTTGGCCCAGTAGCGGGCGCTCTGACCGTAGTGGGCGGAGAGCCGGTAGTCCTTCACCGGGAGGGTGAGGGCGGCGGCGCGCTTGGCCTCCGCCTCCGTCGCGGCGGCCTTGGCCTCCGCCTCCTTGGCGGCGGCCTTGGCCTCGGCCTCCTGCGCGGCCTGCACGCGGGCACCCTCCTCGGCGGCGGTGCGCTGGCTGTCGGCCTGCTGCTGGATGCGGGCGGCGAGCGCGAGGCCGGGGTCGGCGGCGAGCGCGACCGGGGTCTCGTCGGGGGCCTCGACGGCGGGCGCGACGGCCGGGGTGGCCGAGGCGAAGCCGGTGGCACCGAGGGTGGCGGCGACGGCGGTGACGCCGAGCAGCGGGGAGGCGCCGCGGGTCTGACGCGGCATCCGGTGCCGGTTGGCCTCGGCCTCCGGGCCGAGGGCCTCGGGCCCGTCCGCGCCGGGGTGGTCGAGGAGCTGGGTACCGGCTGCGGGGCCGGCCGGGTGTGCCGGGGTGTGCGTCGACGCCACGGAGGCGCGCTCCTTTCCTTCCTTCGCGCCTACCGGGTTAGCTGACGGGTTCGGAGCAGGAAGGTCTCCTACGGCCGGGCCGGAGCCCCGCCGATTCACCCCAAGGAACATGGTTCCCCGGCTCCCTGACCTGCCCGGAGGCCGGTCGGCGGGATTAGGCGACGGCGCACGGTGCCGTCTGGGAACGGCGTTGACGACCGCGCTGCGTTATCAAACGTTAATCCTAGGACGCCCTGATTCCAAGCCATCCGTCCGGGACGGCAGTGGAGCGAGTGATCGGACGTCAACGAACGACCCCTCATACGAGCACCCCATCTGAGTACTCCTACTCATGTGCGGCCCGGCCGGGCGGCCGCATCCTGACGCCATGAGCGCACCGATGCAGAACCGCACGACGGCCGCGTACTACATCCAGGCCATCCTCTCCTTCGCCCTGTCGGGCACCGCCCTCGCCGTCGGGATCGCCTACCTGCCGGTCGGCGGGTGGACCCGGGCATTCCTCGGGATCGGCCTCCTCTACACCGTCACCTCCTCCTTCACCCTGGCGAAGGTGATCCGGGACCGGCACGAGTCGAACGAGATCGTCAGCCGGGTCGACCAGGCCCGGCTGGAGAAGCTGCTCAGCGAGCACGACCCGTTCAAGCCCGAGGGGATCTGAGGCGAGCCGGCCTTCCCCTCTCCCGTCGACGCCCTCTTCAACGCCCTCTTCGACAGTTCCTTCGAGACTCTCTTCGGCCGGAGGCTTGACGGCTAAGGCTATTAGCCTTAGCTTTATGGCTATCGGCAGCAGCGCCGATGTCGCAGCGAAGGACCGAGGAGGCCCACCATGAACGCCCCCATCAGCCCGGACACCCAGTACCTGACCGTCCCCGGCGGGCGGATCGCCTTCGACGACACCCGACAGGGCGACGGCACCCCCGTCGTCCTGCTCCCCGGAATGCTCGACAGCCGGGCCGCGTACCGGCACCTGCGCCCGCTGCTCGTCGCCGCCGGCCACCGCGTCGTCACCATGGACCTGCGCGGCTTCGGCGAATCCTCCATCGCCTGGGACGACTACGGCCCCGCCGCCATCGCCGGCGACGTCCTCGCCCTGCTCGACCACCTCGGCATCGAACGCGCCGTCCTCGCCGGGAACTCCTACACCGGCGCGACGGTCGTCAAGGCCGCCGGGGACGCCCCGGAGCGGATCGCCGGGATCGTCCTGATCGACGCGTTCGTCGAGAACCCGCAGCCCGGCGCCCTGATGCGCGGCGCCCTCCGCCTGATGAGCGCGGCCCTCGTCCACTGGCCCGCCTTCTGGGGCTTCTACCTGCGCCGGATGGCCTTCCCCGGCGCCAAGCCCGCCGACTTCGACGGCTACGTGAACGGACTGGTCGCCGCCCTGCGCACCCCGGGCCGCAAGACCGCCACCCGCGGATACGTCACCGGGGACTCGTCGCCGGCCGGCTGGACGGCCGCCGTGCGGTGCCCGGCGCTGGTGGTCATGGGCAGCAAGGACCCCGACTTCCCGAAGCCGGAACTCGTCGCCGACCGGCAGGTCGCGGCACTCGGCGCGCGGAAGGCGATGATCGAGGGGTCCGGGCACTACCCGATGGCCGACAACCCGCAGGCCACCGCGGACGCCCTGCTGCCCTTCCTCGCCGAACTCGCCTGACCGCCGGCCCGGCCGCCCGACCGAGCCGCCGTCCGACCCGACCCGTCGCCCGACTTCCGTACGGAGAAGCCGAAACCATGCCCCGCGTAGGACTGACCCCCGACCAGGTCGTCGACCACGCCCTCGCCCTCATCGACGAACAGGGCGCCGACGCCCTCACCCTGGCCGCCGTCGCCGCCCGGGCCGGGGTCGCCACCCCCTCGCTGTACAAGCACGTCAGCGGCGGCCTCGCCGAACTGCGGCAGCTGATCGCCGTCCGGGTCACCGAGGAACTGGCTGACCGCCTCGCGGACGCCGCCCTCGGCCGCAGCGGGGACGACGCCGTCGCCACCGTCCTGCGCGCCTACCACGCGTACGCCACCGAACGCCCGCACCGCTACAACGCCCTCCCCCAGGCCCCGCAGTCCGACGACGACCTGGCCCGGGCGGCCGCCCGGCTCGTCGGCGTGATCGTCGCCGTCCTGCGGGAGTACGGCCTCGACGGCTCCGAGGCGATCCACGCTGCCCGCACCGTCCGCTCCCTCGCCCACGGCTTCGCCTCCCTCACCACCGCCGGCGCCTTCCAACTCGCCGAGGACCTCACCACCACCCAGGACCGCCTCATCACCGCCCTCACCACCGGCCTGCGCACCTGGCCGGCGTAGCGGCCCGACCAGGTGCGCAGGCCGTGGTGGGCGGGGGCCGGTGCGGCGGCTCGGTCACCCTCCACCGTCCGGGGAAATGGGGTATTAAGAATCAGTGCCCCCCTCCGAGGACGACAGCCGGACTCCCGACCAGCGCCGGACCCCGCTCAGCGGTTCGACCACGCGCAGTGCGATGCGCTGTGTGCGCCTGCTGCTCGGCTGCACCAGCGCCGCCGAACTGCTCGGCACCGTCCTGGCCGAGGGCCCGAGTTGGATCACCGGCGAGGGTTCCGCGCTCTACCTGCCGGATGCCGCCGGGATGCTCCGGCTGACCGTCTCGCACGGGCTGCCGGAGCGGGCGCACGAGCGCTACGGCGTGGTCGATCCGGCCGGTGAGCTACCCGCGGCGATGGCCCTGCGGCTGCGCCGCCCCTACCTGCTCAGCCCGGAGCACACCGGCATCGACTACCCGAACCGGAACGCCGGCATGGGCACCGGGATGGTCACCGTGATCACCCTGCCGATGGTGGTGGACGAGCGGCCGGTCGGTGTCCTGGCGCTCGCGCTGGCCCACCGGGGCACCGTCCCGCGCCGTGACATGGACGTCCTGGAGACGATCGCGGAGGCCTGCGCGCACCGGATCGACCACCTGCTCGACCACGCCGCGGACGCCCGGCTCCCGCAGGGCGCCCGCTCACCGCAGGGCGTCCGGTTATCCGACGGCCCGGTGCCGGAGGGGGCGGACGGCCGCCCCGCCGGGTCGGCCCATCCGCTGTTGTCGCTCGCCGTCCGGGCCGCCGGGCACGGCGCGTTCGAGCGCGATCTGGTCACCGGGGAGAGCTACTGGGACGCCGCGGCGTTCCGGGTGGCCGGGCGGCCGGTCTCCCCGGACGGCGCCGCCCCCGAGCTGGACCGCCTGGTCCACCCCGAGGACCTGCCGGACGTGCAGGCCGCGCTGGCCGAGGCGCTGGCCGCCGGCGGGCACTACCGGATCGGCTACCGGGTGCAGCGCCAGGGCGGCAAGGTGGCGCGGGTGGAGGAGTCCGGCGAGGTGATGCTGGACGTGCACGGGCGGCCGGTGCGGATCGCCGGGCTGCTCGCGGACGTCGGTCACCGGGAGCGGCCGCCGACCGACGAGGGGAGCTCGCCCGCCACCGCCCGGACGGCGCTGCTGCTGGCGCTCACCCGGGTGCTGTCGCGGGCGGTGACCGTCCGGGACGTCACCGCGGCGGTCACCGACATCGCCCGGCCGGCCCTCGGCGCCGCCGGCATCGTCCTCGACCTGGTGGACGAGGGCCGGCTGCTGCCCGTCTCGCACACCGTGTACGGGGGCCCGCGGCGCACCGAGCTCACCCGGCTGGCGGACCTGTCCGAGGCCGTGATGCAGCATTCGCCGGCCCGCTCCGCCCCGCTGTTCAGCGAGCCCTCCGCCGCCCGCGCCCGGCACGACCCGCTCACCCCGGCGGCCTGGGCGGTGCTGCCGCTGGTCGCCTCCGGGCAGCAGGTCGGCTCCTGCCTGATCACCTTCGCCGCCGAGCGGGTGTTCAGCCGCGAGGACCGCACCCTGTACGCGGCCTTCGCCGGCATCCTCGCGCAGTCCCTGGAGCGGGCCCGGCTGTACGACACCCACCACCACCGGGCCACCGAGCTGCAGCGGGCGATGCTGCCGCGCACCCTGCCCCGGCTGCCCGGGATCGCCAGCGCCGCCCGCTACCTGCCGAGCACCGAGGGCATGCAGATCGGCGGCGACTGGTACGACCTGCTGCGGCTGCCGGACGGCCGGGTCGGGCTGGTGATCGGCGACGTCCAGGGGCACAACGCCGAGGCGACCGCCGTGATGGGCCAGCTGCGCAGCGGCCTGCGGGCGTACGCGACGGACGGGCACGACCCGGCCGCCACCCTGACCCGCACCAGCCGGCTTTTGGCCGAGCTGGACACCGAACTGTTCGCGACCTGCCTCTACCTGACCCTGGACCCGGCCGACGGCGAGCTGACGGCGGCCCGGGCCGGCCACCCGGCGCCGGTGCGGATCACCGCCGGCGCCCGGGCCGTCGAGCTGGACCTGCCGGGCGGGCCGCCGCTGGGCGTGGCCCCGGAGCGGCCGTACCCGCTGGCGGTCGAGCGGCTGGCGGCCGGCGAGACGCTGTTGGCGTACACCGACGGGCTGGTCGAGGACCGCGAGGAGGATTACGACGAGTCGGTGCAGCGGATGCTCGGCGGGCTGGAGCTGTGGGCCCGGCAGACCGGGCCGGGGCGGATCGGTCCGGCGCCCGCGCTGGAGCGGCTGGCCGACCTGCTCACCCTGAACGTGACCGAGCGGCGGTCCCGGCCGGACGACGTGGCGCTGCTGCTCCTGCATCGGACGACGCCCCTTCCGTAACACCCTGCACACAGGTCCCACACATCCCGGGATGTGAATCGGCCATCCGGCGTGACGCCACCGCACCGCGGTCGGCCTGGCGGCGCCGTCCCGAGGTCTCGTCAGGTGCGGCGATCGAGGGCGAACGAGTCCGGGTTGGGGGCGGATTGGCGCGATTTTGACGAGATCCGGTCACTTGGCGAGATCCGTTCACACCTTCGTAGGATCATCACCCTAGAATTCGCCGCGTGACGATGACTCAGTGGTCCGTAACGGCAACCGGCGTACTCGCCGTCCTCGCCCTCGTGGCCGCCGCGCGGTACCGCGCCGTGTCCGTCACCCAGCGCCGCCGTGCCGACAGCCTCCAGCTCTCGCTGCACATCGCCGGCAAGGAGTTCCTCCTCGAACACAGCCGCCGGAACACCGAACTGGCCGCCGTGCAGCAGGAGCAGGAGCACACCGCCTCCACCCAGCGGGCCTTCCTCAGCGTCGCCCGCCGGATCCTGGTGATGGCCCACGACCAGCAGGCACTGCTGGACGAGATGGAGCGCACCCACGACGACCCGGCGCTGCTGGAGGGCCTGCTCAAGGCCGACCACGCGGCCGCCCAACAGGCCCGGCTGGCCCAGACCCTGGCCGTGCTGTGCGGTGCCCGGGCCGGGCGGCACTGGCCGGAACCGGTCACCCTGGAGGACGTCGTCCGCGGCGCCCAGTCCCGCATCCTGCCGTTCCAGCGGGTGGTGGTCCGCAGCCGGATCGAGACCGCGGTGGTCGGCGCCGCGGCCGAGGCGCTGATCCACGCGATCGCCGAACTGCTGGACAACGCCACCCGCTACTCCCCGCCCAGCACCCAGGTGTTCGTCACGCTGATGCCGGTGCACAACGGCGCCGTCATCGAGATCGACGACGGAGGCGTCGGCATGCCCGAGCAGGCCGTCGCCAAGGCCGCCGCCGCGCTCGCCGGCGGCAGCACCCTGGAAGTCTCCCGACTGGGCGAGGTGCCGCAGTTGGGCCTGGCCGCGGTCGGCCGGCTCGCCGAGCAGTACGGCTTCCGGGTCACCCTCAGCTCGGCGCCCTCACCGTACGGCGGTGTGCGCGTGGTCGTCCTGCTGCCGAACGCGCTGCTCACCGAGCCGCTGCCGCCCACCGTCCCCGGCCTCGGGCCGGACGACCGGACGTTCGACCCCGACCCCCGACCGGCCTCTCCCGTCGGTCACCCCCTGGTGGAGACCCCGCCGCCCGGTCGGGACCCCCAGCTCGGCGACACCCCGCCGCCGCTGCCCCGCCGGAGCCACCGGCGCGACCGCGCCGATCGCCCCGCCCAGCACGCCGCTCCCCCGCCGCCGCCCGCCCCGCCGTACCGCTCCGCCCGGGACGCGCAGGCGTTCATGGCGATGTTCCAGGCCGGGACCGCCAGCGGCCGATCGGCCGCCCGGGCCCAGGCCCCCTCCGACCCTTCCCGTCCTGCTTCCCCCCGACTTCCCCAGCGCTCCGGAGAGTTCCATGACCACCACCCCTGATCTCGGCTGGCTGCTCGCCGACATCATCGCCGTACCGCAGGTCCAGCACGCCGTCGTCGTCTCCAACGACGGCCTGGAGATCGGCCGCAGCACGGGCATCGCGCGCGAGGACGCCGAACGGCTCGCCGCAGCCTGCTCCGGACTGCAGTCGCTGGCCCGCGGCGTCGCGACGGGCTTCGGCGGGCCGGGCAGCGCCACCCGCCAGATCATCATCGAGTACGGCGGCGGCTACCTCTTCATCGTCGCCGCCGGGGCCGGGGCGCACCTGGCCGTCGTGACCAGCGAGGCGGTGGACGCCGGCCTCGTCGCGTACCAGATGCAGGTCCTGGTCGAGCGGATCGGAACCCACCTCACCAGCCCGCCGCGGGTCGACCACGCGGCGGGGGGCCACCGGTGAGCGGGCCGGTCCGGCCGTACGTCATCACCGGCGGGCGCAGCCGCTCCACCCGGGCCGAGCTGGCCGTGGAGAGCCTGGTCAGCGTCCTGCCCGGACCATTAGGGCGGCCCGAACCGCCGCAACTGCCCGAGCACGTGCTCCTGAACCGGGAGCACCGGCGCATCCTCGGGCTCTGCCACAGTCTGCTGTCCATCGCCGAGGTGGCGGCCCACCTGGGGCTGCCCTTCGGCGTCGTCAAGGTGCTGGTCGGGGACCTGTGGGACCTCGGCGCCGTGCAGGTGCTCCCGCCCGTCCCGCAGGCCGAACGCCTGCCCACAACCCTCCTGGAAGAGGTGCTCGTTGGCCTCCGCCAACTCCGCTGAAGCCGTCCCCGAGGCCGCCGGTGCGGCCGACGGGCCGCAGTACCTGCCGTCCTCGGTGCAGGGCGCGGTCAAGATCCTGGTCACCGGCCCGTTCGGGGTCGGCAAGACCACCCTGGTCGGCTCGCTGAGCGAGATCACCCCACTGCGCACCGAGGAGACCATGACCGCCGCCAGCAGCGGCGTCGACGACCTCACCGGGCACGACACCAAGACGACCACCACGGTCGCGCTGGACTTCGGCCGGATCACGCTCAACCCGCGGCTCGCGCTGTACCTGTTCGGCACGCCCGGACAGCAGCGGTTCTGGCCGCTCTGGGACGACCTGTCGCGCGGCGCGCTCGGCGCCATCGCCATGGTCGACCTGCGCCGACCGGACGAGAGCTTCGACGTCCTCGGCCGGTTGGAGGAGCAGCGCATCCCGTTCGCGGTGGCGGTCAACACCTTCCCGGACACGCCGAGCTACCCGGAGGAGGAGCTGCGCACGGCGCTGGACCTGCTGCCGGACGTGCCGATCCTGTTCTGCGACGCGCGCGACCGCCGGCAGTCCTACGACCTGCTGATCGACTTCGTCGACCACCTGCACCGCAGCTCGATCCTGGAGCTGCAGGGATGAGCGCCCCCGAACCCCCCATGCCCTCCGGGTGCCCCGTCGCGCACGGCGGCGGCCGCCCGCCCGGCAGCGGACTGCCCGTCGGCGTGCCGCTGACCCCGCTGTACGGACCGGCCGTCGCCGAGGACCCGCACGGCCTGTACGCCCGGCTGCGCGAACGCCACGGCCCGGTCGCGCCGATCGAGCTGGAGCCCGGGGTCGAGGCCTGGCTCGTCCTCGGCTACGCCGAACTGCTCGAACTCACCCGCAACGAGGCGCTGTTCTCCAAGGACTCGCGCCGCTGGCGGGTGCCCGCCGAGGGCCGGCTGCCCGGGAACTCCCGGCTGCTGACGATGACCTCCTGGCGGCCCACCCTGCTCAACCTGGACGGCGCCGAGCACCAGCGGCTGCGCTCCGCCGTCTCGGACACCCTCGCCCAGATCGACCACCACCAGCTGCGCGGGACCACCGAGGCCGCCGCCAACAGCCTGATCGACAGCTGGGGGCCGGACGGCACCGCCGACCTGATCACCCAGTACGCCCGGCGGCTGCCACTGCTGGTCTTCACCCAGCTGATCGGCCTGCCGGCCGAGGCCGGCCCCCGACTGGTCGAACTGATCAGCCACTTCGTGGACAGCAGTGCCGAATCGCAGCGCGCCGGTGCCGAGTTCCAGGCGATCCTGGTCGACCTGGTCCGGCGCCGCCGGGCCGCGCCCAGCGCCGATCTCACCTCCTGGCTGCTCGCCCACCCGGCCGGGCTGACCGACGAGGAGGCGGTGCACCACCTGGTGGTGCTGATGGTCGCGGGCAACGAGACCTCGATCAACTGGACCGGGAACACGCTGCGGCTGCTGCTCACCGACCGGCGCTTCCGGGCCACCCTCACCGGCGGCCGGCTCACCGTCTCCGACGCCCTGGAAGAGGTGCTCTGGCGGGACCCGCCGACGCAGAACTTCCCCGGCCGCTGGGCCACCGGCGACACCGTGCTCGGCGGCCAGTACATCAGCGCCGGCGACATGCTGGTCCTCGGCCTGGCCGCGGCCAACGCCGACCCGGCCGCCCAGGGCGTCTCCGCCGCCGCCCAGGGCTCCCTCGGCGGCAACCGGGCGCACCTCGCGTGGGGCGCGGGCCGGCACGTCTGTCCGGCCCAGCACCCGGCCCGGATCATCACCGAGACCGCCGTCGAGACCCTGCTGCACCGCCTGCCGGACCTCCAACTCGCCGTCCCGTCGGGCGAACTGGCCTGGCGCCCGTCCCCGTGGTCACGGGCCCTGACCGCCCTTCCGGTGCTGTACAGCGCCTTCACCCCGCCCCGCCCGCCAGCCCCCGAGAGGCCCGCATGGACACCACCGTCGACTCCGCAGGAACCCGCCCCGAGCCCATCAGACTCGACCCCTTCGGAAGCGACCAGCACGGAGAGAACGCCCGACTCCGCGCGGCCGGCCCCGCGGTCCTGGTGGAGCTCCCTGGCGGGGTGGTGGTCTGGGCGATAACCCACCACGACACCCTCCAGTCGCTGCTGGCCGACCCCCGCGTCGGCAAGAACGCCGGACTGTGGACGACCTTCCGGGAAGGGCGGCTCCCGGAGGGCTGGCCGCTGACCAACTTCATCGCCGTACCCGGCATGGTCACCGCCGACGGGGACGACCACCGGCGGCTGCGCGGACTGGTCTCGCAGGCCTTCACGCCGCGCCGGATAGCCGCCCTGGCGCCCGCCATCGAGGCCAGGGCCATCACGCTGCTCGACGAGGTCGCGAAGCTGGAGGGCGAGTTCGACCTCCGCACACACTTCGCCTACCCGCTGCCGATGCAGGTGATCGGCGAACTGCTCGGCCTCGCGCTGGAGCAGCAGGACGAGCTGCACGCGCTGTCCGACACCCTGGTCTCCAGCTCGGCCACCCCGGCCGCGGCCATCGCCGCGCAGCGGGGCCTGAACGCGCTGCTGGCCTCGGTGGTGGCGGCCAAGCGGGCCGCGCCCGGTGACGACCTGACCACCGACCTGATCGCCGCCCGCGAGGCCGGCCACAGCCTTGACCAGCAGCGGCTCAGCGAGGCCGAACTGGTCGGCACCCTGCTGCTGATGCTGGTCGCCGGGCACGAGACCACGCTCAACCTGATCACCAACGCCGTCCGCGCCCTGCTCGCCCACCCGGACCAGCTGCGGCTCGTCCTGGACGGCGCGCAGCCGTGGTCGGCGGTGGTCGAGGAGACACTGCGCTACGACTCGCCGGTCGGGCAGTTCCCGCTGCGCTACGCGGTCGAGGACATCGAGGTCGGCGACGTGGTGATCCGGCGCGGCGAGGCACTGCTGGCCTCGTACGCGGCGGCCGGGCGCGACGCCGGGCACCACCCCGACGCCGACCGCTTCGACCTCACCCGCCGGCCCGCCCGGCACCTGTCGCTCGGCCACGGCCCGCACTTCTGCCTCGGCTCCGGGCTGGCCCGGCTGGAGGCCGAGACGGCGCTGCGGCACCTGTTCACGCGCTTCCCCGGGCTGGCCCTGGCGGAGGGCCGGACGAACGAGCCGATCGCGTCGTTCGTCAGCAACAGCGTGCGCACCCTGTGGGTGACGGTCGGCGCCGCCCGGTGACCTGAGGGCGGCCGGGTCGTTCGGCAGGGCATGAAGAAACTCGCCACTCTGGCCGCCCTCACCATGGCGGGCCTCGCCATCGCCGCCCCGGCGGCCTCCGCCGCCACCCAGACCGCCTCCTCGCCGGACGCCACCGGCGGCCTGACCGACGGCCTCAGCCTCTCCCCCGCCGACCTCGCTCTGAAGACCGCGAGCAAGCTCCCGGTGGTCGGGCACACCGCCGACGAGGTGGAGGCCGTCGGCACCAACCAGATGAGCCACCCCGGGCTCAGCGGGCAGATCGGCTGACCACCCGGTCAGCCGAGGGCGGCCGACCGACCCCCGAACGGCCGGCCGCCCGGTTCGAGGTGCTCAGCCGGCGAAGAGCCCGTTGAGCTCCGGGTAGGTCAGCCCGCCGTCGAGGGCGGTGTACGTGCCACTCGCGTACACCTCCTCGGCGGCCCGGCGGACCGCCGCGTACGCCGCCCTGGCCAGACCCGGGCCGAGGCTGATCCGGGCCACGCCGAGCTTCGCCAGCTCGGCGACCGACGGCGAGCCCGGGCCGGCCAGCACGTTCAGCGGCGCCGGGACGGCCGCGACCAGGGCGGCGATGGTCTCCGGGTCGGCCACGCCGGGGACGAACACGCCGTCCGCGCCCGCCTCGACGTACGCCCGCAGCCGGCGGACCGCCTCGTCCAGCCGACTCTCCGGGGCGCCGATCCCCAGTAGGAACACGTCGGTGCGCCCGTTGACGAAGAGCGGGACGCCGGCCGCGTCGGCCGCCGCCCGGGCCGCCGCGATCCGCTCGGCGGCCTCCTCCAGGGGGCGTCCCCCGTCCTCCAGGTTCACCCCGACCGCGCCGGTGTCGAGCAGCGCGGTGACGCTCTCGCCGACCCCGGCGGCGGTGTCCGCGTAGCCGCTCTCCAGGTCGGCGGTGACCGGCAGGTCGACCGACCGGACCACCTGGGCGGTCCTGGCCAGCACCTGCTCGCGGTCGGCGCCGCCGCCGTCCGGACTGCCGAGCGACCAGCAGACGCTCGCGCTGGCCGTCGCCACCGCGCGGGCCCCCGCGACGGCCACCAGGCGGGCGCTCGCCGCGTCCCACACGTTCGCCAGCACCAGGGGCTCGCCCGGGCGGTGCAGCTCCCGGAGCAGCCGGGCCTTCTCCTGCTGGGCGGTCAGCGTCGTCATGTCCCCGCTCCTCACTTCGCGGCCGGGCTCATGCGGGTGCTGACGGCGATCCGGTTCCACGCGTTGATGGTGGCGATCAGCGCGACCAGCTGGGCCAGCTCCGCCTCCTCGAACTGCCCGGCGGCCTCCGCCCACACGGCGTCCGGCACGTGGCCCTGGGTCAGCAGGGTGACCGATTCGGTGAGGGCCAGGGCGGCGCGCTCGCGGGCGGTGAACCAGGGGGTCTCGCGCCACGCCGGGAGGGAGAGCAGACGGTGCTCCCGCTCGCCCTGCTTGACGGCGTCGGTGGAGTGCATGTCGATGCAGAAGGCGCAGCCGTTGATCATCGAGGCGAGCAGCTTGACCAGCTCGACGATCACCGGGTCGAGGCCCGTCCGGGAGGCCCGGTCCACGGCCACCATCGCCTGGTAGTAGGCGGGGGCGTGCTCCGGCATCGAGAGGCGCTGGTCCGGGCCGGGCACGTGGGCGTGGGTCCCGTCCGCCGTCACGGTCTCGTTCGTCGTCGTCATGGCTGCCAGCCTAGGCAGTCGGTGGCCCGTCGCACTGGTGCATTGGGTGCCGGGTTCCTTGGGCCACTTCCGGTGCACGAACAGGCGTGCGAGGATCGCTGGGAGGACGAGGTCAGGGGACAGGGTCGTGTGCACGGCGTTCGTCAGCATCGAGCCGGGTGCGGCGGTGCCGGTGCTGCTGCTGTCCGTCCGGGACGAGTACCTGGGGCGTGCCTGGCTGCCGCCGGACCACCACTGGCCGGACCGGCCCGAACTGCTCGGCGGACTGGACCTCGCGGCCGGCGGCACCTGGCTGGCCGTCGACCCCGCCCGGCGCACCGCCGCCTGCCTGCTGAACGGCTTCGGCCCGCTCGCCCCAGCCGACTCCCGGCGGACCCGGGGCCGACTGCCGCTCACCGCCGTCACGGAGGGCGGCATCGGCCACCTCGACCTCACCCCGTACGACCCCTTCCACCTCGTCCTGGTCCGCCCGGACGGTGCCACCGTCGCCGGCTGGGACGGCAACCGTCTGGCGGAGCGCGAACTGCCCGTCGGCCTCAGCGTGGTGCTCAACGACGGGCTGGAGGGCCTGGCCGCCAACCGCTCCGCCTCCGAGCGGATCAGCGCGCTGATGGCCGCCCGCGCCGCCCACTTCCGGGCCCGCTTCACCGCCGCGCCCCGGCCCGAGCCGACCGGCGACGGGCCCGCCGCGCGGGCCTGGGGCGGGTGGCTGCCGATCGTCTCCGGCGACGGGCTGGCGCCGGACGAGGACGCGGCGCTGATCCAGCGGCGGGACTTCGGCGACGGGCGGATCTGGGGCTCCTCGTCGATCTCGCTGCTCGCGCTCGGGCCGGACCGACTGCGGTACGACTTCGCGGCCGCGCCGGCGGCGGCAGCGGCGGACGGGTCGGGCTGGCAGCGGGTGGCGGTCTCCTGAGGCCCGCCGTCGGCGGCTACGGCGTCAGGGACTTGAACCTGACGTTGCGGGAGGCGGCATCGTGGCGTGCGCCGAGCCCGAAGCCGCACCCCGAGGAGCCACGATGCACCGCCTGCCTGCCGTCCTGACCGTCGCCCTGCCGCTGGTGGGCACGCCGCTCGCGGTGAGCGCCGTCGTCCTGCTCGGCGACGCGGCGCACCGGGCCGTCCCGTCCCCCACCGTACTGGCCGTCGTAGCAGGGGCGTTGATCCACCATCTCGGCGCCGATGTCGCCCGGACGTACGGTCGGTGAACTTCTGGCGGCGGGACTGCCGGGCGTCTACATGCCCGTAGTAGCTTCGCGAGGGCCACCGGATCAGGCCGGCCGCCGACCCCCCGAGCGAAGGTGCGCGATGTCCACCCTGACCTACCCGGAAGCGATAGGCGTCGGCCTGCTGCAGGGTGTGACGGAACTGTTCCCGGTCTCCAGCCTCGGCCACAGCATCCTGCTGCCCGCCCTGATCGGCGGGAAGATCCAGCACGACCTCGACATGACCGCCGAGGGCTCGTCCTACCTCGCCGCCCTGGTCGCCCTGCACCTGGCCACCGCGCTCGCGCTGGTCGTGTACTTCTGGAACGACTGGGTCCGCATCGTCGGCGGGCTCCTCAGCTCGATCCGCCACCGCCGGGTGGAGAGCCGCAACGAGAAGCTCGCCTGGCTGCTCATCCTCTCCACCATCCCGGTCGGCGTGGCCGGCCTCGTACTGGAGAAGGCCCTGCGCAACGCGCTCGGCAAGCCCGTCCCGGCCGCCGTCTTCCTCGCCCTCAACGGGCTCGTGCTGCTCGGCGCCGAACGGCTCAAGCGCGGCGGCACCGGCCGCCGTCGGGCCACCGGGCACGCCGCCCCCGTCGACGGGCCGGGCCTGGACCCGGCGGTCGCCTCCGACCAGCGGCTCACCAGGCTGGGCTACGGGCAGGGCGCCTGGATCGGCGCCGCGCAGATTCTCGCGCTGTTCCCCGGCATCAGCCGCTCCGGCGTCACCATGAGCGCCGGCATCCTGCGCGGACTGCACCACGAGGACGCCGCCCGTTTCTCCTTCCTGCTCGCCACCCCGGTCATCCTGGCCGCCTCGGTGCTGAAGGTCCCCGAGCTGTTCAAGCCGGAGAACTCCGCCGTGCTCGGCCCGGTCGCCGCGGGCAGCATCGCGGCCTTCGTCGCCGGGTACGTCTCGGTGCGGTTCCTCACCAAGTACTTCGAGACCCGCAGCCTGACGCCGTTCGCGGTCTACTGCTTCCTGGCCGGCGTCGGCAGCGCGGTCTACCTGTCCGTCTGACGACCCACGGGGAACGGCCGGACCGGGCGGGACGCGCCGCGGTGGGCGGCCCTCCGGGCCCGGCGGGCGGGGTGCCGGACAGGCCCGGAGCACCGGCCGCGCCCTCAGACGGTGAGGCCCAGGGCGCCCAGGCGGGTCGGGTCGGTGAGGATGTTCATCTCGGTGATGCGCCCCTCGTGGATGGTGAACGACATCACCGACAGCGGACGGCCCTCGGCGAAGGACACCACCCCGGGCGAACCGTTGACCAGGACCAGAGCGCCGCCGGCGGCGAAGCGGGCGAAGGCGATCGCCTGCGAGGCGACGTCCGCCGCACCCCGGCGCAGCACGCTCGGCACCAGCGTGCCGCCGTCGGAACGGGCCACCACGTCCGGGTCCAGCACGGTCAGCAGGGCATCGAAGTCACCGCCCCGGGAGGCCGTCAGGAAGGCCTCCACCACCTCCCGCTTGCGGGCGTTGTCGGCGTCCGCGGCCGGGGTGGCGCCCTGCACCCGACGGCGGGCGCGACTGGCCAGCTGCCGGGTGGAGGCCGCGGTACGGCCGAGCACCTCGGCGATCCCGTCGAAGGGCACCTCGAACATGTCGTGCAGCACGAAGGCCACCCGCTCCGCCGGGGACAGCGCCTCCAGGACCACCATCAGCGCGATCCCGACCGAGTCGGCGACCAGGATCTCGTGCACCGGGTCCAACGCCGCCAGCCCGCTCACCACCGGGTCCGGCAACCGCACCTGCCCGTCCTGCTCCGGCAGCGGGTCCTCCCGACGGGACGTGCGGGAGCGCAACTGGTCCAGGCAGACCCGGCCGACCACCCTGGTGAGCCAGGCCCCGAGGTTGCGCACCTCTCCCACGTCGCTGCGGCTCAGCTTCAGCCAGGCCTCCTGGACGGCGTCCTCGGCCTCGGCGATCGACCCGAGCATACGGTAGGCCACCGCCCGCAGTTGCGGGCGCTCCGCCTCGAAACGCCCTGCCAGCACGGCCAGTTCGGCCGGAGAAATTTCCTCGCTCACGCTGTCACATCCTCGCGTCGGGATCCGTCGGTCCAGTGACGGACGCTAACCGAAGAGGAGATCACCGTGACCACCGCCCGCATGAAGAACCCCGCCATGGTCCTGCCGGACGCGATCAAGGGCATCCAGGCCATCTACAAGGCCGCGTACCAGGGCGGCGTCGCCCCGCAGCTCCTGGAACTGGTCCACCTGCGCGTCAGCCAGATCAACGGCTGCAGCGCCTGCGTGTTCTCGGGCGTCAACGGCGCGAAGAAGCACGGCGAGACCGACAAGCGGCTGCACGCCGTCGCGGCCTGGCGCGAGGCACCGTTCTTCGCCGACGAGGAACGCGCCGCCCTCGAACTCACCGAAGCCGCCACCCGCATCGCCGACCGCTCCGGCAAGGCTGTCCCGGACGCGATCTGGGACGCCGCCGCCGACCACTTCAACGAGGAGCAGCTCTCCGCGATCATCCTGATGATCGCGCTGACCAACTTCTTCAACCGCATCAACACCACCATCGAAGAGCCCGCCGGCACCACCTGGTGAACCCGGCGGGCCGCTCCCCCGCGCGAGAATGGGAGCGTGACCGGCTCCTGGACCTCCTTCGGCGGCGACCTGCACCTGGACCTCACCGAGCGGCGCGCCGCCGGAACCGGGCTGCGGGCCGCCCTCGAGGACGCCCTGCGCGAGGCCGTCCAGGACGGGAGACTCGGCCCCGGCACCAGACTGCCCTCCTCCCGGGCCCTCGGCGAAGACCTCGGGATCGCCCGCAACACCGTCGTCGAGGCGTACGGCCAGCTCACCGCGGAAGGCTGGCTGAACTCCCGGCAGGGCTCCGGCACCACCGTCGCCGGACGGACCGTGCCGGACCCGCCCGCCCCGGGCCGGCGGACCACCACCCGGACCGAGCCCCGGCGGCGGCCCGTCCGGCACGACCTGATGTCCGGGCGGCCCGACCTCTCGCTCTTCCCCCGCACCGCCTGGCTCGCCGCCGCCCGCCGCGCCCTCGCCACCGCACCGCACGAAGCCCTCGACTACGGCAGCCCTCTCGGCCGGATCGAACTGCGGCAGGCCCTCACCCACTACCTGGCCCGGGTCCGGGGCGTCCGCACCGACCCCGACCACCTGCTCATCTGCTCCGGCGTCACCCAGGGCCTCGGCCTGCTCTGCACCGCCCTGCGGCAGCGCGGCGCCCAGGCGCTCGCCGTCGAGGAGTACGGGCTGCCGCCCCAGCACGCCATCGCCCGGGCCGCCGGACTCACCACCGTCCCGCTGCCACTGGACGAGGAGGGCGCCCGGACCGACCGGCTCGACACCCGCCCCGGCGCCGCCCTGCTCACCCCGGCCCACCAGTACCCCACCGGCGCCCCGCTCTCCGCCGAACGGCGGGCGGAGGCGGTGCGGTGGGCGCGCGAACAGGACCGGTACGTCATCGAGGACGACTACGACGGCGAGTTCCGCTACGACCGGCAACCGCTCGGTGCCATGCAGGCACTCGACCCGGAACGCGTCGTGTACGCCGGAACGGCCGCCAAGAGCCTCGCGCCGGGCCTGCGGCTGGCCTGGCTCGCCCTGCCGGACGCCCTCGTCGAACCGGTCGCCCGGCTCAAGGTGCTCGCCGACACGATGTCCCCGGTGCTCGACCAGCTGACCCTGGCGGAGCTGATCACCTCCGGCACGTACGACCGCCACGTACGGCGCTGCCGCCTCCACTACCGGCGCCGCCGCGACACGTTGGTCGCCGCACTCGCCGAACACGCCCCGCACGTCCGGGTCACCGGCATCGCGGCCGGCCTGCACGCCGTCCTCCAACTCCCGCCCGGCTCCACCCCCGAAGCCGAACTCCTCGCCCGTGCCCAAGCCGTCGGCCTCTCCCTGAACGGCCTCACCTGGCACCGCGCCACCCCGACCCCCACCGACACCCCGCCTTCCCTCGTCATCGGCTACGGCACCCCGCCCGACCACGCCTTCCCGGCCGCACTGCAGGCCCTCTGCGACCTGCTGCGCGGCTCGTGAGGAGGAGTGGGCGAAGGGTTCCGCCCGCCTCCCTCGGGGTGGGGGCGGGCGGGCGGCGGGGGCGGCTACTTGTTGCGGCTGCCGAGTTCGAACAGGAGCATGATGAAGCCGGCGAAGACGTGGATGCCGGCGGTGTAGATGACCAGCCGGAGGTAGACCCGCTTGTTGGCCCACTTGCCGGCGTCCATGGTCTTCGGGCCGGCGGGAGTGTCAGCGGCGGGGGCCGGGGTGGCAGTGGCGGGGGCCGGGGTGGCAGTGGCGGGATCGGCCATGGGGATCTCCTCCGAGGTGTTCTGACGGCAGGTCAGTGGTTCGCGGCGGGGCCGCCGCCGAGGCAGAGTTCGCCGCCGGGACTCTGCAGCAGGGTGTGGACGAAGAGCAGTTCGACGCCGTGGTCCGACTCGGCGGCGATGCAGTGCGGGGTGAGCGAGTCGAAGTGGGCGGAGTCGCCCACGGCGAGGTGGTGGACACGGTCGCCGAGGGTGAGCCGGAGTGCGCCCTGCAGGACGTACAGCCATTCCTCGCCGGGGTGGACCCGGACCACCGAGTCCTGGACACCCGGCGGGACGTGCACCCGCAGGGCCTGCATGGCGCGGCCGGGGGCGCCGGCCCGGCGGTAGCCCCAGCCGCCGGCCCGGCCGGGTTCGATGGCGCCGCCGCGGACCACCGGGTCCGGTTCGGCCATGGTCTCGCCGAGCAGGCCGGACACCGAGGTGCCGTAGGCGCGGGCGAGGCCGAGCAGGACGGGCAGCGAGGGCTGGCGCCGGCCGGTCTCCAGCCGGGAGAGATACGCTGGGGACAGTCCGATCCGCGCGGCGGCCACCTCCAGGGTGAGGCGGCTGCTGAGCCGGTGCTCGCGGAGGCGGGCGGCGAGGCCGGCGACCTCCTGGTCGTCGAGCTGGTCGCCGGTGGCGGGGGTGCCGGTGGCGGGGGTACCGGTGGAGCTGGTGGTCATGTGCCCAGTGGACACCTGGCGTGCCGCACGGGCAAGAATTTTGCCTCAGAGGCAAGCCCCGGAGGCGCTCCCCCGTCGCTCAGGGCCGGGGGATGTTCCGCAGGTTGCTCCGGGCCAGGTCGATCATGCGTCCGACGCCGCCGGAGAGCACCGTCCGGCCGGCCGCCAGCGCGAAGCCCTTCAGCTGGGCGGCGGTGATGTGCGGCGGGATGGACAGCGCGTTGGGATCGGTGACCACGTCCACCAGGGCCGGCCCGGGCCGTTCGAGCGCCTCGGCCAGCACCTCCCGCACCCGGGCCGGTTCGGCCACCCGCTTGGCCGGGATCCCCATCGCCCGGGCGATCCCCGCGTAGTCCACGTCCCCGTTGTCGATCTCGTACTCCGGGTAGCCGGAGACCAGCATCTCCAGCTTGATCATGCCGAGCGCGCCGTTGTTGAACACCACCGTCTTCACCGGCAGCCGGTGCTTCGCCACCGTGAGCAGTTCGCCGAGGAGCATGCCGAGGCCGCCGTCGCCGGACATCGCGATCACCTGGCGGCCGGGGTTGGCGAGCTGGGCGCCGATGGCGTGCGGGAGGGCGTTGGCCATCGAGCCGTGGAGGAAGGAGCCGATCACCCGGCGGTGGCCGTTGGGCTGCAGGTAGCGGGCGGCCCAGACGTTGTTCATGCCGGTGTCGACGGTGAACACCGCGTCCTGGGCGGCGACATCGTCGAGGACGGCGGCGACGTACTCGGGGTGGATCGGCAGGTGCTTCTCGATGTCGCGGGTGTAGGCGCCGACCACGTCCTCCAGCGCGCGGCAGTGCTTGCGCAGCATGCCGTCGAGGAAGGCGCGGTCGGGTTCGGCGTCCAGCAGCGGCAGGACGGCCCGCAGGGTGGCGGCGACATCGCCGTGGACAGCCAGGTCGAGCGCGGTGCGGCGGCCGAGGCGGGTCGCGTCGTGGTCGACCTGGACGGTGTGGACCTGCGGCAGGAAGGAGTCGTACGGGAAGTCGGTGCCGAGCAGCAGCACCAGGTCGGCGGAGTGCAGCGCCTCGTGGCAGGCCCCGTAGCCGAGCAGGCCGCTCATGCCGACGTCGTACGGGTTGTCGTACTGGATCCATTCCTTGCCGCGCAGGGAGTGGCCGATCGGCGCGTTCAGGGCCTGTGCCGCCTCCATCACCTCGGCGTGCGCGCCGCGCACCCCCGCGCCGCAGAACAGCACGACCTTACGGGCCGCGTTGAGCAGCCGGGCCAGCTCCTGCACCTGGGACCACGGCGGCGCGGCGACGGCCTGCTCGGTGAGGAAGTGGCTGGTGCCGGTGGGTCCGGCGGCGGGCAGCGCGGCGACGTCGCCGGGGAAGGCCAGCACCGAGACGCCGTGCGAGCCGAGCGCGTGCTGGATGGCGATCCGCAGCAGCCGGGGCAGCTGGGCGGGGGTGGAGAGCATCTCGCACCAGTTGCTGCAGTCGGTGAACACCCGCTCGGGGTGGGTCTCCTGGAAGAAGCCGGTGCCGATCTGGCCGGACGGGATGTGCGAGGCGAGGGCGAGGACGGGCAGGCCACTGCGCTGGGCGTCGTAGAGGCCCTGGACGAGGTGGGTGTTGCCGGGGCCGCAGGAGCCGGCGCAGACGGCGAGCCGACCGGTGAGTTCGGCCTCGGCGGCGGCCGCGAAGGCGCCGGCCTCCTCGTTGCGCACGTGCACCCAGCCGATGCCCTCGGACCGGCGGATCGCGTCCACGACGGGGTTGAGGCTGTCGCCGACGACGCCGTAGACCCGCTCCACCCCGGCCTGCCGGAGCACCTCCACCATCTGTTCGGCCACGCTCGCCACGGGTGCGACTCCTTCGCTGGGCGCCGATCGTCATGGGCACCTGCACCCTCCGACGGACGGGGGGTGCGCGCAGCCGGGGTGCGCCGAACGGGTGACAGAGCAGGTCGGGTGACAGGACAGGTCGAGGGTCGGGCAGGTCGGGGGTCGGGCAGGTCGGGCGACAGGACAGGTCGGGGGTCGGGCAGGTCGGGGGCCGGGCGCTACTCGGCCGCGAGGTGGTCCGGTTGGCCGAGTTTGCCGGCGGCCAGGCCCGCCTGGGGTTGGCGGCGGGCGGGTTCGCGGCCGGGAGGCTGGGCGACGCGCTCCTGGGCAGGCGGGGCGGTGGTGGGCAGGGTGACCGGTCGGCCGGCCTTGACCTGGACCGTCTCGCCGTCGTGCCGCAGGTGGAGGACCTCGCCGCGGCGCAGCGTGTACGTCGTCTGCTCGTGGCTGATCCGGACGCCGAGCAGGTGTCCGCGCACCAGCAGGGAGAAGCTCAGCCGCATCAGCCCGGAGGGCAGCCGGGGGCGGAAGAACAGCGTCTCGTCGTGGTCGCGCAGGCCGCCGAAGCCGGCCACCAGGGCGATGCAGGCCCCGGCGAGCGAGGCCATGTGCAGGCCGTCGCGGGTGTTGCCGCCGAGGTCGTGGAGGTCCATCAGGGCGGCTTCGGCGGTGTAGTCGTACGCGAGGTCGAGCTGGCCGACCTCGGCGGCGATGACGGCCTGGGTGCAGGCGGAGAGCGAGGAGTCGCGGACGGTGAGGCGCTCGTAGTAGGCGAAGTTGCGGGCCTTCTGCTCGTCGGTGAAGGCGTCGCCGCGGACCTGCATGGCGAGCACCAGGTCGGCCTGCTTGACCACCTGCTTGCGGTACAGGTCGAAGTACGGGAAGTGCAGCAGCAGCGGGTACTTCTCGGGCGGGGTGTTCTCGAAGTCCCAGACCTGGTGGTGGGTGAAGTCGTCGGCCTGCGGGTGGACGCCGAGGTCCTCGTCGTACGGGATGTACATCGCGGCGGCCGCGTCCCGCCAGGCGGCGGTCTCCTCGGTGTCGACGCCGAGGGCGGCGGCCTCGCGCGGGTGGCGGACGGCGGCCTCGGCGGCGGCGCGCAGGTTCGCCTGCGCCATCAGGTTGGTGAACACGTTGTTGTCGGCGACGGCGCTGTACTCGTCGGGGCCGGTGACGCCCTCGATCCGGAACCTGCCGGCGACGTCGTGGTGGCCGAGCGAGCGCCACATCCGGGCGGTCTCGACGAGGAGTTCGAGCCCGTACTCGCGCTCGAACTCCTCGTCCGCGGTGGCCCGGACGTAGCGGGCGACGGCGGCGGCGATGTCGGCGCCGATGTGGAAGGCGGCGGTGCCGGCCGGCCAGTACCCGGAGCACTCCTCGCCGCGGATCGTCCGCCACGGGAACACCGCGCCGGACAGGCCGAGTTGGGCGGCCCGCTCGCGGGCCAGCGGGAGCGTGGTGTGCCGCCAGCGCAGGGCCTGGTTGACGGCGGCGGGCAGGCAGTAGGTGAGCACCGGCAGGACGAAGGTCTCGGTGTCCCAGAAGCTGTGCCCGTCGTAGCCGGGGCCGGTCAGCCCCTTGGCGGGGATGGCCCGCTCCTCGCTGCGGGCGCCGGCCTGAAGAACGTGGAAGATCGCGAACCGGACGGCCTGCTGGAGTTCGACGTCACCCTCGATCTCGATGTCGCTGGTCTCCCAGAACTCCCGCAGGAACTCGGCCTGTTCGGCGACCAGTCCGTCCCAGCCGGTGTACCGGGCGGCGGTCAGCGCGGCCTCCACCTGGTCCCGGACGGCGGGTAGCGAGCGGGTGCCGGACCAGCCGTAGGCCATGAACTTGGCCAGCCGCAGCCGCTGTCCCGGCTCCAGCACGGTGGTGACGCTGATCCGGCACTGGTCGGGGTCGGCCTCGGCGACGGTGTCGAGCTTCTCCGGGCCTTCGATGACGTGGTCCATCCCGGCCGCGACCCGGATGCCGCTGTAGCGGGTGCGGTGGACCAGGACGCCCTTGGTGGCAGTGGCGTGGTGCGCCTCGGACTGCAGCGGCGCCTCCAGGACGGCCGCGGCGCGCGGGTCGCCCTCGGGGCCACCGGGCAGCTGCTCGTTGGCGACCAGCTCGGACTGCAGGACGATCCGCACCGGGCCGTCCACCGCCTCGACGCTGTACTCGACGGCGGCGACGGCGCGCTGGGTGAGCGAGACCAGCCGGGAGGAGCGCACCCGGATGGTCCGGCCGGCCGGGGAGACCCACTCGGCCTCGCGGTGCAGCAGCCCCTCGCGGAAGTCCAACCAGCGTTTGTGGCTGATGAGTTCGCCGTAGCGCAGGTCGAATGGCTCGTCGTCCACCAGCAGCCGGATGATCTTGCCGTTGGTCACGTTGATGACGCTCTGACTGGACTCCGGGTAGCCGTAGCCGCCCTCACCGTACGGCAGCGGGCGCAGCTCGAAGACGCCGTTGAGGTAGGTGCCGGGCAGGCCGTGCGGCTCACCCTCGTCCAGGTTGGCCCGCAGGCCGATGTGCCCGTTGGAGAGCGCGAAGACGGACTCGGAGCGGGCCAGCGCGGCCAGGTCCAGGCCCAGTTCGGTGATCTGCCAGGGGTCGATCGCGAAGTTGTCCGAGGGACTCATGCACCCACCTCGCTGCGCTCGGCAGGGGCATTCGCCCAGACGCACCCCTCGATGACTCGCTCACTACGCTCGCTCATGCACCCACCTCGCTGCGCTCGCAGAGGCATTCGCCCAGACGCACCCCTCGATGACTCGCTCACTACGCTCGCTCATGCACCCACCTCGCTGCGCTCGCTCATACGGGCTCCTGCAGGAGTTCGGAGAGGTCGTCGACGACCACGGTGGCGCCATCGCGGCGCAGTTCGGCGGCCTGTCCGGTGCGGTTCACGCCGACCACCGCGCCGAAGCCGCCGGCCCGGCCGGAGGCGACCCCGGCGAGCGCGTCCTCGAAGACGGCGGCGTGCGCGGGCTCGACGCCGAGCACGCGGGCGGCGTACAGGTAGGTGTCGGGGGCGGGCTTGCCGGGCAGGCCCTCGGCCTTGGCGACGGTGCCGTCCACGATCACGTCGAACAGTTCCTCGATGCCCGCCGCCCGCAGCACGTCACGGCAGTTGGCGCTGGAGGAGACCACCGCGCTGGGCAGCCCGGCCGCGCGCAGCCGGTGCACGTAGGCGACCGAGCCCTCGTACGGCTGGACGCCCTGCTCGCGGATCATGCGCAGCACGGTGTCGTTCTTGGCCCGGCTGACCCCTTGGACGGTACGGGAGTTGGGCGGGTCGTCGGGGGTGCCCTCGGGCAGGTCGATGTCTCGGCTGTGCAGGAAAGCCCGGGTGCCGTCGAGGCGTGGGCGGCCGTCCACATAGGTGTCGTAGTCGATGACGGCGTCGAAGGGGACGAACGGCCCGCCGGTGCGGGCGGCTTCGGCGCATAGGAAGGCGTCGAAGGTGTCCTTCCAGGCCGCGGCGTGCACCTTCGCGGTCTGGGTGAGCACCCCGTCGAGGTCGAAGAGGAAAGCGCGGATGTCGTCCGGTAGCCCCAGCATGGGTGCAGTCTTACCCGGGAACGGGGGGAAGCTGCCCATTTCCCGGCGGCGCGTCGCGGGAAGGGCGGCTTCCGCCGGCCCGGCCGCGCCGCGGGCGGCTACGGGGGGCACGCGAATGACTACGGGGAGTCGGGCAGCTGCGTGTCGGGCGCCTGGACGACCGCGAAGACCGCGCCCTGCGGGTCCTGGACCACGGACATCCGGCCGGACTGCATGTCGAACGGCGGCTGGATCACCGAGCCGCCCGCCTTGACCAGGGCGTCCACCGTGGAGTCGGTGTCGTCCACCGAGAAGTAGGTCATCCAGTGCGAGGGGGTGCCCGGCGCCAGATAGCCGGGGATCGGCTGCATGCCGCCCACCGTGCGGTCGGCGACGTTGAACGAGAAGTAGCCGTCCATGCCCTGGATGGTCGCCGGGCGCAGCCCGAGCGCCGGCCGGTAGAAGCGGGCGGCCGCTTCGGTGTCGGCGGTGTTGAGCTCGTTCCAGACCAGCGCGCCCGGTTCGTTGACCACGCCCGCACCGATGAAGTCCATGGCCTGCCAGACGCCGAACACCGCGCCGGTCGGGTCGGCGGCGACCATCATCCGGCCGATCGTGCCGACGTCCATCGGCTCGTACAGGATCGTGCCGCCGGCCGCGGCGATCGCCCGGTTGCTCTCGTCGGCGTCGTCCGAGGCGAGGTAGGTGGTCCAGGCGACGGACGGTGCCACGTTGCTGCCCGACGGCGCGACCGCCGCCATGATCCCGGCGACCGGCCGGTCGTTGAGCATGCACACGGAGTAGCCGCCGAAGTCGGCCGGGCCGACCTCGCCCTGCCAGCCGAACAGGTCGCGGTAGAAGTCGAGCGCGGCCTGCTGGTCGCTCGCCATCAGGTCGACCCAGCACGGGGTGCCGGGCTGGTACGGATCGGTGACTACGGGCATTGCGGGGCCTCCCGGAGGCGGTGGTGGCCGACGGCTGTGGAGACAGGGGGGCGGGGAAACAGGGGGGCGGGGAAACAGGGGGGCGGGGAGACAGGGGGCGGTGGTCGCGGGAACGGGGCCGGTGCGACGGCGCCCCACCGCCACCATCGGCCCGGCGCCGCGATCCCGCCACCGGACGGGGCCCCGGCGGGCGACCTGCGGCGGGTTACGGAGCGTCGTGGCGCCGGGCGGTGACGAAGTACGGCTGCACCTTGCCGCTCTGCGCGTAGTCCTTGAGCCGGACCAGCAGTTCGGCCCAGGTGCCGGCCACCGCCGGGACGCCTTCCTCGCTGCCCGGCTGCCAGCCGCCGTGCCGGAACAGCAGCCGGGTGCGGTCGGGCGCTCCGGGCTGCTCGGGCTGTCCGGGGTGCTGAGGCTGCTCGGGCTGCTCGGCGAGGTCCCAGCTGATCCAGGTGCCGGACCAGTGCGGCGGGAAGGCTCCGGCGTTCGTCCACACCACCCGGTCCCGGTCGGCCCGTTCCACGCGGAGCCGGAACGGCTCGGGGACCTCGGGGAAGTCGAACAGCAGGATGTCGTCCTCCCGGTCCACGGCGGTGGTCCACCAGGCGGTCAGCCCGTCGTGCGTGGTGAGTGCGGCGAGGACGACGGTCCGGGGCGCGGCGATGTCGAGCTGCAGGGCGATCTCGGGCATGGGGTCCGCCTTTCGGGACCTCGGACAGGCCTACGGCCACCATGGCACGACCCCCGGGCCCACGCGCCCCGGAGAGCGCCGGCCCGGGGGTCGTCCCCGCTGTCCGGTGGCTGCGGTCAGCCGCCGCTGCCGTAGGTGGTGTTGGCGCAGATGTCGTCGTCCGCCGAGCGGGCGTCGTTGGTGACGGTGGTGGGCAGCGGCTGCGGCGGGGTCGAGGCGCCCGGGGCGCCGCCGGCCGCGGCGGAGGGGACGCCGAGGCCGACGGCCGACGCGAAGTCCTGGCCGACGATCACCGAGATGCCCCGCGAGCTGCCGGAGGAGAGCTCGGCGCCGGGGAACAGCGCGGCGATCTTCTCGGCGTTCGCCTTCTGCCCGGAGCCGTACTCGATCGTGGTGGTCTTGTACTTGGTGCTCGCCGCCTGGCCCCCCGTAGTGGCGGTGAACTTGGCGGCCTTCAGCTGCTCGGTCCCCTTGCCGGCCAGGCCGTTGACGACGGTCCCGTTGTAGACCGCCACCTTGATCGCGGCGTTGGAGGCGTCCCCGACCGGGGCGGGCGGGGTGGTGGGCGAGGGCTGCTGCGGAGCCGGGCTGGTGCCGCTGCCGGCCCCGTCCGGCTGCTGGCCGGTGGCGTTCTGGCCGTCGATGGTCTGGTCGGCCTTGAGGGTCTCCCAGAGCTTGTTGGCGTCCGGCTGGATGAGGTCGATGTTGGCGTCCTGGGTGCGGTAACGCCAGGGCGCCGTCACGAACTTGAGGTCGTGCAGGTCGATGTTCTTCAGCGACAGGCCGAAGGAGAGCAGCTTGTCGGCGGAGTCCAGGCCCGGGTCGACGGTCAGCGACTTGGTGGCGGCGTCGGCGAGCGGCAGGAGGGTGGTGGGGCCCATTCCCTCCTTCTTGATCTTGCTGATGAGGGAGCTCATGAAGGCCTGCTGGCGCTTCATCCGGCCGATGTCCGAGCCGTCGCCG
Organism: Kitasatospora sp. NPDC051164; assembly: GCF_044455625.1. Taxonomy (NCBI): domain Bacteria; kingdom Bacillati; phylum Actinomycetota; class Actinomycetes; order Kitasatosporales; family Streptomycetaceae; genus Kitasatospora; species Kitasatospora sp. NPDC051164. The sequence goes on along the minus strand of NZ_JBITFB010000044.1, from coordinate 21,177 downwards.
ATGCCGTGGCGCAGGCGCACGTAGTCGAGCGCCTTCTGGCCGTCCACGGTCTGCTTGCCCTGCGGGAGGACGAGCGCGCCCTTCTTGTGCAGGTTGGGGTTGATGTCCCCCTCATAGATCGGCTCCGGCAGGCAGACGTCCACGCCGCCGACGGCCTTGGTCATCGAGGAGAAGCCGTTGAAGTCGACCACGAGGGTGTGGTCGACCCGGATGCCGGTCACCTTCTCCACGGTGTTCTGGGTGCAGGCCGGGTTTCCGGCGTCAGTGCCGCCGGTCGAGAAGGCGGCGTTGAACAGGTCGTTGTTGCCGCCCTTGCTCCACTTGCCGTTGGGCAGCTTGCAGGACGGCAGCTGGACAATCGTGTTGCGCGGGATCGAGATGCCCACGGCGTGCTTGTGGTCGGCGTAGACGTGCAGCAGGATCGTGGTGTCCGAGCGGGCGCCGCCGTCCTCGCCGCCGCCGAGGTCGTTGTTCCCGTTGCCGCGGCTGTCCGAGCCGATCAGCAGGATGTTGACCGGCTTGTTGCCGTCCGCGTCGGCCTTGGCCTCGGGCGGCCGGTCGGTCGCTATCGCGTCGGCGTCGAAGGACTTGATGTTGGCGTTCAGCTTGAAGTAGATCGCGCCGCCCGCGCCGGCGATCAGCACCAGCACACCGGCCGCCGACCAGGCGACGATCTTCTTCACGTTCTTCTTCGGCTTGGCGTTCTTGCGCGCCGCCGCCCGGCCGCCGGCCCCGGAGTCCGCGTTGCCGCCGCCGCGGCCGCCCTTGCCCTGGGCAGCGGCACGGCGGGCCTCGGCCCGTCCGCCGGACCGCGGGGACGGCACGGCGTCACCGCTCTCGGTGCCCTCCGCCGTGAGGGCACCGGGCGCGTCCTCGCCCCGAGCCGGGCCCTCGCCCCACTGACCTGACATGCGCGTACCTTTCACCGACGGAAGCGACGCCCCGGACGATCTGGCGCACCGCACACAGAGAGACGGCCCGAACCGTTCCCAGGTTGCACATACGACCGTCGGCATCAACCGACGATCGTGGCTTCCGATCATATTTAGGTGCGACACGGTCACGGACCCCCGGTCGGCGGGCAAACCCGCCGACACCCGGGCAACCACCAGGCAGAACACCCGAAACCGCCCGATTCCGACGTGACTTACGCCACTCCGGCGCTCCCTGCCCGGGGTGCGGACGGGCGCTGCGACGGGCTCCGCAGCAGGCCCTGGGACATGCCCCGGGACATGCTCCGCGGCAGGCTCTGAGACATGCCCCGTGGCAGGCCCTGAGGCATGCCCCGCACAAGGCTCAGAGCCAACCTCGGCGCCCGGCCAGGAGGCCGGCCTCGAAGCGGCTACGGGCGCCGAGCCGGTCCATGAGGTCGGCCATCATCCGGCGCACCGTGCGCAGGGAGACACCGAGGTGCTTGCCGGCCGCCTCGTCGGTGTAGCCCTGACCGAGCAGGCGGAGCAGCTCCTGTTCCTGGCGGGTCAGGCCCTGGGCGTCGCGCTCGCGCGGGGCCCCGAAGGGGGTCGCGTCGGCCCAGGTCTGCTCGAACAGCGAGAGGAGGGCGGTGATCACCCCGGGCGAGGAGATCTGCACCGCGCCCTTGCGGGTGTTGGCCGGGTCGATCGGGACGAGGGCCACCCGCCGGTCGATGACCATCATCCGTAGCGGGAGCGCGGGCACCGTCCGCACCTCGCAGCCCAGTCCGGTCAGCCACTCGGCGTGCCGGACGGTGGCCCGGTCCTTGCGGACGCTGTCCAGGTAGACCGTTCGCATCGCCACGCCGCGGGCGAGCAGTTCCTCGTTGCCCGGGCGGCTGGCCTGGAGCGAGGCGGCGGACTGGGCGCCGCCGGGGTTGAAGGTGAGCAGTTCGTTGGAGACCGAGCGGACCAGCTCGTCCAGTCGGGCCTGCACCGTGGCGAGCCCGATCAGCCGCTCCAGCTGGCTGTCCTCCCGCGCCGACTCGTCCCGGTACTCGGCGAGCAGGGTGGTGATCGCCGCCTGGCGCCGCTCGAACTCCTGCTGGGCACGCTGCTGGACGGACTCGTAGTGGCGCAGCAGGGCGGGCAGTCCGACCCTCGGGTCGACCGGCCGCAGGCCGCCCGGGAGCTCGCCCGGGAGTTCCTCGGACGGTCGGAGCAGGCGGAGGTCGGCGAGCTGGTCGAGCGCGCCGCGGACCCGCCCCTCGGTCAGGCCGAGCTCCTCGGCGAGGCCCTTGGCATCCAGGTGATGATCAGTCAGCATTAACCGGTAGACCGCCTGTGCCGCGTCGTCGATCCCGTCCAACATCGGCGCACCACCCCCGCAGTCCGTCCCCTCGACCGGCAACTTCGACCGGACGAGTTGCCGCCTGATCATGCCAGGGCGAACGGACCGGGACAACCGTCCGACGCCCCCCGTTCCGCCCCCCGGATCGGCCGGATCGGGACAAGGTAATGGAAGGGTAATGGCACCATCGTGCCAGGGCGATCTTCCTGCCGTCCCGAACACCTTCCGGTGCCCCTCGGCGTGCAGCAGACTTTCGGTTGTCGGGGAGCGGCGAGCTCCCCGGCCGGGCCCGCCAATGACCGCGGACCGCCCTCACCGGCGGTCGACCGCCGCGGCCGCGGAAATGCCCGGCATCCGCTTCCGAAACATCGCTCGTCCAGGGGGAATCCATGCTTTCCTGTCGCAAGTTCGCCTGCACCACCGCCGCCGCGATCGCCCTGGCCTGTGGCGTCCTGGCCGGGTCCGCGCAGGCCGCGACCGGCCACGCGCCGACCGTCGGCACGGGCGTCACCCTCCCGGCCGCCACCGTGCCGGGCCACCTCGCCGACGAGATCAACATGTCCCGGCTCGCCGAGGCGCCCGCCATCAACACGCCGGGAGACTGGCGCTGGGAGTGATCGGCAACACCGCCGACAAGTCCCGCAGATGACGTCTCCTCACCGCACCCCGGCAGCCGGGCAGCCTGACCGGACGGTGAAGGACTTCCCGGCGGACGCGCCCGGCCACTGAGCCGGGCGCCGACCCCCATACACCGCGCACCCCCCACCCGTCTGCACCGACCGCAGCGCCGCCGACAGGAGCTCCCCGGCCCCGCACGCCCCACCTGGGCCGTCGCGGCCGGGACGAACTCCGGGTGCCATCAGAAATTGAATGTGCAACAAACCCGTCAGGAGCGACAGTGCCGGTTATCGAACCGATTGTGCTGAACTTCTTCGGCATCGAGGTCGGCCTCGTCCGGGCCGACCGCGACGAGATCTCGTTCCATTTCGGCCCGCACCTCACCGGGATTTCCCAGGACCCCGACCAACTGCGGGTGGAATTCTCCGGCACCCCCGGAAAGGGCGACCCGGTCGATTTCCTGGTCCGCCGCAGCGACGGCACGCCCCTGCTGCGCCGCACCTTCCGGGGCTGGGGCAACGTGCCGCCCGCCGTACCGCCGTTCGCCGCGCTGCAGGACCGGTTCTGCCTGGCCCCGGCCGTCGTCCTGGCCAAGGGCGGCGCCACCGTCGCGCTGCTCGGCGGACCGTACTCGGAGCAGGCCAACGTGGGCGCCGCGCTGGCGCAGCGCTCCTGGGCGTTCGTCTCCGGACGGCTGCTGGTGCTGGACCGGCGCAGCGGCCACGTGCTGCCCTACCTCGCCCCGCTGGAGGCGCGCGGACCCGCCGCGGCCTGGCTGCGCGGCGCCGGACTGCCGGAGGGGATGTGGCGCACGGTCGCCTCGCCCATCGGCGGCGAGGTGCTGCTGGTGCGCCCGGAGTGCCTCGGCCCGGTCGTCCCGGTACGGGCCCGGCTGGCGCCGCCGGCACTGGTTCGGCTGTGTCGCAGCGCCGACGAGGAAGTACGCCTGGCACCATGGGAGTTCACGACCCAGACCTGGCCGGCCGGATCGGCCGGCCTGCTCGCCGAAGCGCCGACCCACTGCCTGCACCTGCCCGGTGTGGGCGGAGCGGAGGAGGCGGCGGGCCTGATCGACCACGCAATGACCAACGAGAAGGACGAGTCGTGCCTCGACGTACCCGCTATGCCATCGGTGCACCGTGCTGGGCTGACTGCATCACTCCCGATCTGAGCGGCAGCCGGGACTTCTACTCGGCGCTGTTCGGCTGGGAGTTCGTCACCGAGTCGACGGACTACCAACTGGCCATGCTGGACGGGGAGATCATCGGCGGCTTCGGTGCCGCGCCGACCGGGCTGCCGCCCGGCGCGGTGTGGAACATCTACCTGGCGACCAAGGACGCGAACCACAGCTGCGCGCAGGTCGGGCGGCACGGGGGCCGGGTGGTGATGCCGCCGGTCCCGGTCGGGGCGAACGGACGGCTCTTCCTCGCCGTCGACCCCGCGGGCGTCGCGGTCGGGTTCTGGGAGGGCAGCCGCGCCGAGGGCGTGGTGCTCGCCGACGAGCCCGGCGCGATCTGCGGCCACGAGCTGCGGGTGCCGCTCGCCGCCGCCGCCGAGTCCTTCTACGGCGCGCTCTTCGGCTACCGGCTCACCGCCGACGGGGAGTTCGAGCTCGACGGGGTCGGGCAGGCCCGGGTGGTCGAGAGCGACCAGGGCCGCCCGCTGTGGCTGCCCCACCTCGGCTCCTCCGATCCGGCGGACACCGTGCGCCAGGCGATGGAGCTGGGCGCCCGGCTGATCCGCCCGGGCCGCGAGGAGCCGCCGGTGCTGCGCGATCCGTGGGGCGCCGAGTTCGGCGTCGTCGCGGTGCCGGACGGGGCCTGACCGGCCGAGGCCGCGGGGCCGGCACGGCCCGGGTCACGGGGGACCCGTGGGGGGGCGGGAACGGGGGACCGCACGGGGGCGGGAACCGGGGGGAGCGAGTGGGCGGGGTCACGGCTTACGGCCGTGGCCCCGCCCCTCGGCATGTCCGGGCGTGGGGCGGGGGCCGGGCGGGGCCCGAACCGGCCCCCGCCGTCACAGCGCCTTGACGGCCGAGGCCAGTTCAGGCCTCCCCTTGATGGCCAGCTTGCGGTAGATCCGGCCCAGGTGGGTGTCGACGGTGCGCTTGCTGAGGCAGAGGCGTTCGGCGACCTCCAGGTTGCTCAGCCCCTGCAGGACCAGTTCGGTGACCCGGCGTTCGCTCGGCGTGAGCCGGACCGGGCCGGCGTCGCGGGTGCCGATGGCGGGGCCGCGGTCCTCGGCCGGACGGGGGCGGGCGTCGCCGCCGGGGAGCGGGTCGGTGGCGATGGTACGGGCGGCAGCGGGTTCGCCGAGTGCCTGGTAGGCCTGTGCGGCGTGCGAACGCCACGGTACGCAGGCCGGGTTGGCGATCCCCCGGGCGGCCAGCTGGTGGCCGCACTCGAGGAAGAGCCGCAGCGCCTGCTGGTGGTCGCCGCGGTGGGCGGCGAGCAGCCCGCGGGCCTCCAGCACCACCGCGCGCAGCAGCGGGTGGGCCTCGGCCGGCAGGTCGACTGCGGCGAGGTCCGCGCCGTCCACCGGAAGGCCCCGGCGCAGCCGGGCCCGGACGACCAGTGCCCTGGCCGCGCCCGCGAGTTCGTCCGCCCGGACCCGGCAGGCCAGTTCGGCGGCGTGTTCGGCGTCGGCCAGGGCGGCGTCCAGCCGGCCCTGGCGGTGGGCGATGTCGGAGCGGGCCAGCAGGGCGAGGGCCAGTTCGCCGCGGTGGTTCCAGCGCTGGGCGGAGCGGACCGCCCGGCCGGCCCAGGCGGCGGCCTCGTCCAGCCGGCCGGTCCAGGCGTAGGCCATCGCCGCGCCGAGCACTTCGACACCGGCCTCGGCGGGCGAGACCCCGCGCACGCTGCGGGCCGCGAGCCGGACCGCCGTACGGGGCAGTCCGCCGGCGGCGGCCAACGCGGCCTGGGCGCCCAGCAGGTCGGGGGCGGCGGCCGCGGAGGCGTCGGCGCGCAGCGCGGCGACGGCCTGCCGCAGGGCGGTGCGCCGGCCGGTCAGCAGCGCCTGGGCGGCGAGCGGCAACAGGAGGTCGGCGGGCGGTTCGGTGGTGGCGGCGAGGGCGTGGGCGGCCTCGGTGAAGGGGACCGGCGCGGCGCCGGAGGAGCTGAGTGCCAGGACCGGGCCGGCGAACGGCCGCAGCAGCTCGGCCCGTTCGACCGGGTCGGCGACGGCGGCCAGGCCGGTGGCGCAGCGGGCGGCGGCGGAGACGTCCCGGTGGAGTTCGACGGCGCCGAGCTGCCCGGTGAGCGAGCGGACCGTGTCCGGGTCGGTGGTGTCGGCGAGCGCGCGCTGCAGGTAGCGGGCGGCGTCGTCCCAGTGGCCGTCGGCGGCGGCCTCGCGGGCGGCGGTCCGCAGGACCGGGACGGCCCAGTCGAGGCCGGTGGTGCCGGAGGACATCAGGTGTTCGGCGGTGCGGCCGGCCGGGGCCCCGAGCCGGACCAACAGGGCGGCGGCCCGTTCGTGCAGGGCGACCAGGACCCGCGGGTCGGTGCGGGCCAGCACGGCGGTGCGGACCAGCTCGTGCCGGAAGGTCTCCGGCGGTCCGGGCTCGATCAGGTCGGTGCGGCGCAGTGCCTCGCGGGCCTCGTCGGCGAGCAGTTCGCCCTGGCCGGCCAGCAGGGCGGCGGTGGCGAGGTCGGCGTCGGCGCCGAGGACGGCGAGGCCGGTGAGCAGTTCGGCGGCGCGGGGGTGGCTCTGCCGCAGCCAGCTGAGCGTGGTGTCGGCGAGGGTGCCGGCGCCGATCCGGCGCACGGTGTCGAGGTCGGGCGAGCCGGGTGAGATCCGGGCGGCGACCAGCCGGGCGGTGAGCTCTTCCAGCACCAGCGGGTTGCCCCGGGAGAGGTTGTGGCAGACGGCGGCCAGTTCGGGGTCGACCGGGGCGTCGAACTCCTCGGCGACCCGCTCGGCCACGCAGCTGTCGCAGAGCGGTCCGGGGGCGACGGTCCGGGCGTGGCCGAGTGCGCCGAGTTCGGCGGCCAGTGGGTCGTCGGCCTCGTCGGCGGTGGTGGCGAGCAGCGCGACCGGCAGGCCGTCGAGCCGGCGGGCGAGGTAGGAGAACCACTGCCGGGACTCCTCGTCGGCCAGGTGGAGATCGTCCACGGCCATCACGACGGGGGTTCGGGAGGTCAGCGAACGGGCCGCGTGGAAAAGGCTGTTGAGGACCCTTTCGCGCCCGTTCCCGGGGGTTTCGGAACTCTCCGGGATCGCTTCGGCGAGGAATTCGCCGCCGGGGAATTCCCCGTCTTGCGCGGAGATGCTTGACATGCGCATGATGGGGTCGAAGAGCTGGCGCACCACCCCGTACGGAAACTCCCGCTCGTTGTCGTGACATCGGGCCCGCAGCACCACCGCCTCGCCCGGCATCCGGGCCAGCGCGGCCCGCAGCAACGCACTCTTGCCGATCCCCCGCGGACCCCTGACCAGCACCACCGCAGGCCTCCCGGCACCGGCACCGGCCACCGCGCGGGCCAACTCGGCCAGCTCCTGTTCACGGTGCAGCAAAACTCCAGTCGGCATCGCAACCCCCCGTCGACACGCTCGCGCGGACACAGCAGTATCCCCTGCCCCACCCCACTGTCAACGCACCGGACGAATACGTACCGCACTACGTACCGGCGCCGCGGAATACGTAATTCCACGCGATGCGTATATCGACCGGCCGACCGAATATGCAGTATGTACAGCTGTTTTGACGGCGTGTTGAATATCCGCAAGGAACTTGTGAACACAGGGGGATGACTTATGGAGCGTCCGCGGCTCAAGGCCCATTTCCTCACCGAGACGGTGGGCGAAAAGGTCTTCCTGCTCGGAGAGGGTCAGGACTACCTCGTACCGGGGGCCGCCGCGGTGCGCCTCCTGCCCTACCTGGACGGACGGCGCACCGTCGCCGAGATCCTCCAGGAACTCGGCACCACCGTGCCGCTCGGCCAGGCGCTCACCGCGCTGCGCCGCTACGAGGCGGCCGGGCACCTCGCCGAGGGCCGGCCCGACCTGCCGGACCACGTGCTCGCCTACTGGGACGCCCAGGGCGTCGACCCGGCCGTCGCCCTGGAGGCCGCCCAGGCCACCGAGCTGCTGGTGCTGGCCCTCGGCGCCGCCGACGCCGCGCCCGTCGTGGACGCGCTGACCGCGACCGGCCTGCGGGCCCGGGCGGTGACCGAGGACGACGCCGTCGCCGCCGGCCCCGACACCATGGTGATCGCGCTCACCGACGACTACCTGGACGGCGCGCTGGAGCGGCTGAACACCGCCCGCCTCGCCGACGGCCGCCCGTGGCTGCTCGCCAAGCCCACCGGCACCGCCCCGTGGCTCGGCCCGCTGCTGCGCCCCGGCGAGACCGGCTGCTGGACCTGCCTCGCCCAGCGGATCAGCGGCAACCGCCAGGTCGAGCGCTACCTGGCCGGCAAGCGCGGCGAGACCGTGCCGCTGCACCCGCTGCGCGCCGCGATCCCGGCCGGCCCGGCGATGGCCGCCCAGCTGCTGGCCGCCGAGACCGCCCGCACCCTGGCCGACGAATGCTGCTCCGCGCTGGCCGGCACGATGGTCAGCCTCGACCTCAACACCCTGCAGACCACCGAGCACACCCTGGTCCGCCAGCCGCAGTGCCCGAGCTGCGGCGACCCGGCGCTGCTCACCGAGCGCAGCCCCAAGGTCGTCCTGCAGCCCAGCCCCGCCCGGCACACCACCGACGGCGGCTACCGGGTGCAGGCCCCGCAGTTCACCTACGACCGGCTGAAGCACCACATCAGCCCGCACCTGGGCGCGATCACCCGGCTCGGCGCGCACGAGGACACCGGCAACGGCATCACCTACAGCTTCACCGCCGGCCACAACTTCGCCATGGTCAACGACAACATGGACCTGCTGCGCCGCAACATGCGCGGCCAGAGCGGCGGCAAGGGCCGGTCCGAGATCCAGGCCAAGGTCAGCGCGATCTGCGAGGCGATCGAGCGCTACTCGGCGGTCTGGCGCGGCGAGGAGCCGGTGGTGCGCGCCGCCTACCGCGACCTCGACCCGGCCGTCGCCGTCCACATGGACGCCCTGCTGCAGTTCTCCGAGGAGCAGTTCGCCGGCCGCACCGCGTGGAACGCCGACCCCAACCACCGGCTGCACCTGGTGCCCGACCCGTTCCCGACCGACGTCGAACTGGACTGGACCCGCGCCTGGTCGCTCACCCACGACGCCGAGCGCCTCGTCCCCTCCGGCTACGCCTGGTACGGCCACCCCGACCTGCAGCAGCACTTCTACTGCGTCGGCGACTCCAACGGCTGCGCCAGCGGCAACACCCTTGAGGAGGCGATCCTCCAGGGCTTCTGCGAGGTCGTCGAGCGCGACGCGGTGGCGCTGTGGTGGTACAACCGGCTCGCCCAGCCCGAGTTCGACCTCGACTCGCTGAACGACCCGTACGTGGACACCATGCGCGCCTTCTACGCCTCGGTCGACCGCGAGCTGTGGGTCCTGGACATCACCTCCGACCTCGGCGTACCGGTGTTCGCCGCCATCTCCCGGCGCAAGCACGCGGTCGAGGACATCATGGTCGGCTTCGGCGCCCACCCGGACCCGCGGATCGCCGCGATCCGCGCGCTCACCGAGGTCAACCAGTTCCTCCCGTTCGTCGACCGCCGGGACGAGGAGGGCAACACCCTCTACCGCACCGACGACCTGGAGACCCTGGAGTGGTGCAAGACCGCGACCGTCGCGAGCGAGCCCTGGCTGCTGCCCGCCCGCGACCAGGCCGCCAGCACCCTCGCCGACTTCGCCCCGCTCGTCGGTGACGACCTGGCCGGGCACGTCCGGGACTGCGTCGAGCGGGCCGCCAAGGCCGGCGTCGAGGTGATCGTGCTCGACCAGAGCCGCCCCGACCTCGACCTCAGCGTGGTCAAGGTGATCGCCCCCGGCATGCGCCACTTCTGGCGCCGCCTCGCCCCCGGCCGGCTGTACGACGTGCCGGTGCGCCAGGGCCGGCTGGCCCAGCCGCACACCGAGGAGCAGCTCAACCCGAAGAACGTCTTCTTCTAGGAACGGCCGGGTGCTGACACCATGACCACCGCACTGACCACCGCGTTGACCTCCGCGCCGACCACCGCCGTGGACGAGATCCACCTGCCCGCGACCACCCGGACGGTGCGCCGGCTGCGGCTGCGCCCCGACGGCGCGTTCGCGCCGCTAGGCCCGCGCGCCGTCCGGCTGACCGCGCCCGTCGGCGCACTGAACCTGAACGACCTCGCCCCCGGCGCCCTGGAGGCCGTGGCCGCGCTGGCCGCCGGGGAGCAGACCGAGGAGGAGCTGGCCGCCCTGGTCGCGGCCCGGGACGGCGACGCCGGGCTGCTGCGCTGGCAGCTGACCCGCCGCCGGCTCGGCACCGCCGGGCTGCTGGAGCACTCCGTCCACCTGGTGACCGAGCCCTCCGAGGCTTCCGAGGCCTCGGACGAGCCGCTGGCCCGGCTGCGGCCCGTCGGGCGCGGCGCCGCCGAGCCGGGGCCGACGCCGGACCCGACCGGACAGGTCAAGCTGTCCCGCTTCGCCTGCGCCTCGGCCGAGGACGGCGCCCTGCTGGTCCGCGCCCCGGGCAGCCCGCTGGCCGTCCAGCTGACCGCTCGGGCGGCCGGGCTGCTGGCCGCGCTGGCCGGCTGGACCAGCCCCGCCGCCCTCGCCCAGCTGCCCGGCGGCCTGCCCCTGGACGCCGTCCGGCAGACCCTGCGGCTGTTCGCCGCGGCCGGCCTGCTGGCGTACGGGGCCCCCGGCGCCGAGCCGGAGGCCGAGGAGCAGCGCTTCGCCCAGTGGCAGGCGGCCGACCTCGCGTTCCACTCCCGCACCCGCCGGCCCACCACGGTCGCCGGGTACGGCGGCACCTACCGGTTCGGCGACCGGTTCGCCCCGGAGCCGGCCTCGCCCGCGCCGTTCCCCGGCGAGAAGGTCGCCCTGCCCGTCCCCGACCCGGACGAACTCGCGCGGGCCGACCGGCCGTTCACCGAGGTGCTGGAACAGCGCCGCTCGGTGCGCGACCACGACGAGCAGGCGCCGATCACCGTCGAGCGGCTCGGCGAACTGCTCTGGCGCTCCATGCGCCGACGGCAGACCTTCACCGGCGGCGACGGCCAGGAACTGGCCGACCGGCCGTACCCGAGCGGCGGCGCGGTGCACGAGCTGGAGGTGTACCCGCTGGTCACCTCCTGCGCCGGCCTCGCGCCGGGCCTGTGGCACTACGCGACCGACCGGCACGAGCTGGAGCTGGTCAGCGAGCCCAACGCGGCGACCGCCCAACTGGTCGCCGGCGCCCGCAAGTCGAGCCTGATGAAGGCCGACCCGCAGGTGGTGCTGCTGGTCACCGCGCGCTTCGGCCGGGTGATGTGGAAGTACGAGACGGTCGCCTACCCGCTGATCCTCAAGCACGTCGGCGCGCTCTACCAGACCCTCTACCTGGTCGGCACCGCGATGGACCTCGCGGTCTGCGGCCTCGGTGGCGGCGACGCCGCCGACTTCGCCGCGGCCAGCGGCATCGACTACTTCACCGAGGGCACCGTCGGTGAGCTCGTGATCGGCAGCCGGCCCCCGACGCTGCGTCAGGACGTCGGCGTCCCACGGAGAGAAGCCAGACGATGAAGTTCCGTTTCAAGGCCCTGCAGCGGATGCGCGAGCCGGACGAGCTGGACTCGCCCACGCTGCTCGCCGCGCCGCGGGGCTGGATCGCCCTGTTCGTCGTGATGATCACCATGGCCGCGGCGCTGCTGTGGACCTTCGCCGGGAACATCCCGATCACCGTCGACGCCCCCGGCCTGCTGACCCGCCCGCACGGCACCGCGATGATCCAGAGCCCGTTCGGCGGGATGGTCCGCTCCGTCCTGGCCCGGCCCTCCGACCAGGTCAAGCAGGGCCAGTCGGTGGCCCGGATCGAGGACGCCGAGGGCCACAGCCGGGAGATCACCAGCCCGTTCGGCGGGCGGGTGGTCGGCCTGTCGGTCACCGACGGGCAAGTCGTCACCCCCGGCTCCCCGGTCGTCTCGGTCGAGCGGATCGAGGACCCGCAGGAGGGCATGGTCGCGATGGTCTTCGTGCCCGCGGCCCGCACCGTCGGGCTGGAGCCCGGCGACCAGGTCGACCTCAACGTCTCCACCAGCCCGGCCGGTGCCTTCGGCCTGCTGCGCGGCACCGTCAGCTCGGTCAGCCCGTACGCGCTCACCAAGGAGGCCGTGTCCGGCCTGGTCGGCGGCGACCTCGCCGCCCAGCGCTACCTGGGCAAGGAGGCGCCCCGACTCGTCGTCGTCGACCTGATGCCCGACCCGAACACCCCGACCGGCTACTCCTGGACCTCGCAGAGCGGCCCGCCGAACCCGCTCGGCACCCAGGTGTCCGTGACCGCCACGATCAACGTCGGTCAGCAGACGCCGTTCAACCTGATCCTCGGCCGCTGAGGGGGGCTCCGATGACAGCCACGATCCCGGAGAGCACCCGGACCACCGCCCCGGAGCCCGCACCGGGCAAGAAGCCGAGGAAGAGCCGCCGCGACCGCCCCACCCGGGCGGCCGCGTCGCGGCGCTGGCGGCACGTCGTACCGACCGTCCTGCAGATGGAGTCGGTGGAGTGCGGCGCCGCCAGCCTCGCCATGATCCTCGCCTACCACGGCCGCTGGGTGCCGCTGGAGGACCTGCGCGGCGTCTGCGGCGTCTCCCGCGACGGCGCCCGCGCCTCCACCCTGCTCAACGCCGCCCGGACGTACGGGCTCAAGGCGCGCGGCTACCAGACCGAGGCCGAGAAGCTCCGCGACCTCGACGGCCCGGTGATCATCTTCTGGGCCTTCCAGCACTTCATGGTGGTCGAGGGCATCCGCACCCGGTACGGCCGCACCGTCGTCGCGGTCAACGACCCGGCCAGCGGCCCGCGCCTGATGGAGTGGGACGAGTTCGACTCCGGCTTCACCGGGATCGTGCTCTCCTTCGAGAAGGGCCCCGACTTCGAACCCGGCGGCGACAAGGGCGGCATCACCCGCGCCCTGCTGGAACGCCGGCTGCCCACCGGCCGCGCCATGCCGCTGGTGCTGCTCGCCAGCCTGCTGCTGGTGCTGCCCGGCATCGCGATCCCCGCCTACACCCGGGTGTTCATCGACCGGGTCCTGGCCGGCAGCGGGAGCGGCTACCTCCTCCCGCTGCTGGCCGCCATGACCGCCACCGCCGTGGTCGTCTTCGTGCTGACCTCCGTCCAACGGCACTACCTGCTGCGGATCGAGATCCGGATGGGGCTGGTCAGCTCGGCCCGGTTCTTCCGGCACCTGCTGCGGCTGCCCGTCGACTTCTTCCTGCAGCGCCGCCCCGCCGAAGTGGCCAAACGGGTGTCCGGCAACGACGTGGTCGCCGAGATCCTCTCCCGCGACCTCGCGCTGACCGTCATCAACCTCGGCCTGGTGCTGTTCTACGCGGCCATCCTGATCCGCTACGACATCCTGCTCGGCGTCGTCGGCGTCGGCATGGCGCTGCTCAACATCGTCGTCCTCCAGGCCGTCGCCCGGTCCCGCACCGACGCCGTCGCCGCGCTGCGCACCGACCGCGGCAACCTGACCGCGACCACCTTCACCACCCTCTCGCTGATCGAGACGGTCAAGGCCACCGGCGCCGAACCGGACGCGTTCAGCCGCTGGGCCGGCTTCCTGGCCAAGGTGGTCACCGCCAAGCAGAAGCTGGGCATCCCCAGCGCCGTGCTCACCGTCGTCCCGCCGATGCTGGCCGCCCTCAACAGCGGGCTCATCCTGCTGGTCGGCGGGCAGCGGGTGGTGGACGGCGCGATGAGCGTCGGCATCCTGGTCTCCTTCCAGACCCTGCTCTCCTCGCTCAGCCGCCCGGTCACCCAGCTCACCAACCTGGGCGGCCGGCTGCAGGACGTCACCGCCGACATCAAGCGGCTGTACGACGTCGAGCGCTACCCGGTCGCGGCCGCCTTCGCCAAGCCGGAGCCGCCCGCCGGGCCCAAGCTGGACGGCAACCTGGAGTTCGAGAACGTCCGCTTCGGCTACAGCCCGCTCTCCGACCCGATCATCAAGGACCTCAGCCTGACCGTGGTCCCCGGCCGCCGGATCGCCGTGGTCGGCGGCTCCGGCAGCGGCAAGTCCACCCTCGGCCGGCTGCTGACCGGCCTCTACACCCCGTGGTCGGGCCGGATCCTGCTCGACGGGCGGCCCCGCGAGGAACTCTCCCGGACCGTCCTGGCCTCCTCGCTGGCCTACGTCGACCAGGACATCTCGCTGTTCGAGGGCACCGTCCGGGACAACCTCACACTGTGGAACGACGACGTCCCCGACGAGGCGGTCACCGCCGCCCTGCACGACGCCGCCGTCTTCGACACCGTGATGACCAGGCCCGGCGGCATCCACAGCCCGGTCCTGGAAGGCGGCCGCAACTTCAGCGGCGGCCAACGCCAACGCCTGGAACTGGCCCGGGCCCTGGCCACCGAACCGACCCTGCTGGTCCTGGACGAGGCCACCAGCGCACTCGACCCGGAGACCGAGCGGGTGATCATGGACAACCTGCGCCGCCGCGGCTGTGCCTGCCTGATCATCGCGCACCGGCTCTCCACGGTCCGCGACGCCGACGAGATCATCGTGCTGAACCAGGGCGAGATCGTCGAACGAGGCACCCACGACGAGCTGTTGGCGCTGGGCGGGCACTACACCGCGCTCATCGAGTCCGCGCGCCGCGAGGAGGAGGACGAGCTGTGAGCGAGCGAACCATCGGAAGGTGCGACTTCGCGGCAGCGGCTGCCGAGCGAAGCGAGGTGGCCGCATGAGCACTGCCCTGGAGGTCTTCTCGCCGTTCTTCACCGAAGCCGCCGAACCCGTCGAACCGCTGACCGACCGCTACCTCGTGCTCGACGACCCCGAGCGGATGCTGCTGGTCCGCTCCGGCGCCGTCGACCTGTTCGCCGTCAGCCTCGACTCCGGCACACCACAGAGCCGTTGGCACTTCCTCTGCCGGATCGAGGCAGGCACCCTGGTACCCGGCGCGGCCGCCGGACCGCGCCGCGGCATCGTCGCCCGCCCGGTGCTCGGCGCCGAACTCTCCTTCCTCGCCACCACCTGGGTCGAAGGCCTCTCCGCCCGCGGCCGCGAATGCGGCACCGCGGCCGGCGCCGCCGTCCGGGCCCTGCCCGCAGGCGAACAGCAGCAGGCCGCCGACCAGTTCCTCGCCGGGCTCGCCCGCGGCCTCACCGCACTGGCCGGCGCGCTGCGCGACACCCTGCCGCCCCGCGAGTTCACCCCGCTCGACCCGGCCGAACCGACCGTCCTCAAGCGCGGCCAGGCGCTGCGCTCCGTGGACGGCCTGCAGTGGGTCCGGGTCGAGGAAGGCGCCGTCGAGGCGCCCGAAGGCGCGGCCGGCTGCGCGGCCGGCGAACTCGCCGAGGGCGCCGAACTCTGCCTCACCGAGAAGGACTGGCTGGTCGCCACCGGCCCGGCCACCGTCCGGGCCCGCTCCCCGCGCGAACTCCTCGACGAAGGCGGCCTCTGGGAACGCCTCGCCACCCACTGCGGCCGACTGCTCGACGCCGTCGACCGCCGGATCGGGACCCGCCGCGACAGCGAGACCGAACTCATCGCCGCCCGCCGCGAACGCGACGCCGGCACCCTCGCCGACTCCGCGCGCGGCTTCGAGACCATCCTGCGCGACACCGCCTCCCGGCTGCGGATCGGCGACGCCACCGGCGACGATCCCACCCTGGCCGCCGCCCGGCTGGTCGCCGCCCACGAGGGCTACACCGTCACCGCCCCGGTCTCCGGCAACGGGCACGACCGCCGGCTCGACCGGCTGCAGGCGATCGCCCTGGCCTCCGGCGTCCGCACCCGCTCCGTCCGGCTGGACGGCCGCTGGTGGCACCACGACCTCGGCGCGATGATCGGCTACCGCAAGGCCGGCTCCCCCGTCGCGCTGCTCCCCCTCGGCGACGGCTACGTCCTCGCCGAGGGCGGCAAGGTCACCCCGCTGACCCCGAAGGTCGCCGCCGAACTGCAGAACAAGGCCACCGTGCTGTACCGGCCGCTCCCGGCCACCGTCCGGACCGTCGGCGGACTGCTGAAGTTCGGCCTGCGCAACAACCGGCGCGACCTGTGGATGTTCACCGGCATGGCCGCCCTTGTCGCCCTGATCGGCCTGCTCGTCCCGGTGATGACCGGCGAAGTACTCGGCACCTTCGTCGCCCACGCCCAGCGCAACCTGATCACCGAAGGCGCGCTGGTCGTCATCGGCTCCGCGATGGCGGTGGCCGCACTGTCCATCGTCCAGAACATCGCCGTACTGCGGATCGAAAGCCGTTCCACCGCGGCGATGCAAGTCGGCGTCTGGACCAGGCTGCTGTCCCTGCCCGCGCCGTTCTTCGCCAACTACTCCACCGGCGAACTGGGCACCACCGTGCTCGGCGTCAGCGCCGCTCAGGAAACCCTCTCCGGGATGATGACCACGGCAACCCTCGGGCTGCTCACCGGGCTCGCCAACCTGGTGCTGGTCTTCTTCTACGACCTGCGGCTGGCCGGGCTGGCCACCCTGCTCGTCCTCGTCGGCGGCGGCTTCGCCCTGGCCGCCGGCCGGTTCGAGGTCCGCTGGCAGCGCCGGCTGTACGCGCACGAGCAGACCATGTCCGCCCGGGTCTTCCAACTGCTCACCGCCATCCCCAAGTTGCGGGTCACCGCAGCCGAGGACCGGGTCTTCGGGGTGTGGGCCGCCGAATTCGGCAAGGGGCGCGGCCTCGCCGCCGCCTCCCGCCGGGTCCAGAACGCCGTCACCACCTTCAACGCCGGCTTCCCGCTGGTCTGTTCGGTCATCGTCTTCGGCGTGATCGCCGGGCCGCTGGACGGCCGCGTACCGATCCCGGTCTTCCTCTCCTTCTTCACCGCCTTCAACCTGCTGATCGCCTCCAGCCTCCAGTTCACCTCGGCCGCGGTCACCGCGATGGGCGTCGTCCCGATGCTCGAGCGGCTGCGCCCGATCCTCGAGGAGAAGCCCGAGGTCGACGACACCAAGGCCGACCCGGGCGACCTTTCCGGACGCCTCGGCCTCAGCCACGTCACCTTCCGCTACGGCCAGGACGGCCCGCCCGCCCTGCAGGACGTCACCCTCACCATCGAACCCGGTGAGTTCGTCGCCGTCGTCGGGCCGTCCGGCAGCGGCAAGTCCACCGTCCTGCGACTGCTCCTCGGCTTCGAACGGCCCGAGGCCGGCACCGTCCTCTACGACGGCCAGGACCTCGGCGAGTTGGAGGTCTCGGCGGTCCGCCGACAGTGCGGCGTCGTGCTCCAGCACGGCGCACTACTGGCCGGCGACATCAAGGCCAACATCGTCGGCTCCACCAACCACACCCTCGACGACGCCTGGGCCGCCGCCGAAATGGCCGGCATCGACAAGGACATCGCCGCCCTCCCGATGGGCATGAACACCGTGCTCTCCGAAGGCACCAGCACCCTCAGCGGCGGCCAGCGGCAACGCCTCATGATCGCCCGCGCACTCGTCTCCCGGCCCCGCATCGTCTTCTTCGACGAGGCCACCAGCGCCCTCGACAACCCCACCCAGCGCCTCGTCACCGAATCCACCCGCCGGCTCAACGCGACGCGCGTGGTGATCGCCCACCGGCTCTCCACCGTCGCCGAAGCCGACCGGATCATCGTCATGGACCAGGGGCGGGTCGTCCAACAGGGCCGGTACGAGGAACTGCTGGCCGACCGGGACGGACTGTTCGCCCGACTCGCCAGCCGCCAGATGTAGGCCGTTCTTCCCGGGGAGGGGACGCATGGAGTACGCACTGCTGGTCTACGGCCAGGAAACGGACTGGGACCGGATGACACCCGAAGAACGCGAGGCGCGGTTCACCGCCAACCGCGCCTTCGGCCGGGAGCTCGCCGAAGCCGGCGTACGGATCGCCTACGGCGCGCGGCTCGCCCGGCCCGCCGCCGCCGAAGGCGAGGCCCGGGCAGCGGACGGCGTACCGGAGGTCGGCGGCCTCTGGGTGATCGACGTGCCCTCCGACCAGGAGGCGCTCGGCTGGGCGGCGAAACTGCCGGTCAGCGAATCAGGCCGGGTGGAGGTCCGTCGCTGCGACGGACCCCCGCGGACCAACCGGCCGGTGGGAACGGAGAACTGAGGATCATGGAATACACCCTGCTCATCCACGGCGACGAGCGGGTCTGGAACGGGCTGACCGAGGCCGAGGAGGCCGAACTCGACGCCGCCCACGCCAGATTCGGCCGCGACATGCACGAGGCAGGGGTGGCCGTCCGGTACGGCGGCGGGCTGCACCGCAGCTGCAGTGCCCGACTGGTAGTGCCGGGCGGCGCCTCCGGAGCCCCGGTCTCGGACGGACCGTACCGGGAGGGCCACGAACACCTGGGCGGCATCTGGGTCATCGACGTCGCCGACGAGGCGGAAGCCATCACCTGGGCCCGCCGCATGCCCTCCGCCCCGGGCGACCTGGTCGAAGTCCGCCCAGTCCGGGCCACCTGAGGCATCCGACGGAGGAGTGGGAAGTCGACCCGGCCGACTTCCCACTCCTCTTCGTTATCGCGGTCCTCATCGGGCACCAGTGAGGTCGATCTCCGCCCAGACCGTCTTGGAGTTGGGGTGGCGGGGGATGGTGCCCCAGCGGTCGCAGAGGGCATCGATGAGGGTGAGACCCCGCCCTGACTGCGCGGTGGGGGTGAGGACGGCGGGGAGGACAGGAAGCCTGTCTCCCCTGGGATCGCTGATCTCGATGCGCAGGGTGGTGCCCCGGCGCGCGGTAGTGGTGAGCGCGAGGTGCAGCTCGAAGCCGCGCCCCGGAACACGACCGTGCGTAGTCGCATTAGCGGCCAGCTCCGCGACGATGAGGAGAGCCGCGTGGAACGGCTCGGTGTGCGTCGAATTCAGCCGCCAGACGGTGAGTTGACGCCTGGCGACGCGCCGGCAGATGGCAGCGCCCTTGGGCGAGGCGGCGAGCGTGGTGGTGTGGCTGCGCGGGCTGTCGAGCGGGATTTCGGTCGTCATGGGAGAAAAGCGTGACGGCGCGGACGTACCCTGACCATGCATCCGGCGAGTACGGAGAGTGCATGTGCGGATGCGCAGGGTCTGCCTGTCGGGTGGCCCGGATCATTCGATCGAAAGGGCGGGTGATTGCCGTGGGTGGCGTCGAACGCACGGTCTCCGACGACGGCGAGACGGCGGAGAACTCCGACGGGGTCGCGGAGTTCTACAGCGCGGTGGGGAAGCTGATCAAGCTCTTCCGGGAGCGGGCGGGGCTCACGCAGAAGCAGTTCGCCAAGCTGACGGGCTACAGCGAGGACCTGATCGGCGCGATGGAGCGCGGCGTGAGAACGCCGAGGATCGAGTTCCTGACGATGGCCGACGACCTCCTCAACGCGGGCGGAGTGCTGAGGGCCGTCGCGGACGACGTGATGAAGGCGAAGATCCGAGTGGCCACGCGGCACCCGGCGTTCAACAGGGCCTTCACAACGGAAGAAGCCAAGGCCCTGGAGATCCACGACTACAGCACGCTCGACATCCCAGGCTTGCTTCAGACCGAAGCGCACACCCGGGCGCTCTATGAGATGCGGCGACCCTGGCTGTCAGTCGAACAGATCGAGAAGTGGGTCGAAGCGCGCCGAGCGCGGCAGGAGATCCTCACCCGGTGGCCGCTGCCGCTGATGACCTGGGTGATCGACGAGAGCGTTCTGCGGCGCCCCCTGGGCGGTTGGGACGTACATGCGGGGCAGCTCCGGCACATCCTCAAGGTCGCGGAGATCAGGGGCCTTGAGATGCAGGTGGTTCCGCTCGACAGCACGGAGCACGCCGGGATGGGCGGACCCTTCACCCTGCTCACTCCGCCCGGCCGTCCACAGATTGCGTACGTGGAGGTCCAGCACGTCAATAGACTCATCACGGACCCCGAAGAAGTCCGTAGGATGGCCGCACGATACGGCACCCTCAGGGGGCAAGCGCTCAACATGAGGGAGTCCTTGGCCTTGATCGAGAAGATCCTGGGAGAGCGGTGAGCATGTCCGAGATGGCATGGTTCAAGAGCAGCCACAGCGGCAACGAGGGCGCCAACTGCGTGGAGGTCGCCGAGACCCCCGGCACCGTCCACGTCCGTGACTCCAAGGACAAGAGCGGCCCCCAGCTGGCCTTCGAGCCGGCCGCCTGGGCGGCGTTCGTGGCCTTCGCCGCCACCACCGAGGTCTGACCGGACTTCTCCCGTCGGGGGGGGGGGGGCGCGCGGGGGGGGGGGGCCGGGGGCCGCCCCCCCCCGCCGGGGGGGGGGCGGCCCGCGCCCCCCGCGCCCGCCCGCGCCCCCCCCCCCGCCCCGCGCCCCCC
>NZ_JBITFB010000044.1:0-963 GCF_044455625.1 Kitasatospora sp. NPDC051164 | reverse complement strand
GGGGGCCGGCGCCGCGCGCCGGGGGGGGGGGTTGGGGGCGTCCCCCCCCCCCCCCCGGGGTCCCCCGGTCTCCCCCCCGGCGCCCCCCCCCCCCCGCCGGGCCCCCCCACGGCGTACTCGCCTCGCATGTACGGGTGGCGCGCACCTCGGCACGGCCTTCCCCACCGAGCGTCCCCCAGTTCGGCGCGCAGACAATCCCCACCAGCCCGGGAACGGATCACAGCGGGTACTGGGACAACAACAGCGCCTCCCTCATCGCGATGGGAAAGGCCATCGCGGGAAAGCCGATCTCATGAGCACCAGGATTCATGCTTCCACAGCACCGTCACTGGCCAAGAGGTTCGCAGTCACAGCCGTGCTGGTGATCACGACGCTGGGCCTGAACGCCTGTGGGGTGGAGACGGCGAAGGAACGGTCAAAGCCCACGATGACGCAAGACCAGGCGAAGAAACTGATCGACAGCTACCAGACAGACATTCTGGCGAATCTGCCCATCAAGCCGGTGTCGAGTCCGGCGCCATTCCGCGATCTGGAGTGCGACCTCAACAACGTTGGTCCGCACGGCCGGAAGCAGACTTGGCGGTCCGCCACCTTCGAGGACCTCCCACTGCCCGACAGGACACAAGCGGCGGACGCCTTCCGCACCTACCTCACCGGGCGGGGCTTCCAACAGGTCGAGGCCGACACCCATCTCGGCTGGGTGAAGATGAAGAACCCCAAGGACGACTTCGTCGCCGTCCTGGACGGAGCGGCCGACGGGAGCCGCATCTTCCAGCTGGACGTCAGCTCGCCCTGCGTCTGGCCCAACGGCACCCCACCGGCCTGATCCGGCTCCCTCTCCGTGGGGGCGCCCCCCCCCCCCCCGGGGGGGCCCCCCCCACCACCCCCCCCCCCCCCCCCCCCGCGGGGGGGGGCGGGCCCGGGGCCCCCCCCCCCGCCCCCCCCCCCGCCCCCCCCCCCGAA
>NZ_JBITFB010000043.1:0-74089 GCF_044455625.1 Kitasatospora sp. NPDC051164 | reverse complement strand
TACTGCAGGGGGGACCCTGTGGGAGAGTAGGACGCCGCCGAACAATCTTTCAGAAGAACCCCCATCCGGATCCCGGATGGGGGTTCTTCGCATTTTCAGGTAAGCCCAATGAACCGGTGTTGCTTCGACCACCGGCAGGTAGTCCTAGGTCCACCTGGAGATTGGGGTGCCATGGCCAATGTGCCTGGCGGGCGGTTCCTGAACGCTGATGGAGGACGATCGGTACCGGCATCAGGAGCTTCCCGTGACAACAGTGAGTCGTACGAGCGGCACGTCCGTACGTGCTCGGGCCCAGGCGGCCTTCGCGGCCGGCGGTGAGGGGCTGGCGCGGCTCGTGGTGGTGGTGTTGGCCGCCGTGCCGGGGGCGGTGCTGCCGGTGGGCGCCGCGCTCCTCGCGGGGGTGGTGACGTCCCAGTTCCTGCAGGAGTACGACCTGGAGGTCTTCTTCGCCCTGCTGGTGGCAGCGGCTGTCGGCGTCGTCGTGGCGGCCGCCAACATCCGCCGCACCGCGAACCGTACGCGCGGGCAGCTGGAGCGCTGGTTCGGCGTACGCCTGCCGGCGGTGTACAAGCCGCGGCCGGGGCTGGAGTTGGACGATCGCGGGCACTGGTGGACGGGGTACTCGTATCACCGCTCGCGGACGGTGGCGAAGTACGCGCAACTGGCCCACTGGGGCCTGCGGGACCGGACCACCCGTGGCGAGTTGGCCTGGTTGGCCGTGAACCCCTTCCTGACGCTGGCCCTGGCCGGCCCGGTGGTCGCCCTGCTCGTGCTGGGGGTGACCTTCATCCCGGCGGGGTCGGTGCCCACGCACGGGTTCGGCCTGCTGAGCCCGCGCATGGAGTCGATCCTGCTGAGGATCGTGTTCGGGGTCGCCATGATCGTCGTCGGGATACTCGCGGCACCGTTCGGGGTGCGTGCGTACGCGGAGGCGGCCCGCCGGGTGCTGGACCAGGACGGCCGGGCGACGAACGCCCAGCTGACCAGGCGGGTGGCTGAGTTGACTGAGACGCGGGCGGACGCGGTGGGCAACCAGGCGGCCGAACTGCGGAGGATCGAACGGGACCTGCACGACGGCGCGCAGGCGCGGCTGGTCGCGATCGGGATGACCCTGGGCACCATCGAGCACCTGATGGACACCGACCAGGCGGCCGCGCGGGAGCTCCTCGCCGAGGCCCGGCAGTCCTCGGCCCGGGCCCTGCAGGAGCTGCGGGACCTGGTCCGGGGCATCCACCCGCCAGTGCTCGCCGAGCGCGGACTGGGCGACGCCGTCCGGGCCCTGGCGCTGGACAGCGCGCTGCCGACCGAGGTGTTCGTCAGCCTGCCGGACCGGCCGCCGGCACCGGTGGAGGCAGCCGTGTACTTCAGCATCTGCGAGCTGCTGGCCAACGCGGCCAAGCACTCGGGGGCGGACCAGGTGTGGGTGGACATCCTGTACCGGGCCGGCTTGCTGCGGGTCACGGTGACGGACGACGGCGTGGGCGTGGCCGATCCCTCGCGGGGGACCGGACTGCGTGGAATCGAGAAGCGATTGGGTACCTTCGACGGTGTCCTCGCCATCGACAGCACGTCGGGCGGTCCCACCACCATCACCTTGGAGTTGCCGTGCGAGTTGTCCTCGCTGAGGACCTCTACCTCCTTCGCGAAGGCCTGATCAGGCTGTTGGAAGCGCACGGCTTCACCGTCGTCGCGGCGGTGGAGACGGGGCCCGAGCTGCTGGAGGCGCTGCTCACCCACCGCCCGGACGTGGCCGTGGTCGACGTCCGGCTGCCCCCGACGCTCACCGACGAGGGGCTGCAGGCGGCGCTCAAGGCCCGCCGGGAGATCCAGGGCTTGCCCGTCCTGGTGCTGTCGCAGCACGTCCAGCAGCTGTACGCGCGGGAGTTGCTGGCCGACGGCACCGGCGGGATCGGTTACTTGCTGAAGGACCGGGTGTTCAACGCGGGGCAGTTCATCGACGCGGTCCGCCGGGTGGCGGCGGGCGGGACGGCGATGGACCCGGACGTGATCGCCAAGCTGATGCAGACCACCTCGCGCCGGCCGGGTCCGCTGCTGCGGCTGTCCCCGCGCGAGCGCGAGGTGCTGGAGCTGATGGCCGAGGGCTGTTCCAATTCGGCGATCGCCGCCCGCCTTTCGGTGAGCGACGGCGCGGTGGCCAAGCACATCGCCAACATCTTCACCAAGCTCGAACTCGCCCCGGACGAGGACGCCAACCGCCGGGTCCTGGCCGTGCTGGCCTACCTCAACGGGACGGCGGGGCAGAGCAGCTGACGGTCCGGCCGGTCCGGAGGGGCAGGTCGACGCGGGCCGCGACTTCTGTTGTGCCGCCGCCAGTGACACCCCAGGCTGCGGGAACGCTTAAACAGGTGTACGAGTAAACTCCGGTGGGCCGAGCCCGGAGGTTGCTCAGCCGTCCGGCGGCCCGACCAGCGGGAACCGGCAGTCGAGGCAGCGTACGGCCGCAGCCGACATCCAGGGGTTGATAGACGTAATGGCACGCCCAACGCTCACCAAGGCCCATCGGGGCCTGCTCGGCCTGGTCGCGGCCGGCGCCTGCCTCATCTCGGGCATCGGTTTCGCGGGCTCGTACAACGCGGTGC
Source organism: Kitasatospora sp. NPDC051164 (assembly GCF_044455625.1). NCBI lineage: Bacteria > Bacillati > Actinomycetota > Actinomycetes > Kitasatosporales > Streptomycetaceae > Kitasatospora > Kitasatospora sp. NPDC051164. The sequence goes on along the minus strand of NZ_JBITFB010000043.1, from coordinate 71,489 downwards.
GCGAGCTGGCCCTGGAGAAAGGTTTCGGCGCCTTCTCCTACGCCTTCCCGATCGGCGTCGACGCGGGCATCGTCGTGCTCCTCGCGCTCGACCTGGTGCTGACCTGGCTGCGGATCCCCTTCCCGATGCTGCGGCAGACCGCCTGGCTGCTGACCGTCGCCACCATCGCCTTCAACGCGGCCGCCTCCTGGGGCGACCCGCTCGGCATGGGGATGCATGCCGTCATCCCGGTGCTCTTCGTCGTCGTGGTCGAGGCCTCCCGCCACGCGGTCGGCCGGATCGCGGCGATCACGGCGGACCGCCACATGGAATCGGTCCGGGTGATGCGCTGGCTCCTGTCCCCGGTGCCGACCTTCCGGCTCTGGCGGCGGATGAAGCTCTGGGAGCTCCGCTCCTACGAGGAGGTCATCCGGCTGGAGCAGAACCGACTGGTCTACCGGGCGCAGCTGCGCTTCCGCTACGGCCGCGGCTGGCGCCGCTCGGCGCCGATACAGGCGCTGCTGCCGCTCAAGCTCGCCAAGTTCGGCGTACCGCTGGACCCGGCGCTACTCGACCGGTTGGACGACGAGGGCCGCGAGCGCGAGGCCAAGGAGGCCCTGACGGTGCAGGAGCCGCAGGGGCTCGCGCCCCAGGAGGGCCGCACCGCCGCCATCGCTCCGGCGGGAGCCGCCCCGGCCGGTCCGCCGCAGCAGCTGCAGCCCACGCAGCAGGCGCCGCACACTCAGCAGGTCCAGCAGGTCCAGCAAGCCTGGCAGGCCCCCGAGCCCCAGCAAGCCCAGCCCCAGCAGCCCCAGCCCCAGGCGGAAGCCCCCGCCGCCGTCGCACCGCTGCCCGCCGAGGTGGCCGCGCCCATGCTGGCGAAGCTGGCGGCGGTCCGGCTGCGTGCCGCGCAGGAGCCGGAGGAGGCGCCGGACGCGGCCCCGCAGCCGCGCCACGAGGAGCTGAACGTCTGGACCGAGCGCCCGGTCCGTACCACCGGTCACCCTGCCGACGCCGCCCCGGGCGGGCGGGTGCCCGGCCAGGCCTCGCCCTGGTTCAAGCCCCCGCGCCCGTCGGCGGAGGAGCCCGTCCCTGCCGTTGCCTCCCCTGCCGCTGTGCCCGCTGCCGCGTCCCAGCCGCAGGCCCAGCACCCGGCCGCCCCGCAGCAGGCGGGCCGACCCGTCGAGCCGCAGCAGCAGCACCAGCAGCCCCGCGAGGCCCGGCAGTCGGAGCATTCGGCCCAGCCGGACGCGCCGGTTCCGGCCGAGGAGCCCGTCCAAGCCGGGCAGTCCGAACCCCTCCCGGCGTCCTCGCGTCTCGACCCGGACCTCGCCTACGAGGCACTCGTCACGTACATGGACAACCACGGCCACCAGCCCGACCCGCAGCGCCTCGCCGACTGGCTGACCAGGGAGTACGGCGTCGCGGGCAAGGGCCCCGACGGCTCGGTCCACCCCAAGGAGGTCGCCGAGCTGTACCCGGAGCTGCGCGACCGCTACGCCGCCGCCGGGAGGGACTGACCGGAGCGGGGCCCGCCGTCCAGCGCTCGGTCGGCCATTGACGCCCGACCTCGCCGAAGCTACCTTCACCTCAACAAATTGTTGAAGTGCTGGTTCGGCGTGGAGGAGTGCGGATGTCGCAGGTCGAGGTCGACGGAAGCGGGCCGACGGACGGGGCCTCCTTCTCCGCTGCCGCCCGAGCCGCCGTGGAGGCGCTGCTCGCCCCGGTCGACGCCGACCTGGCGCGCCGCTACCCGGGCGACTCCGGGACCAGGCAGCCGGTGCACACCGTCTACGTTCCGGCCGACGCCTTCGCCGCCGACACCGTACGGGAGTGGGGCCGTCAGGCCCTGGCGACCTTCGACACCCACGCCGGCACCCCCAGCGAGCTGGCCCGCGCCCTCGGCGTCGCCGACGACGAACTGCTCGCCGACGTGCACGCCCGGGTCCGCGCCAAGCTGGAGCGCGAGCCGATCGAGGACCTGCGGATCGACTTCGAGGACGGCTACGGCCCCCGCCCCGACGCGGAGGAGGACGCGGCCGCCGTCCGGGCCGCCGGACTGGTCGCCGCGGCCGTGGCCGAGGGCAGCGCCCCGCCGTACATCGGCATCCGGATCAAGTGCATGGAGGCGGCGGTCCGCGCCCGCGGCATCCGCACCCTGGAGCTGTTCCTGGCCACCCTGCCGGCGGTCGGCGGCCTGCCGGAGGGCCTGGTCCTGACCCTGCCCAAGGTCACCTACGCCGAGCAGGTCACCGCGCTGGTCCGGCTGCTGGAGGACTTCGAGCGCCGGGCCGGGCTGCCCGCCGGCCGGATCGGCTTCGAGATCCAGATCGAGACCACCCAGGCCATCCTCGGCCCGGACGGCCGGGCCACCGTCGCCCGGATGATCGAGGCCGCCGAGGGCCGCGCCACCGGCCTGCACTACGGCACCTTCGACTACAGCGCGGCCTGCGGCGTCAGCGCCGCCCACCAGAGCATGGACCACCCGGTCGCCGACCACGCGAAGGCGGTCATGCAGGTGGCCGCGGCCGGTACCGGGGTCCGGCTCTCCGACGGTTCGACCAACGTCATCCCGACCGGCTCCACCGAGCAGGTGCACGCCGCCTGGAAGCTCCACCACGACCTGGTCCGCCGCTCACTGGCCCGCGCCTACTACCAGGGCTGGGACATGCACCCGGCGCACCTGCCGACCCGCTACGTCGCGGTGTACTCCTTCTACCGCGAGGGCCTGGCGGCCGCCGCCGCCCGGCTGGCCGCCTACGTCGCCAAGGCGGGCGGCGACGTGATGGACGAGCCGGCCACCGCCCGGGCGCTCAGCGGCTACCTGCTGCGCGGCCTGGACTGCGGAGCCGTCGACCTCGCCGAGGTCACCGCGCTGACCGGCCTGGACCGCGAGCAACTGGACGCCCTGTCCGGCCGCTGAACCGAGGCCGCTGCCGCCGGGAACGACCGTTCCCGAGAACGATCGTTCCCCGGAACCGACGTTCCCGGGTCGCCGACCCCGCGGCCGCTGATCGCTGCGCCCGCGCGCCAACTAGGCTGGCGGTGCCGCCCCGGCAACCCGGGGCGCGCGCCGCCAGCCTTCGCCGTTCCCGGGAGAACCACCGCGTCATGTCCGCCACGCCGGAGCCCACCGCCAGGCCGTACCTCACCATCCGGCGGGCCGGCAGCCACGAGATCGAGATCAAGAAGTCCCGGTTCATCTGCCACCTCGCCCGGGTCACCGACGAGGAGGAGGCGCAGGCCTTCATCGCGGGCATCCGCAAGCAGTACTGGGACGCCCGGCACAACTGCACCGCGTTCGTGGTCGGCGACGAGCAGCGCCGCGAGCGCTCCAGCGACGACGGCGAGCCCGGCGGCACGGCCGGGGTGCCGATGCTGGAGGTGCTGCGCCGACGCGGCCTGACCGACACGGTCGCGGTGGTCACCAGGTACTTCGGCGGGATCAAGCTCGGTGCGGGCGGCCTGGTGCGGGCGTACGGGAACGCGGTGTCGGAAGCGGTGGACGGGATCGGCCTGCTGGAGCGACGGCCGGTCGCGCTGCTCGCGGTGACGGTGGACCACGTCCGGGCCGGGCGGGTGGAGAACGACCTGAGGGCGGCCGGGTACACGGTGAGCGACCTGGCGTACGAGGCAGCCGGGGTGCGGATCGAAGTGGGCGTGCCGGAACCCGAGGTGGCGGCCTTCCACACCTGGCTGGCCGAGGCGACCGGGGGCACCGCGACGGGGATCCCGGCCGGTCGCACCTACGTCGAGGTGCCGGTCTGACGGTCCCGCCCGGCAGCGCCGCCCGGCGGGGTCGGCGGGCGGGGTCGGCGGGCGGGGTCGATGGGCGGGTCGGTGCGGTGGGCGCAGTCGGCGCGCCTGGTTTGGGACACACATCCGGCCACATCGCCGCCGGCCCGTTTGGGTGTCCCGAGGGGCCTGCCCTAGGCTGAACCGGCCATCGGCCAGGCGCCGCCCGGCAACCTCAGGACGCCTCCAGGAAGCCGTCGCGATGCCCGTCGTCCAGACCATCACCCTGCCTCCGGGCGCCGACACCGGCTGGCACTATCACCCGGGCCGGGTCGACGTGGTGGTGCTCTCCGGGACGCTGACCCGGACCCTGCACGACGGCCGGGTCGAGGTCAGCCGTGCCGGTGACTCCCTGGTCGAGGAGGCGGGGCCGGTCCACATCCACCTCGGCCGCAACCTCGGGACCGAACCCGTGGTACTGATCGCGAACTACGCCGCCCCGGCGGGCTGTCCGCTGGCCGTACCGGTCACGGAACCCGCCTGGAGCCGCAGCTCAGCCGGGCCTGCCGGAGCCTGAGTGAGGTTCCGGAGGATCCGGACGGGACAGCCCGTACGCGTCGCCCGCACCGCTCGCACGGGCGGCGTCGCGTAGCCCAGGCTCCGCGCCATGCGGAAGACGGCTTGAACAGATTCACCCGAACGTAGGGTCATGGCCCGGACTTGGAACTTCCGCTCCGGGCCGTGGCGTTTCCTGGGCAAGGATCCGGCAGAACCGGACGAAACCCATCGATGGAGGACACAGGACCCCACCCCGCACCACGGAGGTATGCGCATGACCTCAGACCGCTGGACTTCAGACCGTTCGACCTCGACTCGCCCGACCTCGAACCGCTCCCGCTCGCATGCCGGTGCCGATCTCCCCGGCCCGCGCGGTCCCGCGACGCCCTACCGGATGACCGTCACCACGGCCCTCCCGCACGCCGAGGCGCTCGCCCTGGCCGACGAACAGCTCGCCTCCTGGCTGAAGCAGGAGGGTTGCGAGGAGCCCCCGCCGGCCGTTCACGCCCCCGCCGGCCGGCCCCTCACCGGCCAATCGTTCACCAGTCGGCCCTTCACCGGCCAATCGTTTGCCGGACAACCCTTCGCCGGGCAACCCCCCGCCGCACCGGCGTTCGCCGCACCGCCCCCCGAAGGCCCGGGCCTCGCCGAGCGCCTGCGCCTGGGCGAGCGCGTCCTGCTCGACCGCGACCACGGCCCGCTGCGCGGTGGCCCGGGCGCCGGCCGCTACGACCGCCGCCGCCTGCGCACCCCGGCCCCGCACGGCACCCGGCAGCTCACGCTCACCGTGGCCACCGGCGCCGACGGCCTCACCTGGGTCCGGCTGGAGGCCGAGACGCACAGCACCGGCAGCGGCGTGCGGACCCCGTGCCGGGTGCCGGTGCCCGAGCTGGCCCGCTCGCTGCTGCCGCTGCTTGACGCCACCGACGGCCCAGCCGCGGTCCACTCCGCACCCCGGGTGATCACGGCCGACGGGGTGGACGCCCTGATCGACGAGCTGTGCGACCCGGAACGCCGGCTGCCCACCGTGGTCGCCAGCGTCCCGGTGAACCTCCCGCTCGACCGCTGGGTGGAGGACGTGGTCGGCCCGCTTTGCCACCAGCTGCCCGGCCTCGCCACCGCCTACGTGCTGGATCCCGGCGCCCGCACCGGGTTCAACGTCGCGCTGGAGTATCACACCGTATACGGCGGGGCGGTGCGCACCTACCTGCCCGAGGTCGACCCGGCCTCCCGGCAGGACGGCGCGCGGCATCCGGTGCTCGCCCGAGGCCGAATAGAAGAGGACCCGCGCCGCGCCGCCGGGCTGCTCGCCCGCGAACCGCGCCGCCTCGCCGCCGACCAGCCACTGCCGCCGCCGCTGGCGGCCGTCCCGGTGCTTCGCGTCCCGCCGCCGCTCCGCCCGGCCGCCGGGCAGGCCGTCGTCCGAGCCGAACTGGCCGACCTGGCCCACGAGGAGCAGCAGGACCGCGCCGATCAGCAGGCCAGGGCCGACGAGCTGGAGCAGGTCCGGCGCACCCTGCGCCTGGAGCGTCGTGACCGCCGTGACCGCCGAGAGGGGGGCGAGCGGGGGCAGAGCCGGGAGGGCCACGACACCCGGGACGCTCGGGAGGGCCGGCTCCGCCCCGGGGCCCGCTCCCTGACCGGCCGCCACTGCACCGCGTCGGGCACCGGCCCGGCCCTCGGGCAGCGCGCCGTCGCCCAGCCCGCCGAGCGCTGCGGAAAACCCGAGAGCTTCACCGAACTCATCGCCAGACTGGGCGAGTTCCCGCTGCTGAGCTTCACCGGGGACCAGAAGGCCGCACTCGCCCTGGACGAGCTCCAGCGCACCGGCGCCGGGTGGGCCCGGCTCGCCTGGGACGGCCTGACCGCCCTTCAGGAGTACGCCGAGGCGGCCGTGCGGGGCACGGCCGGCGGGGACTTCAAGCAGTGGTGCGAGCACACCCCGACGGGCTGCCACCGCTTCCCGCCCCGCAAGGCCGTGCGAGGGGAGTCCCGGACGGTGTTCAGCCACACCAAGTGGAAGCGCGAACGGATGCTGCCGGTGCCGGAATGCGTGGACGCCTCCCGGCGCGCGTTCATGGGCGCGCACCTGCGGATCGGCGGCGGCCGCACCGCGCCCCGGCTGCACTACCTGGACGACTGCTCCGGCAGCGGCCGGATCTACGTCGGCTACATCGGTCTGCACCTGACCAACACCCGGACCAACTGACCGGCTTGGCTGACCGCCGCGCCCGTTCGGTGGACAATGTCCGGCAGGGGGTGGGTCCGCGGGTTCGCCGACCGCCCCGGGCAGGCGCCGGACGAGCATGGGGGAACGACGACCGATGCAGCACTCAGCAGACGGCCGGTCCGACGGCACCACCACCGTCCGGGTTCCCCAACCGGGCTTCCTAGCCTCGGTCTTCCGCGACCTCGGTGTCGACGAGTCCCCGGCGCCGGACGGCGCCGCCACCGGTCGCCCCGGCGGGGGCCCGGCCGGTGACGGCCCGTCCGTCCCGGGCCCCGCCGGCGGCGCCGATCCCGACGCCGCCGACCCGGGCACGGCCGACCCCGGCTCGGTCGATCCGGAAGAGGCCGTCGCGGCGCACGCCCGGGCCGCCGCCCTGACCCACCACCGCACGGTCACCGTGCGGGCCGAGCACGACCGGCTGACCGACCTGCTGCGGCGGGCCGCCCTGCCCGTCTCGGCCATGGACTTCGAGAGCCAGCTGCGCCACTACGAGGCCCGCCCCTACCCGGCCGACGGCCCCGGCGTCGCCGACGTCCCGGAGCCCCGCTGGGAGGACTTCACGCCCGCCGAGCCTGCCTCGGCCGACCCCGAGAGCGGGCCGTCCCGGCGCCTGCTGGACTCCGGCTACCAGCGCGAACTGGCCCAGGCCCGGCTCGCCCACCAGCGCGCCCTGCGGGAGTGGCGCACCCGTCGGGCCGAGGCCGGCAGCCCGGCCGCCGACGAGTCCCGGCGCGCCCACGAGGCGGCCGAGGAGGCCCGCGCCCGCGCCGTGCGCGAGTACAACGAGAGCCTGGAGGAGTGCCGACGGGCCTACCGGCTGGCCGAGCCGGCCGCCGTGGAGTCACTGCTGGAGCGGGCGCTGGCCGCCGCCGAGACCGCGACCCAGGACCTGCCCGCCCCCTGCCGGGCGGTGTTCCGCCCGCTCACCCGCACCGCCGTGCTGGACCTCGACCTGCCGCCGCTCGACCTGGTGCCCTCGCTCACCGGCTACCGGCTCGCCCCGGACGGCGACATCGTCCCGGTGTCGCGACCGCCGGCCGACCGGGCCACCGACTACCTGCGACTGGTCGCCCGGCTCGCCCTGCGTGCCCTACAGGCCGCCGACGCCGTCGACACCGACGAGATACTCGCCGGCGTCGTCCTCAACGGGTGGCTGCGCGAGCCCGGCGCGGCCGAGCCGCTCTGCCTGGTCAGCGTGGACGCCGACCGCGACGCGCTGGCCCGCACCCGGCTGCTGCCGCCGGAAACCGCGTACGAGGAGCGCGATGACGAGGGCGTCTACGCCGACTCCGAGCAGGACGAGGCCCTCGTCCGGCTGCGTCAGCTCGGCGCCGCCGTCACCCCGGACCCGTACGACCGGGCGGGCGTCCAGCCGGCCGCCCAGGCCGGGGCCACGGTGCCGGCCGCGCCCGACCTGTCCGCCAACGAGTTCGCCCAACTGGTGCGCGACCTGCTCACCCGGGGCGGGATCGCCGACTGGAGCGTCCGGCTGCGCGGACCGGCCGGGCTGGTGGCCACCGGCGCGGGCGCCCCCGGCAGCGCGCTGCCCGGCCGCTGGGTGGTCTGGGCCTCCCGGGGCCCCGAACCGGTCACCGCGGAGCAGATCACCACGCTGGCCGAGGCGGTCCGTGAGGAGTCCGCCGAGCGCGGCCTGCGGTTGACCACCGGCCGCTTCACCGACGAGGCCCTTGACCTCACCGCCGACGAGAGCCACCGCCACATCCACTTGGTTGACGGCGACGGAGTCCGCGAACTCGCCCGCACCCACCTCGGCCTGCCGCTCGCCGCCGGCCGCTGACCGTCCCCACCTGCCGGGACCACCCCGACGGCCCATCCGGCGGGCGCCCCACCAGGCCCGGACCGAGGCTGAGGAGCGGGCCCCGTCCGCGCCCGGCACCCCGGTCGACAAGAGTCGAACGGCCGTCCGGTACGGTCGGCGGTCGGCCCGGTCACGGGCGGACCCCAGGGGGAGAGGAATGGGCAGAGCGCTCGGCAGACCACACGGCGGCACCGGCCAACCGGCCGCACCTGCGGCGGAGACGGCCCGATGACCGCCGTCCTGGTCGCCGCCGGGGCGTTCCTGATGACGCTGATCGGCGGCTTCGTCGCCCAGCGCACGGGCGACCGCCGCCACCTCGTGCTCGGCTTCGCGGCCGGCCTGATGCTCGGCGTGGTCGCCTTCGACCTGCTGCCCGAGGCGATCCACCAGGCGCCGGGTGAGGTGCACGGTGTGCCGCAGGCGCTGCTGATGTTCGCGGCCGGCTTCCTTGCCATCCACGTGGTCGAACGCGCGGTCGCCATCCACCGCGGCCACGAGGGCGAGTACGCCGAGCACACCCACGGCGGCCACCACCACGGACACGCCCACACCGCCGGGCACCAGGGCGTCGGGCTGACCGCCGCACTGGCCCTGGTCGGGCACAGCGTGATGGACGGCTTCGCGATCGGCGCCGCCTTCCAGGCCGGCACCACGGTCGGCACGGTCGTGGCCATCGCGGTCGTCGCACACGACTTCGCGGACGGCTTCAACACGTACACGATCACCCGGCTGTACGGGAACAACCGGCGGCGGGCGCTGACGCTGCTCGCGGCCGACGCGGTGGCCCCGGTGTCCGGTGCCGCGATCACCCTGGCGTTCACCATCCCGGAGCACATGCTCGGCCTCTACCTGGGCTTCTTCTCCGGCTTCCTGCTCTACCTGGCGACCTCCGACATCCTCCCCGAAGCCCACAGCCCGCACCCCTCGCGCAGCACCCTGCTGTGCACCGTCGCCGGGGTCGGCTTCATGTGGCTGGTGCTCGGCTTCGCCAAGTAGGACCGCTGAGGCGACCGGGGCCGCCGAGGGCCGGGGCCGGGGCTGCCGAGGGCCGGGGCCGGGGCTGCCGAGGGCTACCGCCGGCTCTGCCCCGTCCCCGTACGCCCCTGCTCCTGCTCCTGCAGCCGACCCCAGCACTTCCGCATCGAGGCCAGCGCCTCCGTGATGGCCGGCCGCCGGGAGGCCTGGGAGCGCCAGAGCGCGAAGACCCGGCGGCTCGGCTCCGGCGTCACCCGGCGGGCCGTCACCCCGGGCGGCAGCGGCCCCCGTCCGAGCCTCGGCACCAGGCCCATCCCGAGACCGGCCGCGACCAGCGCGATCTGGGTCTCGAACTCGCCGACCTGGTAGCGCACGTCCGGCTCCTCACCGGCCTCGCGCAGGGTGCGGACCAGCCAGTCGTGGCAGATGTTGCCCGGCGGCACGCTGATCCAGCGCTGCCCGCACAGCCGTTCCACCGGCACCGGGTCGAGCGCGGCCAGCTCGTCGCCGGCGGGCAGCAGCAGGTCCACCGGGTCCGTACCGAGGTCCATCCGGGCGACCCCGTCCTGCACCGGCAGCGGCACGGTCGGCCAGTCCTGCACCAGAGCCAGATCCACCTCGCCCCGGGCCACCAGATCGGCCGCCGGGTATGGATCGCGCTCCAGCAGCCGCACGTCGAGCTCCGGGCAGCGCCGCCGCAGATCGGCGAGTACCCCGGGCATCAGCCCGCGCGCACCGGACGCGAACGCGGCCACCAGCAGCCGGCCGACCGCCTGGCCGCGCTGCTCCTCCAGCCGTACCTCGGCCTGCTCCACCAGCCCCAGCACGGTCTGTGCGGTGGCGGCCAGCTCGCGCGCCGCGTCGGTCAGCACCACGCCCCGGCCCTGCCGCTCCAGCAGCACCGTCCGGGTCTCCCGCTCCAGCTTGGCGATCTGCTGCGAGACCGCCGAGGGCGTGAACCCGAGCGCGGCCGCCGCCCCGCCGACCGAGCCGTGCACCGCCACCGCGTGCAGCGCCCGCAGACGCCCCAGATCCATCATGCAGTGATCCTAAAGTGTCCTCTTCAGTATTCATCGCTGGTGCTACACAGTCCCGCACCACCATGCTCGACCCATGACCGCGACACCCGCCGCCGCGAGCGGCACGAGCAGCACGACCACGAGCGGCAGCAGCACGAGCACGAGCAGCAGCGCGGGCACGAGCGGTACGGGCATGAGCGCGCCCCACATCGCGCTGGCCGTCCTGGTGGCCGCCATCTGGGGCCTCAACTTCGTCCTGATCCACGTCGGCCTCGACAACTTCCCGCCGCTGCTCTTCTGCGCCCTGCGGTTCGCCGTCGTCGCCGTGCCGGCAGTCTTCTTCGTCGGCCCGCCCAAGGTGGCCTGGCGCTGGGTGGTGGCGGTCGGCGTGGTCCTCGGGGTGGTCAAGTTCGGGCTGCTCTTCCTCGGCATGCACGCCGGGATGCCCGCCGGCCTCTCCTCCCTGGCGCTCCAGGGGCAAGCCGGCTTCACCGCGCTGTTCGCCGCCGTGCTGCTGCGCGAACGCCCCGGCGGGCACCGGCTCCTGGGCCTGGCGATCGCCTTCGCGGGCATCGCGCTGAGCGCGTACGACCAGGGCGCCGGCGGCCCGCTGGGTGCCTTCGCGCTGGTCGTCCTGGCCGCCGTCGCCTGGGGTCTGGCCAACGTGCTGACCCGCAAGGCGGCGCCGCCGGACGCGCTGCGCTGGATGGTCTGGGTCAGCGCCGTCCCGCCGCTGCCACTGCTCGGCCTGTCCCTGCTGGTCGAGGGCCCGGAGGCGGACCTGCGCGCGCTGCGCGACATCACCCCCGCCGGGCTCGGCGCGATCGGCTACGTCGGGCTCGTCTCCACCCTGCTGGGTTTTGTCGCCTGGAGCTTCCTGCTGCGCAGCTACGACGCCACCGCCGTCGCGCCCTACTCGCTGCTGGTGCCGGTGTTCGGGATGTCCTCGGCCTGGCTGCTGCTCGGCGAGCGGGTCAGCCCGACGGCCGCCGCGGCCGCGCTGCTGGTGATCGCCGGGATCGGGATCACCGCGCTGCGTCCGGGGGCGTCGAGCGCCGCGGCGGCCCGGCTGCGAGGAACCGGGCCTCGGCGGAGCGCAGCACTCGCAGCAGCACCTCCTCGTCGGCGGGGCTGACCTCACCGAAGTACTCCTGCGCCACCTCGTCCCGGACCTGCCCGATCCGTTCCACCGCCGCGCGGCCGGCCTCGGTCAGCAGGATCCGCACGGCCCGCCGGTCGGCCGGGTCGGGGCTGCGCTCGACCAGGCCGGCCTCCTCCAGCGCGTCGACCACGGTGGTGGCCGAGCGCGGGGCGATGTGCAGCTTGTCGGCGAGGTCGCTCAACCGCATCGCGTGGTCCGGCGTCTCGCAGCCCGGTACGTGGGCGAGGGTGCGCAGCGCCCGGGCCTGGCCGGGGGTGATGCCGTACGGCTCCAGCCGCCGGCCGGTCTGGCGGCGGATCCGCTTGATCGCCCGGGTCATCGCGTCCGCCAGTTCGGCGGTGGAGTCGGTGGAGTCGGCGGAGTGGGGGGAGTCGGGCGGAGAGTCGAGGGAGCCGGGCCGGGGGTCGGAGGAGGGGCCCGCCGGGTCGTCGGTCGGCGTGGTGGTCATCGGCGGTCTCCTCGGCTGGGGTCCGGCCAAGCGTAGCGACCGGGTCCGGCGCTCTCGGTGGTCGGCCGACGGCGGTCGGGAAATATGTTGAGCTTAGCTCAGTATCTGGGCTAGCGTGGGGCGAGTGAGGGGACCCTAAGTTCCCTCCCCGACCCTGGAGCGCCCATGCCCATTTCCACCGCACGTGTCGCCACCGACCGCCCCGGCCGCTACGCCAAGCAGCTCGCCGCCCACATGGGGCGCAAGATCGAGGCCGCCTACTCCGAGGAGACCGGCCGCGGCACCCTCGTCTTCAGCGCCGGCACCGCCACCCTGGAGGCACAGCCCGACGCCCTGCTGCTCACCGTCGAGGGCGAGCGCGACAACCTGCCCGGCCTGGAGGACGTCGTCGGCCGCCACCTCGTCCGCTTCGGCGTCCGCGACGAACTCGTCGTCGAATGGCAGCGCGACAACGGCGAGGCGGGCCTGGTTCACCGCAACGAGGACCCCGAGGCCTGACGCCTCCCGATCCCGGCACCAGGCCGGGGCAGCCACCGGTCGAGCGACCACACCACCAGGACGGCCAGGCACCAGCCGGCCACCACGTCCAACAGCCAGTGGAAGTCGCTCCACACCAGCCCCGCGCCCACCCCGAGCGCCAGCAGCGCCGCGCCCGCCGCCAGCCCCCGGGCGGCGCGCGGCCCCGACACCCGGGCCAGCAACAACGCCGCCACCCCGTACGAGATCGCGGCGGTCGCGGTGTGCCCGGACGGGTACCAGCCCCACTGCCCCGGCGTCAGCGGATCCCCGAGCGGACCCGGCCGGGCGAAGGCCGCCTTCGCCGGCACCACCAACAGCGGGATCAGCCCCGCCGTCAGCACCGCCACCGGCAGCGGCAGCCACCAGCGACCGGCAGCCCCGGCCCGGCGGCACCGCCAGGCGGCCAGTGCGCCGGCCAGCAGCAGCACCGGGATCGCCGGGACGCTGCTGCCCAGGTCCGACAGGGCGTGGCCGAGGTGGTCGAGCAACGCGTTCGGGACGTCGTGGCGTGCCGTGTGCACGGCCCGACGGATCCAGCGGTCCAGCCCGAGCAGCGGCCCGTCCACCGCCACCTGCCACGACACCGCCAGCAGCACCACCGCCGCCACCACCGGCACGGCCACCGACCGCGCCGCCCGGGCGGCACGATTCGCCCCGAGAGTCCGCGCTGCCCCAGCCGTCCGCTCCGTCCGCTCCGGGACAAAGGACAGCCGCCCCGGAGCAGGGGGGAGAGCTCCGGGGCGGCTCTGATGATCGCCGTTCCGCGCGCCCCGGGGGGTGTGGGTCGGACGGTCGGTCGATCGGCCTGCGGTATGCGCCGCCCCTCCCGGGGTGGCCTGGTTGTCCTCGCGGGGCACACGCGGACCCGCCCCCGAGGGAGGCTCCGCGGACGACTCCGCCAATGGCTGAGGCTCGCTGTCCATCTGCGATGACACTACGTCAACAGCCCTTCCGCGCCGAGCGCCTTCAGCGATTCCGCACATCATCTTCACCCCGCCCCGGGCAACCTCCCGAGCCCTCCGTCGATCATGCCGGGCCACCGCACCGAGCCGCCGCGCCGGGCCCGCGAACGGCCTCCGAACACAACCGAACGGCCCGTGCGGACCAGAGGTCCCCACGGGCCGTTCAGCGCTGTCCGGACATCCCTCCGGCAGGCAGATGGCGCCTGGATCAGGCGGCGGTGACACCCTGGAGCGCGAAGGCGCCCTCGATGATGTCCAGACCCTCCTCGAGCAGGTGCTCCGGGATCACCAGCGGCGGCAGGAAACGCAGCACGTTGCCGTAGGTGCCGGCGGTCAGGACCACCAGGCCCTCGGCGTGGCAGGCCTTCGCCACGGCGGCGGTGACCTCCGCGTTCGGCTCCTTGGAGCCCGGCTTCACCAGCTCGATCGCGATCATCGCGCCGCGGCCGCGGACCTCGCCGATCACGTCGAACTTCTCCTGCATCGCCCGCAGGCGGCCCAGCATGACCTCGCCGATCCGCTGCGCCTTGCCGTTGAGGTCCTGCTCCTTCATGGTCTCGATGGAGCCCAGCGCGGCGGCGCACGCCACCGGGTTGCCACCGTAGGTGCCGCCCAGGCCACCCGCGTGCGCGGCGTCCATGATCTCGGCCCGGCCGGTCACCGCGGCCAGCGGCAGACCACCGGCGATGCCCTTGGCCGTGGTGATCAGATCCGGGACGATGCCCTCGTCGTCACACGCGAACCACTGGCCGGTACGGCAGAAACCGGTCTGGATCTCGTCCGCGACGAACACGATGCCGTTCGCCTTCGCGTACTCCACGATCGCCGGCAGGAAACCCTTGGCCGGCTCGATGAAGCCGCCCTCGCCCTGAATCGGCTCGATGATGATCGCCGCGACGTTCTCGGCACCGATCTGCTTGTTGATCATGTCGATCGCCTGCGCGGCGGCCTCGGCGGCGCAGTTCTCCGCGCCGGTCAGCCAACGGTAGGGGTAAGCCACCGGCACCCGGTAGATCTCCGGGGCGAACGGGCCGAAGCCCTGCTTGTACGGCATGTTCTTCGCCGTCAGGCCCATGGTGAGGTTCGTGCGGCCGTGGTAGCCGTGATCGAACACCACGACGGCGGTGCGCTTGGTGTAGGCGCGGGCGATCTTCACCGCGTTCTCGACCGCCTCGGCGCCCGAGTTGAACAGCGCGGTGCGCTTCTCGTGGTCACCCGGAGTCAGCTCGTTCAGCTGCTCGGCAACGGCCACGTAACCCTCGTACGGGGTCACCATGAAACACGTGTGGGTGAAGGCGGCCAGCTGCTCGCTCGCCTTGGCCACCACGGCCTCGGCGCTGTTGCCGACATTGGTCACGGCGATGCCGGAGCCGAAGTCGATCAGCGAGTTGCCGTCCACGTCCTCCAGCACACCGCCATTGGCACGGGACACGTACACCGGCAGGGTGGTGCCGACGCCGGCCGCCACCGCACCCAGCTTGCGGGCCTGCAGCTCCTGCGACTTCGGACCGGGGATCGCGGTGACCAGGCGGCGCTCCTGCGGGAGCGGCGTTGCGGCGCTCATGGGGTTTCTCCAGACTTCTCGGCTCGGTGCTTCGCAGGCTACGGCCGCCCTCCCCACCCAGGCATGCGCCACTCGGTAGCAGTGCGCCGTCCGACTTGTCCGGCACGGCCAGCCCAGCCGACGCGACTACCCGCAGGCCCCGCTCCACTACCCTGAGCGCGGGCGTGTCGCCGGTACGGCGACATGGGTATGGCGGCACCGACGGCGGTCGGGCCGGGCGGGCGAGGGAGCGGGGCCGTACATGGCACACGACGGGTCACACCACCACGGCGAGCGCACCACCACCAGACCCCCGACCCCCCTGCCCCACCAGCGGCCCGGTACCTCCCCTTCTTGCTTTGACCTCCCCGGCTGGGCCTGCGCCCCGCGCCCCGAAGCCGAACCGGGCGTCTACCGGCTCGGCTACCGCCGACTCGACCCGGAGCGGGCGGAGGCAGCCAAGGTCGCGACCTGGCCGCTGCTGCTGCGGGCGGGGCTCAACGCGGTGGTGGCTTGGCTGGCCTTTGTCTACGGGGTGGAGTTCGCCACGGCCGGAACGACGATGATCGGTGTCCTTCCGTCGCAGTCGGCCTTCGTTGCCACGTCGGTGGTCCTGACACTGAACGTCCTGGTTCTCGGCATCGTCATCAAAGTCTTCGGCCGAATGGGCCGTTGGCCCGAGGTGTGGCGCCGGTACGTGTCGCCGCTGTTGTCGCGGACGGTGACGGAGGAGCAGCGCGCCGAGGAGGACGCCCCGGCGGCGGCCGAGGCGGCGCGGCGGCAGGACCCGTGGGACGGGCTGCGGCGGGGTGGGGCGGCGGAGGCGGCGGCGCGGCTCGACGGGGAGGCCGTGGGGGATGTCGACTACGTGCGGATCCAGCGCGCCTGGGAGTCCGCGCAGGCGGATCCGGTGTTCGTGCCGGCGTTCATCGAGCAGGTGGCCGCCCGTGGCGGGGCGGCTTTCGCTCATCCCTCCGAGACGCGCGAGTTGTCCGGTCGGGCGGAGGAGCACGATCTGCTGCTCGGCCAGCTCCGGCTCGGTACCGCGCAGGACGTGCCGAAGAATCCGGTGAGCCACCGGGCGGCCGGTTTCGCGCTGGACCCGGCGCTGTTGGGCACTTCGGTGCTGGCGGTGGGCCCGGCCGGGACGGGGAAGACCGCACGGCTGGCCCGGCCGGTCGCGGAGGCGCTGTGCCTGCAGGCGCTGGCCGGTACCGCCTGTGTGGTGGTGATCGGGGCGGCCGACGCGGATCTCGGCCCGGACGCCTGGTACGACGTGGTGATCGCGCCCGGCGACCCGTCCTCGGTGTACGGGCTGGACCTCTACGGCGCCGCGCAGGACCCCGACGAGGCGGCTGCCCGGCTGGCCGAGGCGCTGCTGCCGGACGAGCTGACCGCCCGTACGGAGAACGCCCGCACCGCGCTGCAGCAGGTGGTGGGTCCGTTCCACGCCGCGTACGGCCGTTACCCGGGGGTGCGTGAGCTGCGGGCGCTGCTGGGCGGTGATCAGGACGCGCTGGCGGCCTTGGTGAAGGCGCTCGGTACGGCGGGCCGGCTGGCTCTCCACGAGCGGGACCTGGAGTACCGCGAGCGCCAGCGCGACCGGGCGGACGATCCGGGGTCGCTGCTGGCGGACCGGTTGGCGCTGCTGGAGCGGCCCGCGTTCGAGGGCGCTTTCGCGACCGACGGCACGGGCCGTCCCCCGTTCGCGATGCGGGTGCTGGACCATCCGTTGCGGGTGCGGGTGAAGCTGCCCGAGCGCAGTCACCCCGAGGCGGCCCGGATGCTGTCGCGGCTGGTGGTGGGGCAGTTCGTGCAGGCGGCCGGGGCCCGCGAGGACCGCTCGCTGTTCGCGGGCCTGGTGGTGGACGACGCCTCGGCGGCGCTGGACGCCACCGCGGTGCGCGGGCTGCAGCGGATGCGGGGCGCGAACGCGGGCACGGTGCTGCTGCTGCGGACTCTGGTGGACCTGCCGGAGGCGCTGCGGGCACCGCTGTTCGGCGCGGTCGGCTGCCGGATGGCGTTCCCGGGGATCGCGCCGTGGGACGGGCGGCTGTTCTCGGAGGCCTGGGGGACGCATCTGGTGCAGGAGACGGCGGTCACCCACACCCCCGACACCTCCGGGGGGGTGATACGGCGCGCCGGTCGGGTCGGGCGGAAGGCGTTGTCGGGGACGACGGCGCAGACGGAGTCGGTGACGACGCGGGATGTGGAGCGGTTGCGGTGGTCGCCGTCGGATCTGGCGCACGCGTTGCCGGCGGGGCATGCGGTGGTGTCGCTGACGGCGGTGTCGGGGGAGCAGGTGCCGCCGTTGTTGGTGGACCTGCGGGGGTGAGACCGGGGCCGGGCCGGAAGTCGCCTTCGAGGTGGATTCGGCAGTGCCGGTTGTCCGGTGCGTCCATAATGAAGGGGAGAGACCCTCACCACTCCCACGTCCCTCTCCTCGCCCGGCCGCAATGGCGCGGTCAGGTCGATCCCTCGAAGGTGCCATGCCCCCCACACTCGCCTCCGTTGTCCGCAACAGCTCGCTTCATCTGACGGTTCTCGCCGGTGCGGACCATCTGGAGCGGCCGGTCCGCTGGGTGCACACCAGTGAGCTGGACGACCCGACGCCGTTCCTGGAGGGTGGTGAGCTGCTGCTCACCACCGGTATCAAGCTGGGCCGTACGGCGGCGCAGTTGCAGGCGTATGTGCACCGGCTGGCCGATGCCGGGGTGGTGGGGCTGGGGCTGGGGGTGGGGCTGTCGCACACGGAGGTGCCGCAGCCGTTGGTGGAGGCGGCGGCGCAGCGTGGGTTGCCGTTGCTGCGGGTGCCGGAGCCGACGCCGTTCATCGCGATCAGCAAGGTGGTGTCGGCGGCGTTGGCCGCGGAGCAGTACGAGGCGGTGACGACGAGCTTCGAGGCGCAGGAGGAGCTGACCAGGGCTGCGCTGGGCAAGGACGGGACGACGGCCGTGGTGCGTCGGCTGGCGGCGCGCCTGGGGGGCTGGGCGGCGCTGTACGACGGCTCGGGTGCGTTGTCCGTGGTGGCGCCGGACTGGGCGGCGCGTCGGGCGGGGCGGTTGGCGGCGGAGGTGGATCGGCTGCGTCGGCGGCCGGCGCCGTCGAGTGCCGCGTTGCAGGGGCGTGCGCCGGGGATAGACACGGCGGACGAGGACTACGTGGTGGTCCAGTCGCTGGGGGCGGACCGGCGGGCGCGGGGTTTTCTGGCGGTCGGGACCGAGGACCGGATCACGCCGACCGAGCGGTATGTGCTGAACGCGGCGGTGGCGCTGCTGACTCTGACGCTGGAGCGCTCGCGCGAGTTGCGGCAGGCGGAGGAGCGGATGGGTGCGGCGCTGCTGCGGATGGTGCTGGCCGGTGAGGTGGCAACGGCCCGGCAGGTCGCGGTGGGGCTGTTCGGCGGCATGCCGGAGGGGACGATACGGGTTCTGGTGGCGGGCGCGGGCGCGGGCGCGGGGGCGGCGAACGCGGATGCCGCGGAGGCGCTCGGGGAGTTGGGCGACCGGGCGGAGCAGGCGGGTTCCCGGGTGGGCGAGAAGCTGCTGGTGGCGCGGGAGGACGGCGCGCACGGGCTGCGGCTGATGGTGTTGGCGCTGGACAACGGCGCGGTGCACCGGGCGTGTCTGGGTGCGGTGGAGGAGCACGAGGGCCTGTCGTTGGGCGTGTCGGCGCCGGCCGCGTTGGAGGATGCCGGGACGGCGTACGCGCAGGCCGAGCGGGCGCTGGCGGTGGCTTTGCGGGGTGGTCGCCGGTCGGTGGACCACGAGGAGGTCGGCGCGGGTTCGTTGTTGCCGCTGCTCGGGGAGGACGCGGTGACGGCGTTCGCGGAGGGGTTGCTGCGGCCGCTGCGCGATCACGACCGGACGGCGCGTGGTGACCTGGTGGCTTCGCTGCGGGCGTGGTTGTCCCGGCACGGTCAGTGGGACGCGGCGGCGGCGGACCTGGGTGTGCACCGGCACACGTTGCGCTACCGGATGCGGCGGGTCGAGGAGTTGCTGGGCCGTTCGTTGGATGACACGGATGTGCGCATGGAGTTGTGGCTGGCGCTTCGTTCGGGCGAGGAATAGGCGCGGAGCCGATCCGGAACAGCGCGGAGCCGACCCGGAACCGACCCGGAACCGCGCGGAACCGAGCCGGAACCGCGCGGAACCGACCCGGAACAGGCGCCAAACAGCCAGGAAGAGCCAGGAACGGATCGGTCGGCTGGACGCGGTGGAGTGGCCTCGGGGCTGAACGCTCCTAGTCGGCCAATCCGGTCGGCGTGCCGACGCACCTACTCTCGGGTTCTGGTCCCACGTCCGTGCGGGCCGTACGACGACGAGGAGAGGGCCGGTACCACGGTGACCACCACGTACGATTTCTGGCTCGCCGGCCGCCGGGCGAGCGGTGACGCCGACTTCGAGGTGCACAACAGCTGGGACGGCCGTCTGGTCGGCAAGGTGAGCATCCCGACCGAGGCCCAGGTCGAGGAGGCGCTGGACGCCGCCGTCGCCGCCCTGCCGGTGTTCGCCGCGACCCCGGCGCACCAGCGTGCCGCCGCCTTGGACCACGTGGCCAAGCGGCTGGCCGAGCGCACCGAGGAGCTCGCCCAGCTGATCACCGCCGAGAACGGCAAGCCGATCAAGTGGGCCCGCGGCGAGGTCGGCCGTGCGGTGTCGGTGTTCCGCTGGGCCGCCGAGGAGGCGCGCCGCACCAACGGCGAGACCATGCGGCTGGACACCGACCCGGGCGGCGTGGGCCGTTTCGCGGTGGTGCGCCGCTTCCCGCGCGGTGTGGTGCTGGGCATCGCCCCGTTCAACTTCCCGCTGAACCTGGTCGCGCACAAGGTCGCCCCGGCGATCGCGGTCGGTGCCCCGATCATCCTGAAGCCGGCTCCGGCGACGCCGCTGTCGGCGATGGTGCTGGGCGAGATCCTGGCCGAGACGGACCTGCCGGCCGGCTCCTGGTCGATCCTGACCGTGCCGAACGACCGGATGCCGGCGCTGGTGCAGGACGACCGCCTGCCGGTGATCTCGTTCACCGGTTCGGACAAGGTCGGCTACCAGATCATGGATTCGGTGCCGCGCAAGCACTGCACCCTGGAGCTGGGCGGCAACGCCGCGGCCGTGGTCCTCGCCGACTGGTCCTCGGAGGCCGACCTGGACTGGGCGGCCACCCGGATCGCGATGTTCGCCAACTACCAGGGCGGCCAGTCCTGCATCTCGGTGCAGCGGGTGATCGCCGACGCGTCGGTGTACGACGCGCTGGTGGAGAAGGTCGTGGCCAAGGTCAGGGCCCAGGTCACCGGTGACCCGAACGACGCCGGGACGGACGTCGGCCCGCTGGTCGACGAGAACGCCGCGAAGCGGGTGGAGTCCTGGGTGGAGGACGCGGTCGCCAAGGGCGCCAAGGTGCTGACCGGCGGCACCCGCGAGGGCGCGACCTACGCTCCGACCGTGCTGGCCGAGCTGCCCGAGGACGCGATCCTGGCCAAGGCCGAGGTGTTCGGCCCGGTCCTGTCGCTGCAGAGGGTGGACGGCACGGAGGAGGCCTTCGCGGCCGTCAACGACTCGGCGTTCGGCCTGCAGGCGGGCGTGTTCACGCACGATGTGCAGACCGCCTTCCGGGCCCACCGGGAGCTGGAGGTCGGCGGTGTGATCATCGGCGACGCGCCGTCCTACCGCGCCGACCAGATGCCGTACGGCGGTGTGAAGGACTCCGGTGTCGGCCGTGAGGGCGTCAAGTACGCGATGGACGACTACACGGTCGAGAAGGTGCTGGTCCTGACCGGCCTCGACCTCTGAGGGACGACCCCCGAAAGACCGCGTGACGAAGACCGCGTGACGAAGACCGCTTGACGAAAGACCGCTTGACGAACGACCGCTTGACGGAGGGCCCGGTTCGTCGAACCGGGCCCTCCGCGCGTTCAGCCGTCGTGCCCGGCCGCGGCGGCAACGGCCTCCTCGACGGTGGCGTTCCCGGCGACCAGCTCCAGGGTCAGTCCGGCGGTGCCGGGCTCGTGCAGCAGGGCGGCCAGGACGGCGGCCACGTCGGCCCGGTCCACCGTGCCGCGCCCGACCGAGGGGGCGAGGCGGACCAGGCCGGTGCCGGGGCCGTCGGTGAGCTGCCCGGGGCGCAGGACCGTCCAGTCCAGCGTGGTCCGGGCCCGTACGGCGTCGTCGGCGGCGCCCTTGGCCCGCAGGTAGGTCTCGAAGGTCTCGTCGGCGGGGTAGTGGGCGTCGGCGTCGGCGCCCATCGAGGAGATGATGAGGTACCGGCGGACGCCGGCGAGTTCGGCGGCGTCGGCGAGCAGTACGGCGGCGTCGCGGTCGACGGTGTTTTTGCGGGCGGCGCCGCTGCCCGGTCCGGCTCCGGCGGCGAAGACCACCGCGTCGGCGTCGGCGAGCAGTTCGGCGAGCTGCGGGGCGGTGGCGGCCTCCAGGTCGAGCAGCAGCGGCTCGGCTCCGGCGTCGGTCAGGTCCTGGGCCTGTTCGGGGCGGCGGATGATCCCGGCGGGGCGCTCGCCGCGTGCGGCGAGCAGCCGTTCCAGTTTCAGCGCGATCTTTCCGTGGCCCCCGGCGATGACGGTACGCATGGGTCCGACGGTAGCCCGAGGGGTGCCGGGTCGTCCTGGGGAAGTCCTGGGAGTGACGCGGTCGCGGACAGGACACAATGGGCGCATGACTTCGCTCGCCCACCCGCAGCTGCGCTTCACGCCCACCGTGGCGGACCCCTCCGGCCCCCGGGAGCTGGTGATCCTCGGCTCGACCGGTTCGATCGGCACCCAGGCCATCGACGTGGTGCTCCGCAATCCGGACCGCTTCCGGGTGGTCGCCCTGTCGGCGGCCGGGGGCCGGGTGGAGCTGCTGGCCGAGCAGGCGCTGCGGCTGGGCGTGCACACCGTGGCGGTGGCCGACCCGGCGGCGGAGCCGACGCTGCGGGAGGCGCTGGCCGCGAAGGCGGCGGGCCGTCCGCTGCCGGCCGTGCTGGCGGGCCCGGACGCGGCGACCGAGCTGGCCGCCGTGGAGTGCCACTCGGTGCTGAACGGCATCACCGGGTCGATCGGGCTGCGGCCGACGCTGGCCGCGCTGGCGGCGGGCCGGGTGCTGGTGCTGGCCAACAAGGAGTCGCTGATCGTCGGCGGTCCGCTGGTGAAGGCGGTGGCGAAGCCGGGCCAGATCGTGCCGGTGGACTCCGAGCACGCCGCGCTGTTCCAGGCGCTGGCCGGCGGGACCCGCGCCGAGGTGCGCAAGCTGGTGGTCACCGCCAGCGGCGGCCCGTTCCGCAGCCGCACCCGCGAGCAGCTGGCCGGGGTGACCCCGCAGGACGCGCTGGCGCACCCGACCTGGGCGATGGGCCCGGTCGTCACGATCAACTCGGCCACCCTGGTCAACAAGGGCCTGGAGGTGATCGAGGCGCACCTGCTGTACGACGTGCCCTTCGAGCGGATCGAGGTCGTGGTCCACCCGCAGTCGGTGGTGCACTCGATGGTGGAGTTCACCGACGGGTCGACGCTGGCGCAGGCCAGTCCGCCGGACATGCGGATGCCGATCGCGCTGGGGATGGGCTGGCCGGACCGGGTGCCGGACTCCGCTCCCGCCTGCGACTGGACGAAGGCCGCCACCTGGGAGTTCTTCCCGCTGGACAACGAGGCCTTCCCGGCGGTCGAGCTGGCCCGGGAGGTGGGCACCCTGGGCGGCACCGCCCCGGCGGTGTTCAACGCGGCGAACGAGGAATGTGTGGAGGCGTTCCTGAAGGGCGGTCTCGCCTTCACCGGAATCGTGGACACTGTTGCCAAGGTCGTGGCCGAGCACGGACAGTACGACGGCGGGCCGGCCGCGTCGGGAACTTCCCTCACGGTGGAGGACGTCCTGCACGCGGAGGACTGGGCGCGCGCCCGGGCCCGCGAGCTG
Source organism: Kitasatospora sp. NPDC051164 (assembly GCF_044455625.1). NCBI lineage: Bacteria > Bacillati > Actinomycetota > Actinomycetes > Kitasatosporales > Streptomycetaceae > Kitasatospora > Kitasatospora sp. NPDC051164. Next base: position 48,645 of record NZ_JBITFB010000043.1, on the reverse strand, counting down.
GCGGCGGGCTGACGGCCTCGATTGCGGTAGGACGAGACGATGAGTGGAGCGGCATGACGGAGGACCAGCGGTGGCAACGGTTTTGACGGTGGTCGGCATCCTGGTCTTCGTCATCGGGTTGCTCATTTCGATCGCCTGGCACGAACTCGGCCACCTCTCCACGGCCAAGCTGTTCGGCATCCGGGTGCCGCAGTACATGGTCGGCTTCGGCCCGACCCTCTGGTCGCGCCGCAAGGGCGAGACCGAGTACGGCATCAAGGCGATCCCGTTCGGCGGGTACATCCGGATGATCGGGATGTTCCCGCCGGGCGAGGACGGCCGGATCACCAAGCGCAGCAGCTCGCCCTGGCGGACCATGATCGAGGACGCCCGCGAGGCCTCCTACGAGGAGCTCCAGGAGGGTGACGAGCACCGGCTCTTCTACACCCGCAAGCCGTGGAAGCGCGTCATCGTCATGTTCGCCGGGCCGTTCATGAACCTGATCCTGGCGTTCGGGCTCTTCCTGACCGTCATGATGGGCTTCGGCGTCTCCATGAACGTGCCGACGGTCAGCACCGTCGCCCAGTGCGTGGTCAAGGCGGGCCAGCCCACCGACAACTGCCCGGCGGACGCCCCGCAGACGCCGGCCGCCCAGGCCGGACTGAAGGCCGGGGACAAGATCCTCTCCTTCGACGGCGACCGGATCCGCACCTACGACCAGCTCCAGGCGGACATCCGCCGCTCGGCCGGGAAGGCCGTCCCGGTGGAGGTCGAGCGGGACGGGCAGCGGCTCACCCTCAACCCGACCATCGCGGTCAACGACGTCCAGAAGTACGATGGGAACAACGTTCCGCTCAAGGGGCAGACCGTCAAGGCGGGGTTCCTCGGGTTCACTCCTGCGAGTGGCGTGGTCCGGCTGGACTTCGGGCAGTCTCTCGACCGGATGTACGACATGACCGAGAACGGGGTGAAGTCGCTGGTCGCCCTGCCCGGCAAGATCCCCGGGCTGTGGAACGCCATCGTCGGCGACGCCCCGCGCGAGCCGGACTCGCCGATCGGCATGGTCGGCGCCGCCCGGGTGAGCGGTCAGGTCTTCTCCCTCCCCGACGAGACGGCCACCCAGCGGGTCGCGTTCTTCGTGAACCTGCTGGCCGGCATCAACCTGTCGCTCTTCCTCTTCAACATGCTGCCGCTGCTCCCGCTGGACGGCGGCCACGTCGCCGGCGCGGTCTGGGAGGCGGTCCGGCGCCGCTTCGCACAGCTGTTCCGGCGGCCCGATCCGGGCCCGTTCGACGTTGCCAAGCTGATGCCGGTGGCGTACGTCGTGGCCAGCATCTTCATCGGCTTCACGCTGCTGGTGATGGTCGCCGACCTGGTGAACCCGGTGAAGATCAGCTAGGGCGTTCGGGTACGGCGGGTGTGCTGGGGCCCGTTGCGGTGCCGTACCGTGGAGGCCGGGTGCGCGATCGTCAGCGCGCCCGGCCTCGGCCGTTCCAACGGCCGGGCGGTCGACCACACCTCTACCCCGGGGAACCCTGCGCACATGACCGCGATCTCGCTCGGTATTCCGTCCCTGCCGCTCAAGCCGCTTGCCAAGCGTCGTTACTCCCGGCAGATCATGGTCGGCAACGTGCCGGTCGGCGGCGACGCCCCGGTCTCGGTGCAGTCGATGACCACCACGGTGACCGCGGACATCAACGCCACGCTGCAGCAGATCGCGGAGCTGACCGCGTCCGGCTGCCAGATCGTCCGGGTCGCGTGCCCGTCGCAGGACGACGCCGACGCGCTGCCGATCATCGCGAAGAAGTCGAAGATCCCGGTCATCGCGGACATCCACTTCCAGCCGAAGTACGTCTTCGCCGCGATCGACGCCGGCTGCGCCGCGGTGCGCGTCAACCCGGGCAACATCAAGGCCTTCGATGACAAGGTCGGCGAGATCGCCAAGGCCGCCAAGGACGCGGGCGTGCCGATCCGGATCGGCGTCAACGCCGGCTCGCTCGACAAGCGCCTGCTGGAGAAGTACGGCCGGGCCACCCCGGAGGCGCTGGTCGAGTCCGCGCTGTGGGAGTGCTCGCTGTTCGAGGAGCACGACTTCCGCGACATCAAGATCTCGGTCAAGCACAACGACCCGGTCGTGATGATCAACGCCTACCGCCAGCTCGCCGCCGCGTGCGACTACCCGCTGCACCTCGGCGTGACCGAGGCCGGGCCGGCCTTCCAGGGCACCATCAAGTCGGCGGTCGCCTTCGGGGCGCTGCTGGCCGAGGGCATCGGCGACACCATCCGGGTCTCGCTCTCCGCCCCGCCGGCCGAGGAGATCAAGGTCGGCAACCAGATCCTCGAGTCGCTCGGGCTGCGCGAGCGCGGCCTGGAGATCGTCTCCTGCCCGTCCTGCGGCCGCGCCCAGGTCGACGTCTACAAGCTCGCCGAGGAGGTCACCGCCGGCCTGGAGGGCATGGAGGTGCCGCTGCGGGTGGCCGTCATGGGCTGCGTCGTGAACGGGCCGGGCGAGGCGCGTGAGGCCGACCTGGGTGTCGCCTCCGGCAACGGCAAGGGCCAGATCTTCGTCAAGGGCGAGGTCATCAAGACCGTTCCCGAGTCGAAGATCGTCGAGACCCTGATCGAGGAGGCGCTCAAGCTCGCCGAGCAGATGCAGGCGGCCGGCGTCGAGGCTGGGGCGCCGAGCGTCGTCGCGGGGGAGTGAACCCTTCGTAGTCTGTCCTGACGGCGCGGGGAAGCCTGCGTGATGTTTTCCGGAAGCGGGGCCGTCCGTTCGCGGACGGCCCCGCAGCCGTAGCCGGGTGGGGCCACGGAGTAGGGTGCGGCCAGAGTCGTCTCAGTGAGGTGCTGTCTCGATGCTCGATCGAGGTGTGATGCTCCCGAGCTCCTTCCAGGCCGCCCGGGCCCTGGCCACCACCCGCGTGCTGGAGCCGCCCGACCTCGCGGACGCCCTGGAGATCCTCCACCGCGACCCGGTCGCCAACGCCTTCGTCGCGACCCGGGTCGAGGCCGTCGGGCTCGACCCGTGGCGGCTCGGCGGGGAGCTGTGGGGCTGGTACGACGGGGACGGCGTCCTGGGCGCGCTCTGCTACGCCGGGGCGAATCTGGTCCTGGTCGACGCCGGGCCGCAGGCGGTCGCGGCCTTCGCCGAGCGGGCCCGCCGGCAGGGGCGGCGCTGCTCCTCGATCGTCGGGCCGGCCGAGGCCACCGCCGCGTTCTGGGCGCTGCTGGAGCGGAGTTGGGGTCCTGCGCGTGAAGTCCGGGGCCACCAGCCGCTGTTGGCCACCTCGGTGCCCTCGGTGGAGATCGCGCCGGATCCGTTGGTGCGGAGGGTGCGGCACACCGAGGTCGAGGCGCTGATGCCGGCGTGCGTGGCGATGTTCACCGAGGAGGTCGGGGTGTCGCCGCTGGCGGGCGACGGCGGGCTCCTGTACCAGGCTCGGGTGGCCGAACTCGTTTCCACCGGACGGTCGTTCGCGCGGTTCGGCGAGGACGGGCAGGTCGTCTTCAAGGCGGAGGTCGGGGCCGTGACGGAGGGCGCTTGCCAGATCCAGGGGGTCTGGGTCGCGCCCGAGCACCGGGGGCAGGGGCTGTCCGAGACGGGGATGGCGGCGGTCCTGGAGATCGCGCTGCGGGAGGTGGCGCCGGTGGTGTCGCTCTACGTCAACGACTTCAACCTGCGGGCCCGGGCGGCCTATCGGCGGGTGGGGTTCCGGGAGGTCGGGGCGTTCATGAGCGTGTTGTTCTGAGGGCGTCGCTCCCGAGGGGCGGCTGTGTTGGGATCTTCGGCCGCGTTCGGGGGCCGCTGGTAGTAACGTCCGGGGCATGGATCAGCTGACCGGGGTGACGATCGAGGCCATCGACCTTGCGGACTGGGCGCCGCAGGCGCTGGAGGTCCAGGCGGTGGCGTTCGGGCTCACGCCCGAGGAGGTCGCGGTACGGCTGCACATCGTCGGGCGGCACGCCCAGCAGTCGGGGGTGATCGCGCTCGGGGCGATGAGCGGGGGGCGGCTGGTCGGGTTCGGGTACGGGATGCCCAACCAGCGGGAGCACTGGTGGAGCACGGTGATCGAGCCCTACCTGACCGCCCGAGGGCACGGGGGCTGGCTGGACGGGGTCTTCGCCGTCACCGAACTGCACGTGCTGCCGGAGTTCCAGGGGCAGGGCGTCGGTTCGCGGCTCATCCGGACGCTGTGCGAGCGGTCCGGGCTGGAGCGGAGCATTCTCTCGGCGATCGACGCGGAGACGCCGGCGCGGCGGTTGTACCGGGCGTTGGGGTACCAGGACCTGGCGCGGGCGGTGCGGTTCCCGGCGACGGACCGACTGTACGCGGTGATGGGGGCCCGGTTGCCGCTGCGCGGGTCGGGCGTCTGAAGTCGGGCCCTGGTCCCGCCGCGCGGGCCGGGGCTCGGAGCGGGCCGAGTCCCGGCGCGCCGGGGATCAGAGCGAGTCGGGGATCAGAGCGAGCCGGCGAGTTCGAGGTGGAGTTCGGCGTCCTCGCGGCGGTCCGCGGCGAGGGAGCGCAGGGCCAGGTCGACGGCGCGGAACAGGGCCCAGCCGCGGAGGCGGTCCCGGTCCACGTCGAGCGCGTCGGAGAGCTGGTGGAGACGGCGGCGGACGGCGGCGGGTACGCCGGGGGAGCCGAGCAGGGTGTCGGCGCGGTCCAGCGCGAGGCGGGCCAGGTCGTAGGCGCGCTCGCCGACGACGGGGCGCGGGTCGATGGCCAGCCACGGGGCGCGGTCGGCGGCGAGGACGTTGCCGTGGTGGAAGTCGCCGTGCAGGAGGAAGGACTCGTCGGTGGAGCCGGTCAGGCCCTGGGCGGTGTCCAGGGCCTCGGTGATCAGGGACTGCGCCTCGGTGGCGGCGGGGTGGGAGCGGTGTTCCTCGACCCGCTCGGCGGTGGCGGCGACCCGCTGCGCGAGGGTGGGGAAGGGGTGCTCCGCGGGGAGCTCCGCCCAGAGCCGGTGCAGCAGGCTGGTGGCCTCCAGCATGGCCTTGGGCTCGGCGAGGGAGCGCAGCGGGATCTCGCCGTGGAGGCGTTCCAGTAGGAGGACGCCCTCGGAGGGGTCGGCGTCGAGGAGGAGGACGGCTCCCCGGCCGGCCCAGTGTCGGAGGGCGGCGTGCTCGTGGGTGGTCTCGGGGGTGAGCAGGCCGGTCTTGAGGACGGCGGGCGAGAGGTCGTCGCGGTGGACGTACGCGATCAGGCTGAGACTGCCGCCGGGGTCGAGGACGCGTTCCAGGGTGAGGTCCCAGGCGGCGAGGTGGGCGGCCGCCCTGGTGGGGAGGGCGGCGAGCCATCGACGGCCGGCGTCGCCGTGGGTGGCGGTGACGGTGTGCGTCAGCCAGGTGGGGACGGTGATGGTGGGTGCGGCTCCCGACATAGGTCCATTGTCGGGGGTCGGGGGCGGGGTCTCAGCCGGTGGTGGCCGTGGGGGTGGGGATCCGGTCCGGTATGCCCGGGAAAGGCTGGTCGGGGGCGCCCCAGCGGTGGGCGCGCAGGGCGCACTCGCGCAGGGCGAGGGCGGCGGTGAGGCGGTGCGGGGTGGGGACGGCGGCGACCAGGTCGGCGTAGACGCTGGTCAGGCGGGCTTCCAGGTGGGCGGCGAGTCTGCCGGCGTCGGCGGAGGAGGTGACCGGGAAGGGGAGCCGGTAGCCGCCGGCGGCGGGCGTGGGGGCGGTGCCGAGGGAGTTGAGCAGGCGTTGCCAGGTGTCGCGTTGGGCCTGGTGGGCGGCGTAGGCGGTGCGGGCGTCGGTGCGCTGGGGGTCCTCGGGGAGGCGGGCGCCGACGACGCCGTAGCCGTAGACGGCGGCGTGCTCGGCGCCGAGCGCGTTCTGGACGGCGGTGAGGGCGGCGGCGCCGGGGGTGGGGGCCGCCGAGGGGGAGGTGGCGGGTCGGGCGGTGACCGGTGGGGCGGGGGCGCCCAGGACCGTCGCGTGGAGGGTGTGGGCGGCGGCGATGGAGGCGAGCAGGCGGGCGAGGGGCGGGCCGGCGGCGTCGAGGTCGGCGAGGTGCGACTCGGCGGTCCGCAGTTCCAGCGCGGCCAGGCCGTCGGCGGCGGGCGCGGGAGTGACGGGCGTGGGAGTGCCGGGGGTGGGGGTGGGGCCGGTGGTCACGGGCGGTGACGGAAGGGCCGAGGCGGGCAGGCCCTCGGCGAGGGCGGCGCGGTGCCGGGCGTTCTCGGCGCGCAGGTCCGCGCTCCGGGCGCCGGGGGGTGCGGGCTGGGCGTCGTACCCGGCGAGGAGGACGTCGGTGGCGGCGATCGCGCGGAGGCGGATCGGGGCGTCCGGGTCGGGGCGGGGGCCGGTGGTGCCGGGGGTGGGGCCGGGGTGGTCGGTGGTGCAGGCGGCGGTGAGGGTGAGCAGTCCGAGGGACAGGAAGGTCCGTCGGCTGGGCGGCTGCATCGGGGTCACTCCGGGGCGTGTACGGGAGGACGGACTCCCCGCCTGCCCTCGTTGGCGTGAATGATTACAGAATCCCCACGATCTCGGGCCTGGTTCGGGCACACCGGGTCCCGGGCGGGCAGGTGTGAGCTTGCTCGCAGTGGGTGGTGTGCGAGCGGCCGGGGGTGGTCCGGAATCGGTGGTTGGGGGCTTCACCGGATAGGCTTTGGGCCGAGCTGCCGTGACCTGGTGTGGCGCCGGGGGCGCGGGGCGACCTTCTGACAACAGCAGACGCGGCCGAGGAGTCCACCCGGATGAGCACCACCCACACCGACCGGCTGCGAGCGTTGCTGGAGCCGCTGGCCGTGCAGGCCGGACTGGACCTGGAGGACGTCAGGGTCACCAAGGCGGGCAGCCGTCGGCAGGTGCAGATCGACGTCGACACCGACGGCGGTGTGGACATGGACGCCATCGCCGAGTTCAGCCGGGTGGTCGGCGAGGCCCTGGACGAGTCGGACCTGATGGGGGACGACGCCTACCTGCTGGAGGTCGGCTCGCCGGGTGCGGAGCGTCCGCTGGTGCTGCCCCGGCACTGGCAGCGGGCCGAGGGCCGGCTGGCCAAGATCCACCTGGTGGACGGCGGGGAGATCGTCGCCCGGGTGCTGGAGGCCGACGAGGACGGCGCGCTGGTCGAGGTGCAGCCGGTGAAGGGCCGCGGCCGTCCGAAGGAGCGCCGCCTGGAGTACGGCGAGGTGGCCCGGGCACGGGTCCAGGTCGAGTTCAACCGCAAGGACGACGAGAAGCTCCTGGACGAGGCCGCCGATTTCGACGAGGGGGACGACGGCGCCGAGTGATCCCGGGTGCCGTACGACCATGACGAACGTGACGAAAGACGAGGAGGCGTAGCCGTGGACATCGACATGAGTGCCCTGCGCACGCTGGTCAACGAGAAGAACATCCCTTTCGACCTGCTGGTCGAGTCCATCGAGTCCGCCCTCCTCACCGCGTACCACCGCACCGAGGGCTCGCGCCGCCGGGCCCGGGTGAACCTGGACCGCAAGAGCGGCCACGTCACCGTGTGGGCGATGGAGGACCCGACGGAGCTGGACGAGGGGGTCGAGCCGAAGGAGTTCGACGACACCCCGAACGGCTTCGGCCGGATCGCATCCAGCATCGGTATCCAGGTGATGATGCAGCGCCTGCGTGACGCCGCCGACGACCAGACCTTCGGCGAGTACGCGGGCAAGGAGGGCGACATCGTCACCGGTGTCGTCCAGCAGGGCAACGACCCGAAGAACGTGCTGGTCGACATCGGCAAGCTGGAGGCCATCCTGCCGCCGCAGGAGCAGGTCCCGGGCGAGGACTACCGGCACGGCACCCGCCTGAAGTGCTACGTGGTGGCGGTCCGCCGCGGGGTCCGCGGGGCCTCGGTGACGCTGTCGCGCACCCACCCGAACCTGGTGAAGAAGCTGTTCGCGCTGGAGGTCCCGGAGATCGCGGACGGCAGCGTGGAGATCGCCGCCATCGCCCGCGAGGCCGGCCACCGCACCAAGATCGCGGTCTGGTCGCGCCGGGCCGGGCTGAACGCCAAGGGCGCCTGCATCGGTCCGATGGGCGCCCGGGTGCGCGCGGTGATGGGCGAACTGCACGGCGAGAAGATCGACATCGTCGACTGGTCGGAGGACCCCCGGGACATGGTCGCCTCGGCACTGTCCCCCGCGCGGGTGACCAGCGTGGAGATCGTGGACGCCGTCCAGCGTTCCGCGCGGGTGATCGTGCCGGACTACCAGCTGTCGCTGGCGATCGGCAAGGAGGGGCAGAACGCCCGTCTGGCCGCCCGTCTCACCGGGTGGCGGATCGACATCCGGCCGGACACCGAGGGCCAGTCGGAGGACGGCGACCGTCCCCAGTAGGAAAGAAATCGGGTGGCGGCCGACCGGTGGTCGGTGTTCTCCTGGTCGTCCCGTGGTCCCCTGGGATCTGCGGGGCGGCGCCATGTCGCTTCGGAGGGGTAGACTTGCCTTCGTCTGGCCGGACGCACGTCCGAGCACGCCCGGAACGCACCTGCGTGGGCTGCCGCAAGCGGGCGGCCAAGCATCAGCTGTTGCGTGTCACGGCGGTCGAGGGCGAGTGCGTCCCTGATCCCCGTGGCGCACTGCCGGGCCGGGGCGCTCACCTGCACCCCGATCCGGCCTGCCTCGACCTCGCGGTCCGCCGTCGGGCGTTCCCTCGGGCCTTCCGCCTCCAGGGCCCGCTCGACACGGAGCGGCTCCGCGAGTTCATCGGGGAGCGGGCAGGCGGAGCCTCCTAGGCGGGCCACCTCCCGTGACGGCCGTCGCTCCACGCGGCGGAGAACCACCGCAACAAGCACAGCGCGCGGGCAGCCGCGCGCCGTGCCACCAGTCAGGTACCTCGCGATGTGGAAGTAGGTCGAGATTGCGATGAGCACTCGATGAGTACGCGATGAGTACGCGATGGGTACGCCCATGAAGTAGCGACAGTCCGGCGGACGAGACCCCCGGACTCATAGACAGGAGTGAAGTGGCTAAGGTCCGGGTTTATGAACTCGCCAAGGAGCTTGGCTTGGAGAGCAAGGCCGTCATGGCCAAGCTCACCGAGCTCGGCGAGTTCGTCCGTTCGGCGTCCTCGACGATCGAGGCGCCGGTCGTGCGCAAGTTGACTGACGCGCTTGGTGTGGCCCCCACCGGTGGTGGTTCCGCTGCCAAGCCGGGTCCGCGGAAGTCCGCGGCGCCCTCCCCCGCTGCCGGCTCGGGTACCCCGAAGCCGGGTGGCCCGACCCCGGGTCCGCGCCCCAGCGCGACCCCTGGTCCCCGTCCGACCCCGGCCGCCGCGGCTCCCGCCGCTCCGGCCGCTCCCGCCGCTGCGGCGGCGGCCCCCGCGGCCGCCTCGAAGCCGGGCGCGCCGACCCCGGGCCCCCGCCCGGCCGCGCGTCCCGCTGCTCCGGCGGCCCCGGCCGCTCCCGCGGCCGAGTTCTCCTCGCCGGCTCCGGCCGGTGACACCCCGCGTCCGGCCGCCGATGCCCCGCGTCCGGCCGCCCAGGCCCCGCGTCCGAGCGGCGGCCAGGCCTCCGGCGGCGCCCGTCCGGGCCCGCGTCCGGCCGGCCCGCGTCCGGGCAACAACCCGTTCACCTCGGGCAGCGCGACCGGCATGGGTCGCCCCGGCGAGCGCCGTCAGGGTGCGCCGGGTGCGCGTCCGGCCGGTGCGGGCGCCCAGGGTGGCGACCGTCCCCGTCCGGGTGGCGACCGTCCGCGTCCCGCCGGTGCCCCGGGTGCCGGTGCGCCGCGTCCCGGCGGCGACCGTCCGCGTCCCGCCGGTGCCCCGGGTGCCGGTGCGCCGCGTCCCGGTGGCGACCGTCCGCGTCCGGGTGGTCCGGGTGCCGGTGCTCCCCGTCCGGGTGGCGACCGTCCGCGTCCCGACGGCATGCCGCGTCCTGCCGCGCCGCGTCCCGGCGGCCCGACCCCGTCCGGCATGCCGCGCCCGAACCCGGGCATGATGCCGCAGCGCCCGGCTCCGGGCCCGCGTCCGGGCCCGGGTGGCCGTGGTCCCGGTGGCCCCGGCGGTCGTCCGGGTGGTCCGGGTGCCGGCGGTGCCCGTCCCGGCTTCCAGGGTCGTCCGGCCGGTCCGGGCTCGCGTCCGGCCGGTGGCGGCGGCTTCGGCGGCCCGCGTCCCGGTGGCGGTGCCCCCGGTGGTGGCGGCGGCTTCGGCCCGCGTCCCGGTGGCTTCAGCGGTCGTCCCGGCGGCCCGGGTGCCCGTGGTGGCACGCAGGGCGCCTTCGGTCGTGGCCCGGGCGGTCGCCCGGCGCGCGGTCGCAAGTCGAAGCGGGCGAAGCGCCAGGAGTACGAGGCCATGCAGGCCCCGTCCGTCGGCGGTGTGATGCTGCCTCGCGGCAACGGCCAGACCGTTCGCCTGTCGAGCGGCGCCTCGCTGATGGACTTCGCGGAGAAGATCAACGCCAACCCGGCCGCGCTCGTCTCCGTCATGTTCAACCTCGGTGAGATGGTCACCGCGACCCAGTCGGTCTCCGACGCGACCCTCGAGCTGCTGGCCGGCGAGATGGGCTTCATCCTGGAGATCGTCAGCCGGGACGACGAGGACCGCGAGCTGCTGGAGTCGTTCGACATCGACTTCGGTGCCAACGAGGGCGACGAGGACCAGCTGGCCCCGCGCCCGCCGGTCGTCACCGTCATGGGTCACGTCGACCACGGTAAGACCCGCCTGCTGGACGCGATCCGCAAGTCCAACGTGGTGGCCGGCGAGGCCGGTGGCATCACCCAGCACATCGGTGCTTACCAGGTCGCCACCGTGGTGAACGGCGAAGAGCGCCCGATCACCTTCCTCGACACCCCGGGTCACGAGGCGTTCTCCGCCATGCGTGCCCGTGGTGCCAAGTCCACCGACATCGCGATCCTGGTGGTCGCGGCCAACGACGGTGTCATGCCGCAGACGGTCGAGGCGCTGAACCACGCCAAGGCCGCCGGTGTGCCGATCGTGGTCGCGGTCAACAAGATCGACGTCGAGGGCGCCGACCCGACCAAGGTCCGCGGTCAGCTGACCGAGTTCGGTCTGGTGGCCGAGGAGTACGGCGGCGACACCATGTTCGTCGACATCTCCGCGCGCCAGGGTCTGAACATCGACCAGCTGCTGGAGGCCGTGGTCCTGACCGCGGACGCCTCGCTCGACCTGCGGGCCAACCCCGAGCAGGACGCGCAGGGTATCGCCATCGAGGCGCACCTCGACAAGGGCCGCGGCGCCATGGCGACCGTGCTCGTGCAGCGCGGTACGCTCCGCGTCGGCGACTCGATCGTCGTGGGCGACGCCTACGGCCGCGTCCGCGCGATGCTCGACGAGAACGGCAACCACCTCACCGAGGCCGGCCCGTCCCGTCCGGTGCTGCTGCTCGGTCTGACCTCGGTGCCCCGCGCCGGCGACAGCTTCATCGTCGTCGACGAGGACCGCACCGCGCGTCAGATCGCCGAGAAGCGCTCGGCCCGCGACCGCAACGCCGCCTTCGCGCAGCGCCGGGTCCGGGTGTCCCTGGAGGACCTCGACAAGGCCATCGCGGCCGGCGAGATCGAGCAGCTCAACCTCATCATCAAGGGTGACGTCTCCGGTTCCGTGGAGGCCCTGGAGGACGCCCTCGTCAAGCTGGACGTGGGCGAGGAGGTCGAGCTCCGCATCCTGCACCGCGGTGTGGGTGCGATCACCGAGTCCGACGTCAACCTGGCGATGGGCTCCGACGCCATCATCATCGGCTTCAACGTGCGCGCCGAAGGCCGTGCCCGTACCGCGGCCGACAAGGAAGGCGTGGACGTCCGGTACTACTCGGTCATCTACCAGGCGATCGAGGAGATCGAGAACGCCCTCAAGGGCATGCTCAAGCCGGAGTACGAGGAGGTGCGCCTCGGTTCCGCGGAGATCCGCGAGGTGTTCCGTTCCTCCAAGTTCGGCAACATCGCGGGTGTCATCGTCCGCGAGGGCCTGCTGCGCCGCAACGCCAAGGCACGCCTCATCCGCGACGGCAAGGTCGTGGCGGAGAGCCTCACCATCGAGGGCCTGCGTCGTTTCAAGGACGACGCGACCGAGGTCCGCGAGGGCTTCGAGGCCGGTGTGACCCTCGGGTCGTTCAACGACATCAAGACCGAGGACGTCATCGAGACCTACGAGATGCGCGAGAAGCCGCGCGCGTAAGCGGGTGGCTGCCGGGGCCGGTCGACGGGTGGTATTTCCGTCGACCGGCCCCGGTCTCGCTGTGTAGGGTCCCGGGGTAAGTCAGATGTAGCAGTACCAGCCCGGTTCAGGGCTGTCCCCGAGGCCTTCCAGGTCGGCGAGACCTGTCATACATGTTCGTGGGAACACTCACCTTCGACCTGCTGCTGGGCGACGTCCACTCGCTCAAGGAGAAGCGTTCGATCGTGCGGCCCATCGTGGCCGAACTGCAGCGCAAGTACAGCGTGTGCGCTGCCGAGACCGGGAACCAGGACCTGCACCGCCGGGCCGAGATCGGCCTCGCGGTGGTGTCCGGCGATGCCGGGTACATCACCGAGATCCTGGACAGCTGTGAGCGGTTGGTCGCCGGCCGCCCCGAGGTACAACTCCTCTCCGCGAGGAGGAGGTACCACAACGACGACGATGAATGAGAGCTGTGGAGCCGGTCGGCGGAAGTCGCCGTTCTCACACAGATCAGGACCGAGAGCGCCCGCAAGGCCGGGCGCGGGCCGGTACTTTGGGGCGTGGGCCCCGACGGGTGCGCAGCTCGCCCGGGTACCGGGCCCACTGCACGAGGAGGCAACGTGACCGACACCGCAAGGGCGCGCAAGCTCGCCGACCGCATCCAGGTGGTCGTCGCCCAGACCCTGGAACGGCGGATCAAGGACCCCCGACTGGGGTTCGTGACCATCACCGACACCCGGGTGACCGGCGACCTGCGCGAGGCCACCGTCTTCTACACCGTCTACGGTGACGAGACCGAGCGCCAGGCCAGCGCGGCCGCGCTGGAGAGCGCCAAGGGCGTGCTCCGCTCCGAGGTCGGCAAGCAGACCGGGGTGCGTTTCACCCCGTCGCTGACCTTCGTCGCGGACGCGCTGCCGGAGAACGCCCGGAACATCGACGACCTGCTCGACCGGGCCCGGAGCTCCGACGCCGCGGTGCGCACGCAGGCCGCCGGGGCGAGCTTCGCCGGCGACGCGGACCCGTACCGGGTTCCGGCGTCCGAGCGTGACGACGAGGACGAGTAGTCATGGCGGGTGAGCCGGCGCAGGCCGCCTCGCGAGCCGGAACGACCACGGGGGCGTCTTCCACCAGCACGGTGGAGGGTGCCCTCGCGGCGCTTCCGGGGCCGCGCGCCGAGGAGAGCGGGTTCGAGCTGGTCTGGCAGCAGGTGGTGGCGGAGATCGGGCGAGCCCGTTCGATCGACCTGATCTGCCACATCTGCCCGGACGGCGACGCGCTGGGTTCCTCGCTGGCGGCCGCGCTGGCGCTGCGCGCGCTCGGCAAGCAGGTGCGGGTCTCCTTCGGTGACGACCCGCAGATCGTGCCCGAGTCGCTGTCCTTCCTGCCCGGCCAGGAGCTGATCGTGCCGGCCGCCGAGGTGCCGGACGTGCCCGAGCTGGTGCTCTGCTTCGACGTGGCCGCGGAGAGCCGGCTCGGCCTGCTGCACGACAAGGCCTTCGCCGCGCCCGTCCTGGTGGTGTTCGACCACCACGCCTCCAACCCGGGCTTCGGCACCCACCAGCTGATCGACCCGTCCGCGCCGGCCACCGCCGTGCTGGTCGACGAACTGCTGCGCCGGCTCGGCGTCGAACTCGACCGGGACCTGGCCACCTGCCTCTACACCGGCGTCGCCACCGACACCGGCTCGTTCAGGTACCGGGCCACCACGCCCGCCACCCACGAATTCGCCGGCCGGCTGCTGGCCACCGGCATCCGGCACGACCTGATCTCCCGGCAGTTGTGGGACACCTCCTCCTTCGGCTACCTCAAGGTGCTCGCGGGCGCGCTCGACCGGGCCGTCTACGAGCCGGAGGCGGCCGGCGGCCTCGGCCTGGTGTGGACCTGGGTGCCGTACCAGGACCTGGCGCTGTTCAGCGTCACGGTCGAGGAGATCGAGGGGCTGATCGACATCCTGCGCCGCCCGGCCGAGGCCGAGGTGGCGCTGGTGCTCAAGCAGGACCCCGACGGCACGCTGCGCGGCTCCTCGCGCTCCAAGGGGGCGGTGGACGTCGCCGCGGCCTGCGCCGAACTGGGCGGCGGGGGGCACGTCTACGCGGCCGGATTCAGCGTCCGGGAGGACGTGGCCGCCGTGGTCGAGCGGTTCCGGGACGCGCTGCGGCCGGTACGTTGATCTTCTCCTGACGTTTTCCGACGCTTTCAGGTCCGACGCTTTTAGAGAAAGAACCCGATGAAGCGCAAAGGCACCGGCCCGGACGGCCTGGTGATCGTCGACAAGCCCGAGGGCATCACCTCCCACGGGGTCGTCGCCAAGATGCGGTGGCTGGCCGGGACCCGGAAGGTCGGGCACGCCGGCACGCTGGACCCGATGGCCACCGGCGTACTGGTGATCGGTGTCGAGCGGGCCACCCGGCTGCTCGGCCACCTGATGCTCACCGCCAAGACGTACGAGGCGACCGTCCGGCTCGGCCAGACCACCGTCACCGACGACCGGGAGGGCGAGGTCACCGCCTCGACCCCGGCCGACGCCGTCACCCGGGAGGCGATCGACGCGGGGATCGCGGCACTCACCGGCGAGATCATGCAGGTGCCGTCCAAGGTCAGCGCGATCAAGATCGACGGCAAGCGCTCGTACGCCCGGGTGCGCGAGGGCGAGGACTTCGAACTCGCGGCCCGGCCGACCACGATCCACTCCTTTACCGTGCACGAGCAGCGCCCGGCGGTCGCCGAGGACGGCACACCGGTGATCGACCTGGACGTGACCGTCGAGTGCTCCTCCGGCACCTACATCCGGGCGCTGGCCCGGGACCTGGGCGCCGGGCTGGGCGTCGGCGGGCACCTGACCGCGCTGCGGCGCACCAAGGTCGGGCCGTACGGGGTGGAGTCGGCGCGCACCCTGGAGCAGCTCGAGGCCACCGTCACCGGCGACTCCGCCACGGGGCTGGAGGTGCTGCCGATCGCGGAGGCCGCGGCGGCCGCCTTCCCGCGCTGGGACCTGGACGAGGCCTCGGCGCAGAAGCTGTCGCACGGTTCCCGCCTCAAGGCGCCCGGGCTGGGTGTGGACGGGCCGATCGCGGTGTTCGGGCCGGACGGGCGCTTCCTCGCCCTGGTCGAGGAGAAGGGCGGGCAGGCGAAGCCGGTCGCGGTGTTCGTCGGCTGACCGCCCTTGGCACCGCCGTCGGCTGACGGCCCGCAGTGCCGCTCGAGATCCCCCGTCGGGAGTCCTCCCGACGGGGGATCTCCGCTTTCCGGGGGCCCCATCACCCGACCGGGAAAGGTCACCCGCACGAGGGAGCGCGCGAGGTGAACGCCCGTGGTGAGCGGCGTGGGCGCGGTCGGGGCGCCGCCCCGGCGGGCAGGCTCCCGGCGGTGGGCGAGCGACGGGCGAAGGGGCACTCATGCCGGGGTTTCTGGAGGGCGATCCGGGGCGGTATCTGCTGCGGATCCGCGACCTCAACGGGCGGCTGCACGGCTTAGGGTTCGTCGCCGACCCGCAGGGCGGGGTGCTCACCGCGCACGAGAGCGTGGCCGGGCTGGACCGGGTCGTCCTGCACACCCCCGGCGGACAGACCAGGGTGCTCGGCCCGGACGCCGTCCTGTTGCTGCCCGAGCACGGGCTCGCGCTGCTGCGCACCGACGCGGTCGGCGGGCTGCCGGTGCCGCCGCTGCCGGTGGCCGCCCTCGGGGGCGGGCACGAGGTGCTGCTGCCCGCGCTGGCGGGCGAGGACGGCCGGGCGGTCGCACTGCGCTGCGGGCTGCTCGGGGTCACCGGCGCCGGGTACGGCGGGCACCGGCTGGGCGGGGTGCTGCTGCTGGACGTGCCGGTGGTCGGCGGCGTCGTGGTGCCGGCCGGCTCGCCGGTGCTGGACGCCCGCAGCGGGGCGGTGGTCGCGCTGGCCGCGCCCGCCCTCCGGGGCCCGCAGCACGGCGGGGCGCTGCCGGCGGTGGCTGCCGGCGGCGGGGTGGAGGTCGCCGAGGCGCTGGCCGGGCTGCTGGCCCGCAACGCGGCGGCCGTGCCCGCGTACGGGCCGGCGCTCAACCTGGCCGGGGTGCTGCGGCTGACCGCGGCCCAGCTCGCGGCCGCCGGCGCCGGACCGGGGCGGGTGGCCGGGCTGGCCGCGGACCGGGTGGACCGGCCGGACGGCCTGGCCGGGGACGAGCCGGCCGCGACCGTCACCGCGCTGGTCGGTGCCCCCGGCAGCGGGCGCTCCACCGAACTGGCCGCGCTGGCTGCCCGCCGCTCCGGCGGCGCCCACCCGCTGCCCACCCTCTGGCTGCGCGGCGCCGACCTGCGTGCCGAGGACCGTTCGCTCGCCGAACCGGTGGAGCGGGCGCTGGCCGCGGCGGCGGCCGAACTGGGCACCCCGGCGCCCGCGCCCGAGCCGGTGGCGGCGCTGTGCGCGGCGGCCGGGCGGGCGCTGCTGGTCGTCCTGGACGGCCCGGAGGAGGCCCCGGCGCGGCTGGACGCGCGCTGGCTGCGCGGCGCCGGGCAGTGGCTGACCGGCTGCGGGGCGCGGCTGCTGACCGCCTGCGGCGAGGAACTCTGGGAGCGGCTGGCCGCCGAGGCCTGGGGGAGCGGCACGTTCGGCGCGGGCCGCGCGGAGGAGGCGCACCCGGACGGCGACCTGAGCAGCGCCCCCACCGTGCGGATGGACAGCGGCGGCCCGGGCGGGCCGAGCCTGGCCGGGCACCGGCTCGGCCCGCTGCCGGTCGAGGCCGCCGAGCGGGTGCGCCGCCGCTACGGGCTGCCGCCCGGCCGCCCGGCCGCCGCCGAGGACGCCCGGCACCCGCTGGCCGTCCGGCTGGCCGGGGAGCTGTGGGCCGAGGGGCTGCATGACGGGCCGGTGCGCCGGGGCGAACTGTTCGGCGCCTTCCTGGACCTGCGCTGCCTGCGGGTGGCCCAACGGCTGGCCGAGGACGGCCGCCCGCGCCGCCCGGGCGCGCACCGCCGGGGCGCTGCCCGACCGGTGGGACCGCGCCACGGGCGGGTACGCCGGCTCGCCGCGGCGGTGGCGGGCCGGGTCCACGAGGCGGCCCGCCGGATGCTCGGCAGCGAGCCGGGCGGGCTCGGCCGGGCCGCCTTCGAGGAACTGTTCCCGGTCGACGGCGGCTGGGCCACGGCGGTGCTCGCCGAGGGCCTGTTCGTGCCCGCCGGGCCCGGATACCGGTTCGCGCACGGGGAGTTCGCCGACTGGCTGCAGGGCCTGCACCTGGACCTGGACGCGGCGCTGCGGCTGCTGCTCGGCGAGGCCGAGGACACGCCCCCCACGCCCGCCTCGCCCCCCACGCCCGCCTCGCCCCCCACGCCCGCCTCGCCCCCCACGCCCGCCGACGCAACGGTGGGGCCCGGCCGGGCCGCGGGGGCGAACACCGTCCCCCGGCACCGGATCGGCCCGGTCGCCGCCGCACTGCGCCGGGTGGCCGAGACCTGGGGCGCGCCCGCCCTGGACCCGTGGCTGCACCGGATCTGGCGCGCGCTGGACCTGCGCCCGCCCGGCAGTGAACCCGCCTGGTGGGCAGGGCGGCTGCTCACCGCCGGCCTGGCCGCCAGCCCGGACCGGGCCGAACACCGGGCGCTGCTCGACCAGTTGGCCGACCGGATCGCCGAACGGGCCGCTGCGACGGGTGGGGCTCCGGGTGGGGCGGCGGTCGGGGCGGCGGCGCTCCCGGCCGCCGGGCTCGGCCGCTTCGGCCCGGCGTTCTGGACCGGCCTCGGCCTGCCGCTCGAGGCCGAACTCGCCCTGCTGCGAACGCTGGTGGCGGCCGACGGCCCCGGGCAGCGGTTCCTCGGCGCGGTGGCGGAGCGGCTGCGGAACGATCCGGTCGCGGTGTTCCCGCTGCTGTGCGCCTGGTTCGACGACCCGCGCGGCCTGCCGGGCCGCCCCGGCTGCACCGTCGCCGACCTCGCGCACGACCTGCTGCACGCCCACCGCCGGCTCGCCCTGGACGAGTTGGCCGACGCGCTGGCCGACGCCGCGCACCCGAGGGCCGACGCGCTGCTCACCGTGCTCGCCGCCGAGGAGCCGTCCGCGCTCTGCCGCGCGGTGGACCGCTGGAGCCACGACCGGCGGCCCGAGCGGCATGTCGCGGCCGCCGTGCACGCGCTGCGGACCGCCCCGTACGCGACCGGGGCCGCGGCCGAACTGCTGAGGTTCACCGCGCGGACCCTGCTCGCCCGCGAGGACGAGCCCGGCCTGCACGGCGCGGCGCTGGCCCTGCTGGTCGGCGACCCGGCGACCCGGGCCGAGCACCTCCCGGCCGCGCTCGCCCTGCACCGGGCGGGCGGTGACGCCTTCCTCACCCCGAGGGCGCTCGCCCCGGCCCTGGAGAGCGACCCGGAGCCCGTCCTGGCCGCGCTCGCCGACCGGCTGGCGGCGCCCGGCACGGCCACCGCCGAGACGCTGCGGGTGCTGGCCGACGCCGCCGCCCCGGTGGCCGTCCGGCGGGGCGCCGAACTGGCCGCCCGGCTGCTGCGCGCGCACCCGGGGCTGGCCGGCCCGGTCGCCGTCGACTACCTCGGCCGCCGGCTGGCGCGCACCGCGGCCGTCGGCCCGGCCGACCGGCTGGAGCTGCGGGTGCTGCTCGGCACCGCGCTGGCCGCCCGGACGGCGGCGGTGCGGCGGCCGTTCGCCGAGGCGCTGTCCGTCCCGGTGGCCGACCCGGCGGCGGACGCGCTGCGCTGTGAGCTGCTGGACATCCTGCTCGCCACCGAGGCCGACCCGGTGGTGCTGGCCGCCGTCGTGGAGCGGCTGGCCGAGCACTGCGCGGCCGAGAATCCGGCCCGGGCCCGCGCGGTGCTGGCCCGGACGGCCGCCGCGCTGCCGGGTGCCGACGAGTTGCTGGTGCGCTGCGCCGGACGCTCCGCGGCCTTCGCCCGGCTGCTCGCCCGGTGGCCGCGCGACGCCGCCCCGACCGCGCCGGACGGCCCCCGGCTGGCCCGGATGCGGGCCCTGACGGCGGCCGGACGGGACCCGCAGTACGCCGCCGCGGACGCCGAGCGGACCTCGCCGGAGCGGGTCGTACGGCCGCCGGTGCGCTCAACCCGTATTCCGGTGCCTGAGCCGGGGCAGGCGCATGGCACGCTATAGGGGTTCGGGTTTTGAGCGTTTGAGCGTACAGAGGGTACGCGCCGTACGGAACAAGGAGCGGTCAGGTGCAGCGCTGGCGTGGCCTGGAGGAGATCCCCGGTGACTGGGGACGCAGCGTCGTCACCATCGGCTCGTTCGACGGGGTGCACCGCGGGCATCAGCTGATCATCGGACGGGCGGTCGAGCGCGCCCGCGAACTCGGCCTGCCCTCGGTCGTGGTGACCTTCGACCCGCACCCACGTGAGGTCATCCGCCCGGGCAGCCACCCGCCGCTGCTCGCGCCGCACCCGCGCCGGGCCGAGCTGATCGCCGAGCTCGGGGTGGACGCGGTGCTGGTGCTGCCGTTCACCACCGAGTTCTCGAAGGAGTCCCCGGAGACCTTCGTCCGGCAGGTCCTGGTGGACGCGCTGCACGCGCGGGTCGTCATCGAGGGCCCCAACTTCCGCTTCGGGCACAAGGCCGCGGGGGACGTCGCGCTGCTCGCCGAGCTGGGCCGGGCGGACGACTACGAGGTCGAGCTGATCGACCTGCAGGTGTGCGGCACGGCCGGGGACGGCCAGCCGTTCTCCTCCAGCCTGACCCGCCGGCTGGTCGAGGCCGGGGACATGGCGGGCGCCAACGAGGTGCTGGGCCGCCCGCACCGGGTCGAGGGCGAGGTGGTGCGCGGCGCGCAGCGCGGCCGCGAGCTGGGCTTCCCCACCGCCAACGTCGAGACCGTCCCGCACAGCGCGGTCCCGGCCGACGGCGTGTACGCGGGCTGGCTGACCGCGGACGGCGAGCGGATGCCGGCCGCGATCTCGGTCGGCACCAACCCGACCTTCGACGGCACCGCCCGCACCGTCGAGGCGTACGCCATCGACCGGGTCGGCCTGGACCTGTACGGGCTGCACGTCGCGGTGGACTTCCTGGCCTACCTGCGCGGGATGGAGAAGTTCGACTCCATCGAGGCGCTGCTGGACCGGATGGCCGACGACGTCAAGCGCGCCCGCGAGCTGACCGACGGGATCTGACCGAGCGGAGCGAAGCTTCGGCAGGGGCGCCTGAGCCCCGGTGACGCCGGAAGGGCCCGCCGACTGGTGTCGGCGGGCCCTTCCGTGTCGTCACTGCTGGGGTGCCTGCGGCGGGTAGCCGTAGCCCGGCGGCGGGGGCCGGTACCCGTCCGGCTCGGCGGGCGGGGCGGGCACCGGCGGCTGCCCCTGGGCGGACGGGTAGCCGTAGCCCGGGGTGGGCTGTGGAGCGCCCTGCTGCGGCGGCCAGGGCTGCTGCTGCTGGGGGTAGCCATACCCGGGCGGGGGCGGCGGGGCCTGGCCGGGCTGCGGCGCCCACGGCGCACCGGGGGCGGGCGGCGGGGCCTGCGCGGCCTGGCCCTGGTAGGGCTGCGGCTGCGGGGCCTGCGGCTGCTGCCAGGTGGACTGCTGGGCGGCGGCCTGCTGGGCCCGGATGATGTCCTCGCCGACCAGCGTGGCCAGCTCGAAGTACGCCTCGCGGACCTTGGGCCGCATCATGTCGAGGTTGACCTCGGCGCCGGCCGCCAGACTCTCGTCGAACGGCACCACGACCACGCCGCGGCAGCGGGTCTGGAAGTGCGCGACGATGTCCTCGACCTTGATCATCTTGCTGGTCTCGCGAACCCCGGAGACCACCGTGATGCTGCGCTGCACCAGATCCGCGTAGCCGTGCGCGGAGAGCCAGTCCAGGGTGGTCGAGGCGCTGGAGGCGCCGTCCACGCTGGGGGTGGAGACGATGATCAGCTGGTCGGCCAGGTCCAGCACCCCGCGCATCGCGCTGTACAGCAGGCCGGTGCCGGAGTCGGTCAGGATGATCGGGTACTGGCGGCCCAGCACGTCGATGACCTGGCGGTAGTCCGAGTCGTTGAAGGTGGTGGAGACCGCCGGGTCGACGTCGTTCGCCAGGATCTCCAGGCCCGAGTTCAGGTCCTGCGAGGTGAACTGACGGATGTCCATGTAGCTGCGCAGGTGCGGGATGGCCGTCACCAGGTCGCGGATGGTCGCGCCGGTCTGGCGCTTGACCCGGCGGCCCAGGGTGCCGGCGTCCGGGTTGGCGTCGATCGCGATCACCTTGTCCTGGCGCTCGCTGGCCAGGGTCGCGCCGAGCGCGGTGGTGGTCGTCGTCTTGCCGACCCCGCCCTTGAGGCTGATCACGGCGATCCGGTAGCAGCTCATCACCGGGGTTCGGATGATCTCCAGCCGGCGGGCCTTCTCGGCCGCCGCGGCCTTGCCGCCGAACTGGAACCGCGGCTGCTGGCGCTGCTGCTTGGGCTGGCTGCGCAGCAGCCGGTCCGAGGACAGCTCGACGGCGGCGGTGTAGCCGAGCGGCGCGCCGTGCGCGGTCTGCTGCGGGGCGGCGGACTGCTGGAACGCGGCGGGCTGCGACGCCGGCGGCTGCTGCTGCCACGGCTGCGCGGGGCCCGGCGGCTGAGCCTGCTGAGCCTGCTGCGGCTGGACGGGCTGGCCCGGGAGCGGCTGGCCGGGCTGGGGCTGCGCGGGCTGCGGCTGGCCCGGCTGCTGGTACGCGGCGGGCTGCGGCCACCCACCCTGGCGCGGGTCCACCGGGCCGGGCTGCGGGGCCGGAACAGGCTGCGGGGCCGGGACGGGCTGCTGCTGGGCGGCGGGGGCAGGCTGGGCCTGGGCCGCCGCCTGCTGGGCCGCCCACGCGGCCTGCGGATCCCAAGCGGCCTGCTGGTCCTGCGGGTTCTGCGGGCTCTGCGGGCTCTGGGGGTTCTGCGGCGGGACCGGCTGCGCGTACGACTGCGGCGGGACGGGCTGCCCCGGCTGCGCGGTCGCGGAGGGCATCGGGGCTGCCGGGTACGGCTGGGGCGCGGGCGGCTGCGCCAGGGCCTCCGCCGTCGGCCAGGCCGGGGCGGCGGGCTGCGGCTGCTCGGGGGCGGGAACAGGCGCGGGGGAGGCCGTCGGGAACGGGACGTGCTGGGCCTCGGCCTGCACGGGCGCCGGGGCGGCGGCAGGCGCGGCGATCGGCGCGGCCTCGGCCGTCGGAGTCGGGACCGGGGCGGCCGTCGGATCCTGGGCCTGGTACGGGGCCGGAGCCTGGACCTGCGCCGCCACCGGAGCCGGGGCGGTCGGGTACGCCGTCTCCGCAGCGGGCGCGGGCATGGACTTGAGCGCGTCGGCCGGACCGGTGGCCGGGCTCACCGGTGCCGCCGCCGAGGCCGTTGGGGCCGCCGCGGCCATGGGAGCCGTCGGAGCCGCCGGGGCCTCCGTCTGCACGTACCAGGACGGGGGAGTGTAGTCAGGCGCGTCCGACCAGTCGTCGTCGTCCTCTGCCGCGTTGTCGCCGACGTAGACGCCGTCCCGATCGCTACTCACTCTGGCTCCCTCGTGTTCGCCGCCGCTTGTTCAGCGGTGCCGTTGCCGCATCAAAGACTAGGCCGTACGGCAACCCCCGTTGAAGGCGGCTTCGGTTCCGCGGCGGCCCGCCGGGTGCGGCGAGCCGCGGCTCAGTCCATCCGGTCAGTCCATCCGGCGCGGGCCGCCGAGCACCTGCTGCTCGGCCTGTCCGGCCACGGCCCGTACGTACTGGCGCCGCATCCGGGTCGCCCACAGGGTGAGGTCGTCGCCGAGGGTGGGCAGCGTGGCCACGTCCTCCGGCGGGAGCGACAGCACCCGGCCGGTCAGTTCCGCCTCCTGCGGGGAGATCCGCTGCACGCCGACCAGGTCGGCCGCGTTGAGCACCCGGGCGGCGTTCGGGCCCAGGTACGGCAGCAGCGTCAGGGTGGTCTGCCAGGGCGCGGCGGAGAGCCGGCTGCGCGGCGGACGGGCGCCGAGGTCGCGCACCACCAGCACCGGCGAGGCCACCGAGGCGCCCTGCGGGCCGAGCCTGCCGACCTGGTGGATCGTCACGCACGGCTGCCCGCCGCCGGCGGCCTGCGCCATCGGGCCCCACAGCTGCCCGCGGGCGGTCTCCACCGCGACCCGGGCGCCGATCGCGGCCGCCCGCAGCGCGATGACCTGCGCCGTCCACATGCCACCGACCAGCACCAGGTCGTACGCGCTGGGGCGGAAGAGGCCGAGCACCGCGGGCAGTCCCTGCGGGTCGACGCCGATGACCACGCCGTCGTCGCCGACCGGGAAGGCCAGCGCGGCGAGGTCGGCGGGTTCGAGCACGTGCTTCTCCCGGCGCGGGCCGCGCAGCCCGAAGCCGGGCAGGATCCGCGGCCGGGTCCGGCGCTGCTCGGCGCCGGGCTGCGGGCCGACGGCGGGATAGCTCTGGTACGCCATCAGGACGCTCCTCCCAGCGGCAGGGTGGCGAGCATGCCGGGGGCCTGCTCCAGGTCGAGCCGGACGAGGCCGAGGCCGGCGCTCTGCGCCCGGGTCTCCACCTGGCGGCCGACCTGGCCGACCTCGCTCTCGCTGCGCCCGGTCACCCGCAGGTGCCCGCTGACGGTCACCGAGTCGCCGGTGCCGTGTCCGGCGGTCAGGCTGAAGGTGCTGGCCAGGGCCGGGGATCCGGTCATCAGGTTGACCAGGTCCGGTGCGGCGATCCGGCCGGGGGCGCCGCCGGGGCGGCTGAGCTGCGGCCAGCGGGAGATCCAGTAGGTGGTGTGCCAGCGGTCGTCGATCCGCCAGAACCGGTTGCCCTCCTGGGTGCGGCGGGTGGTGCCGCCGCCGCTTCCGGTGCCCTGGCGGCCGGCTACCGCGATCGGGTTGGCGCAGGCGGAGATGGACAGGGCGGCGATCAGCTCGCGCTCGTCCAGCACGGTCGCGTTGAAGCCGGCGCTGTTGAGCCGGCCGGCCAGCTGGTCGGTCACCCGCTGCAGCGCCTTGCGGGCGCCCTCCTCGCCGCCGCCGCGGGCCCGGACGGCGGTCGCCGCGCGTTCCGGGTCGAGCTTGAGGGCGATCCAGGTCAGCCGCAGCCCGGGGGTGGAGGTGCCGTCCGGCAGCTCGCGGTAGGCGCGGGCGGCCAGGGACTGCTCGGGCAGGTGCGGGGCCGGGGCGGGCTGGGTGTGCTGGACCAGCTGCACCGACTCCAGGGTGATGTCGTCCACCGTGAGGGCCGAGCAGATCACGTCCAGCGGCAGCGGCAGCGCGGTGCGCACCGGGCGCAGCGGCTGGTCCTTGGCCTGGACGAGCAGGAGCGAGCTGAGGAAGGTGCCGTCGCCGACCATGCCGGTCTCGCGGCGCACCGGGCGGCCGCCGAACTCGGCCTCGGTGGCGTGGGTGCAGGTGCGCAGCCCCGGTTCGAGCTCCAGCGCCGGCGCCAGTGCCGGGTCGGTGCCGGCCGGCGGCAGCAGCGTACGGGCCTGCTTGCGGCGGGACTTGAGGGCGGAGCGCACCCGGAGCAGCTCGGGGATGGTACGGCCGCGCACCGGGATGGCGGCGAGGACGAGCAGCACCAGCGCGACCGCGCCGAAGCCGGCCGCGACCGGGCGGCTGATGGTCCAGCCGACCGCGACCAGTGCCACCGCGACCTCGACCAGGACGAGCTGCTGGAGCTTCAACCGGCCGCCGAGCAGCCCGGGTCGGGGATTGACGCGGACCTGGACGGCGCCGCCACCCGTGTTCTGCGGTGACTGGACGGGCCCCGCCTCGGCGGCTCGGCCGCCGCGCTGCGGTCGGCCGGACCGGCGCGACCTCCCGCCGCCCGCGCTGCGCCGGCGTCCTGGAGCGGTCTGGCTTGGCATCCCCCGGTGGCCCTCTCTGATCCTTTGTCGCGGCCCGGCTGGCTGGTTCGCGGACCGTACCCGTACCGTACTCACCGTCTGCTGCCGCATCGTAGAGGGTTCGCACCGGTTCGCGCCCGGCGGGTGGACCACGGGGCAGGTCGGTCTGACAACGTCCGACAACGTCTGACTAGGGGGACGACGAGGATGGCATCGCGCCGGGACGAGCTCAACGCGTACACCTTCGCCCGCAAGCGAACGGTGGGCGCCTTTCTGCTGCCCGCCGGCGGCGGGAGTGACGAGGACGCGCCGCGTCCGGTGAAGGCGGTGCTCCCGAGCATCCTGGCCGGCGCCGTGGTCGTGGCCGGGTTCGGGGTCTGGGGGGTGTTCAAGCCCAGTGCCCCGCTGAAGTGGGACGACGGCAAGAACATCATCCAGGGCAAGCAGTCGACCACCCGGTACGTGGTGCTGACCGACCCGGACGGCACGACCAAGCGGCTGCACCAGGTGCTCAACATGTCCTCGGCGCGGCTGGTGCTGCCCGTCGACGCCAAGGTCGTGGTGGTCGACGACGGGGTGCTCGACCGGTACCCCAACCACGGTCCGACCATCGGTATCCCGTATGCGCCGGACAAGTTGCCGACCAAGGACAACGCGAGCCAGTCGATGAAATGGGCGGTCTGTGACCGCCCGGGCTCGGACGAGAAGCAGGAGACCGTCAACCAGGCGGTGTTCGTGACGGCCGGCCCGGACGCGGCGACGCTGGCGGCCAAGGACCGGATGCTCGGCCCGGACCAGCTGATGCTGGTGCAGCAGGCGGACGAGCAGCAGGTCTCGGCCGCGCCGGCGCCGGGTCAGCAGGCCGCCTCGGGGGCGAAGGTCTACCTGGTCGACGCGCAGGGCCGCAAGCACGAGATCGGCTCCCCGCAGTCGGACGACAAGGAGCGCAAGTCGCTGATCACCGCGGTCTTCGGGCCCAACGCGGTGCCGCAGCGGGTCAAGCGGGACTGGCTGGACACCCTGGTCAACGGCACCCCGATCACCTTCCCGCAGATCGCGGAGATGGCCGACAGCCCGAACCCCAACTCCACCGTGCAGCTGGGGAACGCCGCCGACCGCCGGATCGGCCGGCTGGTGCACTACCAGGACCGCCAGTACGTGGTCGGCAAGGACCGGCTCTTCCTGGTCACCCCGTTCCAGGCGGAGCTGATCCGGCAGAACCCGGCGTTCCAGATGCTCTACAAGTACGACCAGGACAAGAAGCCGCGCAGCGACGAGATGACCCCGGCCGACCAGTCCCAGGTCGGCAGCGAGACGCCGCTGCCGGGCACCGTGGCCGACTGGCCGATGAAGTCCGGTGCGCCGGTGAACAACTGGCAGGACCGCCAGGGCGCCCGGCTGGTCGTGTGCAGCACCTTCGACGGCGTCGCCGAGGACGGCAAGACGCCCAAGCGCAGCGTCTGGGCCGGGACCTCGTACCCCGCGCAGTACAACAACGGTGCCGGCGCCGCGTACGTGACGCCCGGTCACGGCCTGTTCTACCGCGCGCTGAACAACACCACCGGCGGCTCCGGCACCGACTTCCTGATCACCGAGACGGGGCTGCGGTACGCCGTTCCGGCCAACGGTGACGGCGGCCGCGGCGCCACCCCCGCGCCGGGTGCGCAGCCCGGCCAGAGCGGCGCCCCGAAGCCGCCGGCCCCGCAGCCGGGCGCCCCGACCCCGGCGTCGCCGGACCAGCAGTCCGGCCAGCAGCCGGGGCAGCAGCAGGACGAAACCGGCGGCAACCAGGCCCGGTTGGGCTACCAGGGGATCCAGCCGCTGCCGGTGCCGCACGAGTGGTCGGACCTGGTGCCGGCCGGCCCGCCGCTGACCGCGAAGAGCGCCGTCCAGCCGCAAAACGCCTGACCGGCCAAGCGCGGCAAAGGAATTGGCCGCAGTGTCATGGTCTGGTAACTACTCAGTGCTCGGTGTTGGGCGAGCTGCGTGTGCCGACTACAGTGCTGCTGGGCATCACACAGGTGATGCGGCGGTGGGGCCCTTCGGGGCTCTCCGTGTACGCAATGTTGTCTCATGGGGGACGGTGGAGCATGGCTCAGGGTCAGTTCACGATGACTGCTCAGGAGATGCTGGCTTTCGCCAATCAGATCGAGCAGGCGATCGGCAAGATCGAGGCTGAGAAGAACAAGCTGAACAGCACGGTCACGGGCATCACCAGCGGCTGGCAGGGTCAGGCGGCGACCGCCTACACGAACCTGCAGAACCGGGTCAACGGGGACATCGCGAAGCTCAAGGAGTCGCTGTCCGCGATCAAGCACGCGATCGAGCAGACCACCAAGCACTACGCGAGCACCGAGGAAGAGCAGAAGGCGATGTTCGCCGACTCCCAGGGCTGATCGCCGCAAGCGCGCTGATCACCGGTCTGTTCCGAACCACCGCTCGGCGGGGTGTCCGCCACTGACCGCGGGACGCTCCGCACCCTCGTCAAGGGAGACAACGTGTCCGACCACATTCTCGTCAACTTCGAGACCGTTCACCACGCCGCCGAAGAGGTCAAGGCCTCGGCGGCCCGCATCGAGCAGCTGCTGAGCGACCTGAAGAAGGACGTCACCCGCATCGCCCAGAGCTGGCAGGGCAAGGCCCAGGAGGGCTACAACGTCCAGCAGGCCAAGTGGGACTCGGCGGCCAACGACCTGCACTCGGCCTGCACGCAGATCGCGACCTCGCTGGAGAACGCCGCGCAGAGCTACCGGACCACCGAGGACAGCAACGCCAAGCTCTGGCACTGACCAGGCGTTCCCCCAGCGGGAACGACAGGGGGCGGGTACCCGGACTTCGGGCACCCGCCCTTCGGCGCGCGGCGCGGCACGGGTGGACGACATGAGGGGTGGCAGGGTGTCCGGACGCGGGTACCGGAAGACGGCTGCGGCACTGGCCGCGCTCGCGGTGCTGGGCGGCCCGCTCGCCGCCCCGGCGTACGCCGACAGCGGAACCGGGCTGGCCGCCGCGGGCGACTGCCCCAAGAACGCGCCCGACGTGCAGACCGTGCCGTGGTCGCTGCAGCGCCTGCTGCTGGACGAGCTGTGGCAGGGCGGGCGGACCACCGGCAAGGGCGTGCTGGTCGCGGTCATCGACACCGGTGTGGACGACCGGAACCCGCAGCTGGCCGGAAAGGTCGTGCAGGGCTCCAACCTGCTGGTCGACAAGGAGACCAAGCAGCCGGTCGGAGGCACCGCCAAGGACGATCCGGTCGGCCACGGCACCAAGGTGGCGGGCATCATCGCGGCCGGCCGCAACGACAAGACCGGGTTCGTCGGTCTGGCCCCCGACGCGCAGATCTACTCGATCCGGCAGAACGACAGCGAGGGCAACGGCGACGTCTCCACGCTCGTGAAGGCCATCCAGGAGGCGGTCGCGGCCAAGGCCAAGGTCATCAACATCTCCCAGGACGTGCGCGGCGCGGGCGACGCCCACTTCGGCGGCTTCCAGGAGCTGAAGGCCGCGATCCAGACCGCCGAGCAAGCCGGCACCGTGGTGGTCGCCTCCACCGGGAACGACGGCAAGGAAGGCGACACCTACCCGGGCGCCTTCCCGACCGTGCTGGCCGTCGGTGCCTCCGACCGCAACAACGAGCGCGCCCCGTTCTCCCAGTACGGCTCCTTCGTGAAGGTCGCCGCGCCCGGCGTCGACATGCTCTCCACCGTGCCCGGGAGCGGGCAGTGCGTGGACAACGGCACCAGCTTCGCCGCCCCGTACGTCTCCGGGCTGGCCGCGCTGCTGTTCGGCGCGCACCCGGGCTGGTCGCCGGCCCAGGTGCGGGCCTGGATCGAGCAGACCGCCCAGCGCACCCAGCGCGACCCGGACCAGTTCGTCGGCTGGGGCGTGGTGGACCCGGTCAAGGCCGTCACCACGGCCCCCGACGATGCGCCGTCCGCCCCCACCCCGGACGCCCCGGTGCAGCTCGCCTCCGCGCCGATCGTGCCGCGGCCGGTCGGCCTCGGCGAGACCCAGGCCGACCGCGATGGCCGCACCGCGACGTACGTCCTCGGCGTCGGCGCGCTGCTGGTCGCCCTGCTGATCGGCGGCGGCGTGGTGCTGCGCGACCACCGGCGCAAGTCTGCCGACCGAGCCGGACGCGGCTGACCCGGACGCGGCTGACCCGGCCGCGACTGACCCGGGCGCGGCCGATCGTGCCGCGGCCGATCGGGGCCCCAGCGATCGGGACGTCTCGAAAGTTCCTCCGGAACGGCTGTAACACCGCCGCCCGCCCACCGCATCGATGAAGTGTCAGGGAGGGCGGACCACGGGGGGCAGCGCACATGGGGTGGATCGGGGCGGGCCGGGAGGCCAAGGACGCCGAGTTCCTGGAACTCGTCGCAGGCCGCACCGGCCACCTGTACCGCTCGGCCTGCCTGCTCACCAGCGGTGACACCCACTACGCCGAGGACCTCGTCCAGGAGGCCCTCGGGCGGATGTACGTGCTCTGGCGGCGCAGCGCCTTCACCGGCGGCCGGGACCGGATCGCCAACCCGGCGGCCTACACCCACACCGTCATGGTGCGCACGTTCCTCGCCCAGCAGCGCCGACGCTCCAGCGGCGAGCGCCCCACCGACGCCCTTCCGGAGGCGGCGGGGCAGGACACCGACAGCAGCCTGCGACTGACCCTCCTCGACGCACTCGGCCGGATGCCGCCCAAGGACCGCGCCGTCCTGGTGCTGCGCTACTGGGAGGACCGCAGCGTCGAGGAGACCGCCGACGTGATGCGGGTGTCCTCCGGCGCCGTCCGGACCCGCACCACCCGGGCACTCGCCCGGCTGCGCACCCTGCTCGGCGACTCACTGGGCGAGCTCGCCACCCGCTGAGGGCGCGGCGGTCGGTGGCCCTCCCGGGGCGACGCGGCGGCCGGTGGCCCTCCCTTTCAAATACTGCCCGTGACGCAAGGAGACGGTGAACACCCATGCCCGAGCCGGACAAGTTCGAGGACGATCTTCTCTACGCCCTCACCCGTACGGGTGAAGGCTTCCGCACCGAGCAGGCCGAGCTGGTCGCGGGCGGCTACCAGCGCGGGCGCCGCCGCTGGCGCCGCCGCTCGACCGCCGCCGTGGTGGGCGGCGCGGCCGCGCTGGCCCTGGTGGGCACCGGCGCGGTGTACCTGGCCGGTGCTCCGGGGGCGAAGGGCGCGGGCACCGTGGCCGCGGCCTCCGCCCCGACGGCCGCCGCCGGCGGTGGCAGCGGAAGTCCCGCGGCCACGCCGACGACGGCGGGGTCCTCGGCCCCGACCGTGATCAGCGGCGACGAGGTGCTGGCGACCTTCCGGGCCCTGCTGCCCAAGGGCGAGACCACCGACGCGAAGGGCCGCGGCACCGACGACGACAAGGCGAACGGCACCTTCGTCGGGGCGGACGTGGTCTTCGACGACGGCCAGGGCAAGTCGCTGGTCGAGATCGGCATCCAGAAGCACCGGCCCGGTCAGGGGCAGCCGCGCAGCTGCCCGACGGACTTCAAGCTCGCCCGGGTCGACTCCTGCGCCGTCACCACCCTGGCGGACGGCTCCCGGCTGATGCTCGAGCAGGGGTACGAGTACTCGGACAACCGGGCCGACACCAAGGAGTGGAGCGCCTCGCTGGTCGGTCCGGACGGCCGGGAGATCAACGTGAGCGAGTGGAACGCGCCTCAGGAGAAGGGCGCGCCGGACAGCCGCCCGACCCCGCCGCTCACCCTCGACCAGCTGAAGGCGATTGTCGTCGACAAGTCCTGGGACCGGGTCGTGGCGGCGGTCAAGTTCGACGGCATCGACGTGGCGGCGGTCGACCCGGGCCTGTCGCTCGCGGACCGGGAGGCCGCCCTGGCCGGGCTGCTGCCCGCCGGGGTGACCGTGACCGGCCGCACCGGCAGCCCGCTGGTGGCCACCTTCCAGCTCGCGCAGGGCCAGGCCACCGGCTCGGTGGTGCTGCGGGTGGAGAACTGGGCGAAGTCCGTGGACAACCCGGGGCAGCAGGCGTTCAAGGACGCGCTCACCCTGCCCGACGGCAACAAGGTGCTCACCAGGGGCGGCCCGGACACCAAGGAGAAGATGCCGCTGACGGTGAACGTCCTGCACCCGGACGGCACCGAGGTCATGGTCGCCCAGGGCCCGACCGGGAAGCCGCTGCTCACCCTGGAGCAGCTGAAGGCGATCGCCACCGGCGCCGTGTGGAAGGCCAAGAAGTAGCACTGGCCCGGACGTAGCGGTGGCTCAGAAGTAGGTGGTCAAGAAGTAGGTGGCCGGGAGGTGGCGGCCTGAACGCGGCAGTGCCCCGGGCTGGGGGAGGCCCGGGGCACCGCTGTGTGGGGGAGGGGTGGGGGTCAGTCCTGCTGGTCCTCGGGGAGGCTGATCACCCAGCGGGTGTCCTGCCGGGGGCGCAGGTAGAACAGCCAGTAGAGGGTGGCGGCGGCGGTGATGCCGCCGGTCCACAGCAGGGGCTCGGTGTCCAGCTGGGTCATCACGTAGACCAGGACGGCGACCAGGACGACCGGGACGGCCGGCCACAGCGGCATCCGCCAGGCGGCGGCGTGCTTGTGGTGGCCGCGGCGGGAGAGCAGCGCGGCGATCGCGACCAGCAGGTACATCCCGGTGACGGCGACGCCGGTGATGTTGCTCAGCAGCTCGCCCTTGACGAAGCAGAGGGCGGCGCCGGGCAGGCCGACGGCCAGGGTGGCGACCCAGGGGGAGCCGAAGCGGCCGAGGGTGCCGAAGGCCTTGTTGATCGGCTCCGGCCAGGCCTTGTCGCGGGCGGAGGCGAACAGCACCCGGGAGTTCTGGATGACCATGACGATGCCGGCGTTGATGATGGCCAGCGCGACGCAGAGGCTGATGAAGGTGCCGACCGCGGAGTTGCTCCAGGCGGTGACCATGCCGGAGATGTCGCCGGAGGTCAGGGTCTGCAGGTCGGGGGCGCCCATGGTGATGGCAACGACCGGGATCAGGATGACGGCGGAGGAGATGCCGAGCGTCCACAGCACGGTGCGCGAGACGTTGCGGCGGGGGTTCTCCAGCTCCTCGGACAGGTAGACGGCGGTGGAGAAGCCCTGGGTGATGAAGAGGGCGATGCCGAGCGCGCCGACGATGGCGCCCACGCTCACCGTGGTGGTGGCGCCGTTGTCCCCGGCGACCACGCCGTGAAGCAGGCTGGGGGCGTGGCTGTTGGTGTGGGCGAAGCCGAGCACCGAGACCACGCCGGCCGCGATGACCTCGAGGACCAGGAAGATGCCGGTGATCCAGGCGTTGGCGCGCAGGTCGAGCAGGCCGGCCAGGGTGGCGGCCAGCATCACGGCGGCGCCGGCTATGGCCTTGTCCACGTGCAGGACGGGGGCGAGGTAGTCGGCGGTGCCGAGTGCGATGACCGAGGGGACGATCATCACCACGATCAGGGAGAGCACGAAGACCAGCCAGCCCGCCAGCCGTCCCGCCAGGGTGCCGACCATTGCGTACTCGCCGCCGGCGCTGGGGATCAGGGTGCCGAGCTCGGAGTAGCAGAACGCGACGGCGACGCAGAGCACGGTGCCGATGGCGATGGCCAGGGCGGTGGCGCTGCCGATGCTGGAGAACAGTTCCGGCACGATCACGAAGAGCGTCGACGCCGGGGTGACGCACGACAGCGTGAGCAGTGTTCCGCCCACGACGCCGATCGAGCGCTTGAGCTGCTGGGGCGCGGCTGCCCCGGCCGCCGATGCGGCTACGGTCTGTGGCGGGCGAAGCGTGTCGGTCATGTGGCTTCCGATCGGCTCTGTGCGGTCTTGGGGGTGGGAGCGGTATCGCCTCCGCTGGCTGGTTGCTCGGGTCCTGGTCCAGTCGCTCCCGGGCCGCAATGGAACCTTGGGCGTATTGATCGCGTCAACGTCGGAACTGCTTCGGAATCCGTTGCGGCGGAGGGCATAAACATGCGATCCGATGATCACGTTCAGTCATTGTGCGCTATGTCCGACTTGTTACCTTGGCCCCATCGCGATTGAATCGAAGGTAAACAAAGCATTGAGGGCTGAGATTCAAAGGCCTGGATCCGGGTGAACGGCAATACGCTCAGGCGCCTCTCAAAGGCGCGGCAACTCCCCGGCCGGGTGCGGGAACCGCAGCACCTGCCCGGAAAGATCTAGGTAACGTTTCAGCACCTGGGACGCCGAAGGGGTCGGACTCCTGTGAGTCCGACCCCTTCGATCACCGTCCGTGACGGCCGTCGTGCTACACCACCGGCAGCCAGCCCGTCTGGACCATCTGCCCGGCGGTCGCGCGGCGTGACACGTACACCCCGCGGCCCGGCGGCAGTGCCTGCGGCTTGACCGTCCCCAGCAGCGCGCCCTCGTCCCGGTTCCCGGAGAGGATCACGCCCTGGCCGCCCAGCTCGCGCATCCGCTGCATCACCGGCTCGTACAGCGAGCGCCCCGCGCCGCCCGCGCTGCGGGCCACGATCACCCGCAGGCCGATGTCCCGGGCGAACGGCAGGAACTCGGCCAGCGGCGCCAGCGGGTTGCCCGAGCTGGTGGCGACCAGCTCGTAGTCGTCAACGATCACGAACATGTCCTTGCCGCTGTACCAGCTGCGGTTGCGCAGCTGCTCGGCGGTCACGTCCGGGCCGGGCAGCCGGCGGGAACAGGCCCCGCGGAGCATGTCCACGATGGCCGTCATGGCCGGCTGCGCGGCCGCGTACTCGACCAGGTACTCCGGCGGCACCGTGCCCAGCAACGCGCGCCGGTAGTCGCCGACCACGATGCCCGCCTGGTCCGGCGAGTAGCGCTCGGTGATCTGCTTGATCAGCATCCGCAGCACCGCCGACTTCCCGGATTCGGTGTCGCCGAACACGATGAACAGCGGGTCGGTCTCGAAGTTGACGAAGGTCGGCGCCAGCTCCGCCTCGTCCACGGCGAAGGCCACGCCGCGCTCCGGGTGCTCGAAGCCCTTCGGCAGTGAGTTCCCGTCCAGGACGGCCGGCAGCATCCGCACCTGCGGGGCGCGCGGCCCGGACCAGGCCCCGTCGATCGCGCCGACCAGCCCGGCCACGCCGTCCTGCAGGTCGTCGACGCTGGAGGAGCCGTCCAGGCGCGGCAGGCCGGACAGGAAGTGCAGCCGCTCCGGGGTCACGCCGCGACCGGCCTGCGGCGGGACGTTCTGCGCCACCCGGCGGTCCACCTCGGACTCCATCGCGTCACCGAGCTTCAGCTCGGTGCGGTTCTGCAGCAGGTCCTTCAGCGCCGGGCGGACCTCCGCGTACCGGGCCGCGGTGATGATCAGGTGGACGCCGTAGCCGAGGCCGCGCTGGGCGATGTCGCCGATCACCGGCTCCAGGCCCTCGAACTCCTGCTTGAAGGTGTTCCAGCCGTCGATCACCAGGAACACGTCGCCGAAGGCCTCGTCCGGCAGCTGCCCGGCCGCCCGGCGGGCCCGGTACGTGCCGATGGTGTCGATCCCGGCGACCCGGAACAGCTCCTCGCGGCGGTTCATCACCCCGTGCACCTCGGAGACCATCCGGCGCACCTTGTCCACGTCCAGGCGCCCGGCCACGCCGCCGACGTGCGGCAGCCCGGCCAGTGACTGGAAGCTGCCCGCGCCGAAGTCCAGCAGGTAGAACTGCACCTCGAGCGGGGTGTGGGTGAGGGCGAACGAGGTCACCGCCGTGCGCACCACGGTCGACTTGCCCGAACGCGGGCCGCCCACGATCAGGCCGTGGCCGGCCGCCCCGGCGTAGTCGACCTCCAGGATGTCCGTCTTCTGCTCGCGCGGCTTGTCCACGATGCCGATCGGCGCCCGCAGCCGGCCCACCGGGTAGCCGGGGGCGGTCAGCCCGCGCTCCGGCGCGACCTGCAGCGGCGGCAGCAGGTGGTCCATGCTCGGCGCCTCCTCCAGCGGCGGCAGCCACACCTGGTGCGCGGCCGGGCCCTGGCCGGCCATCCGCTGGACGAACACGTCCAGCACGGTGTCCACCAGCGCGTCGTCCTGCTCGGGTACCTGCGGCGCCTCCTCCTCCACCGGGTCCGGCAGCTCCACGAAGGCCGCGGTGAACTCCACCGGGTGGGCGGCGACCCGCCGCCCGCCGGTCGACCGCTGCTGCCCCGGCGCCCGGTACGGCCCCGAGACGTAGGCGGCCTTGAACCGGTCCATCACGTCCTCGCCGAACTTGAGGTAGCCGACGCCCGGCACCGGCGGCAGGTGGTAGGCGTCCGGCACGCCGATCGCCGCCCGCGACTCGGCCGCCGAGAAGGTGCGCAGACCGATCCGGTACGAGAGGTAGGTGTCCAGGCCGCGCAGCTTGCCCTCCTCGAGGCGCTGCGAGGCCAGCAGCAGGTGCACGCCAAGCGACCGGCCGATCCGGCCGATCTGGATGAACATCTCGATGAAGTCCGGCTTGGCGCTGAGGAGCTCGGAGAACTCGTCGATGATCAGCACCAGCGAGGGCAGCGGGTCCAGCGCCGCACCGGCCGCCCGGGCCCGCTCGTACTCGTGGATGTTGGCGTAGTTGCCGGCCGAGCGCAGCAGTTCCTGGCGGCGGTGCAGCTCGCCCTCGATCGCGTCGCGCATGCGGTCGACCAGGGTGAGCTCGCCCTCCAGGTTGGTGATCACCGCGGAGGTGTGCGGCATGTCCGCCATGCCGGAGAAGGTCGCACCGCCCTTGAAGTCGGCGAGGACGAAGTTCAGGATCTCCGAAGAGTGCGTCATCGCGAGCGCGAGCACCAGGGTGCGCAGCAGCTCCGACTTGCCGGAACCGGTCGCGCCCACGCACAGGCCGTGCGGGCCCATGCCCTCCAGCGCGGCTTCCTTGATGTCCAGGTAGACGTGCTCGCCGTTGGCGCCGACGCCGATCGGCACCCGCATCCGCTCGTGCTGGGCGCGCTGGCGCCAGCTGCGGTTCACGTCGAAGGAGCCCGGGTCGCCCGAGCTCATCATGTCGGTGAAGTCCAGGTTGGACAGCAGCGGCTCGTCGTCCCCGCCGGCCGAGATCCGGTACGGCGCCAACTGCCGCGCCAGCGCCTCGGACTGCCACGCCGAGAGCAGGTCCGGCTTGCCGGTGTACGTCGCGCCGGAGGCCGAACGCAGCACCAGCTCCTCGGAGTTGACCGTCACCATCAGGTGCCCGCTGGGCTCGTCGACCTCGCCCGGGACCACCTCGATGACCGTTACGCCCTGGACGCCCTCCGGGCTCGCCAGCAGCGAGTCGTGCGGCACCCCGGCGCCGTCCATGACGACCACCAGGTGCGGCTGGTCCGCCGCGGGCGCCGCGTCCCGGACGAAGCGCTGGCGCCCGGCCAGCTCGTCCTGCAGCAGGACCTCCAGGTCACCCAGGTCGGTGGCGAACAGCCGGCGCGAGCCCGCGCCGTCGGCCTCCTTGCGGTGCTGGTTGTGCGGGAGCCACTTGGTCCACTCCCACTCCTCGGCCGCGCCGGGCGCCGCCGCGACGGCCACCATCAGGTCGTCCGGCGAGTGCAGGGTGGTCAACTGGGAGAGCATCGCGCGCACGTTGCCGTACACCGAGTCCGGGTCTCCGCACACCGTGATGTGGTAGAACGCCCGCAGCGACACCGCCAGCGGCAGGTCCTGCAGGGTGCCGTGCGCCTTCAGGAAGGAGTGCATGGCGGCCGCCGACAGCGGCTCCAGCTCGTCCATCGGCGCGGTCTGCGGCGCCACCAGCGGCGTGGACAGCTGCACCGGCCCGAGGCCGACCCGGATCTGCGCGAAGTCGCCGTCCCCGGTGCGCCGCTCCCACAGCCGCCGCCCGTCCTCGACGATCGACCACAGCTGGTCCGGCGCCGGGTTCAGGAACAGCAGCGCACCGCGCTGGCGCTCCGCCGTGCGACGCACCTGGCGGCGCGTCTGCTGCAGGTACTTGAGGTAGTCGCGCCGCTCGTCCGCCATCGCGGTCGAGCCGCCCTTGCGGGCCCGCACGATCTGGGCCAGCGCCATGCCGACCGTCGAGACGATCATCAGACCGCCCATGATCTTCATCGGGGCGGCCGCGCCGGGCGAGAAGAAGAACACCGCCGACCCGCCCATGCCGAGCATCGGCAGGATGCTCATCAGCCAGTCCTCGCCGCCCTGCCGGGGCAGTTCGGGTGGGCTCACCAGCTCCACCGGCTCGTCCGGCACGGTGGGCGGATACGCCCTTGCCGGTCGCTTGACCGTGATCACACCCATGTGTCATCCACCCCGCGGCGTCGATCGATCACTTCGGCATCAGCCCTCACGCGACTGCGTACGGTCCGTACGGGAATCCGGCGGCTGAGGACGCCCCACACAGCGCAGCCCCCGTACCTTCGCGCAGGCGCCGATCCTAACGGTCGCCCCCGCACCGCCCGCCAGGCCCCGGTCACCTGTCGAACGGGTAGGGTAACGCCGCGCCAACTCGCGGCCCGGCCGGGCCGGTTCCACAGCCACACCGAGCGCCGCCGTGCCTCGGCACCGTCAACAAGGGGGAGCGCCAAGTGCGTCGAAGGATCGAGGCGGGAGCATGAGCAACGCTGCCGCGACCGGCTACTGCCGGGTGACGGTCGTCGCCCCGGACCGCCGGATCGACGTCGCCCTGCCCGAGGACATCCCGCTCGCGGACGTCTACCCCGAGGTGCTGCGCCTGGCCAACCAGAGCCAGCCCGACGGCACCCCCACCGGCTTCCACCTGGTCCGCCGCGACGGCACCGTCCTCGACAGCGGACTGCCGCTGGCCGCCCAGCAGGTCCGCGACGGCGACCTGCTCGCGCTGCGCCCCTTCGCCGAGTCCCTCCCGCCGGCCGTCTACGACGACGTCGCCGACGCCATCGCCAGCGCCGTCGAGGCCGACCGCCGGTTCTGGACCGCCGAGCTGATGCGCGGCTTCGGCCTGATCGGCGCCGGGGTGCTGCTCACCCTGCTCGGCTTCGCACTCTGGTTCTCCGACCTGCGCCACGACATGCACGGCCTGCCCGGCGTCCTGGCCGGCGTCACCGCCGTCGTGCTCACCGCGCTGGCCGGCGTGCGAGCCCGGGTCTACCAGGACGCCCACGCCGCCCTCGCCCTCGGCCTCGGCGCGCTGCCGCACGCCATGATCGGCGGCAGCGGCCTCATCGCCGTCGCCCACCCGTGGGACGGCCCCGGCCGGATCCAGTTCCTGGCGGGCTGCGTCGCCGTCCTGGTGGTCGCCGTGCTGCTGGTCGGCCTGCTGCCGGAGAAGGACGCGGTGTTCGTCGCCGCCGCCCTGGTCGCCGCCGCCGGTGCGCTCGCGACCTTCGCCGCCGTCCTGATGCCCGGGACCCCGGCCGGACACCTCGCCGCCGTCACCGGTGTCGCCGCCGTCGCCGTGGTCGGCTTCCTGCCCGGCCTCTCCGCCCGCTTCGCCCGGCTGCCGGTCGGCTTCAGCGCCCCCGGCCAGACCCGCACCCGCAGCCGCGACTACGACGAGGAGGCCGAGCGCGCCGAGGCCGTCCAGTACGAGAAGATCGCCCACCAGGCCCGCCGCGGCCACGAGGTGCTGGTCGGCCTGGTCGGCGGCTGCGCCGCGGTCGTGGTCGGCGCCTGCGCCGTCCTCGGCTTCACCGACGAGACCTTCCCCGAGCTGCTCGCGCTCGCCCTGGGCCTGGCCACCATGCTGCGCGCCCGGCTGTTCCGCTACACCGCGCAGGTCCTCAGCCTCACCGTGGCCGGTCTGCTCGGTCTGTGTCTGCTGATCGTCGGGCTGTCCCTGCACACCCCGCAGTTCTTCCTGCGGGTGGCCGGCTCCACCACCCAGCTCGACCTGCGCACCATCTGGCTGGCGATTTCCATCGCCTTCGGGGCCGCGCTGCTCGTCGCGATCTCGCTGGTGGTGCCCCGGCTCGGCGTCTCCCCGTTCTGGGGGCGCATCCTGGACCTGGTGGACAGTCTCACCCTGATCTCGCTCGTCCCGCTGGCGCTGGCCGTCCTGGACATCTACCGGCTGGTCCGCGGCGCCACCGGCTGACCCGCCCGGCCCGCCCCGTGCCGCCCACCGGACCCGCGCACCGACCGGATGGGCGGCACTGGTACGCTTGGCCTTCGAGCGCAGCCGTGTGTCCGCCGCCCCGTCGTGGGCTGTAGAGCGGCGGCCGCGCTCACGGCACCGAGTTCTCGCAGAGTTCCTGTGTTGTCGACCAGGACCGCTCGGTACACCCAAAGGAGTTGCAGTGGCTCTCGCCTCTGACGTCAAGAAGCAGATCATCGCCGAGTTCGGCCAGAAGGAGGGGGACACCGGTTCCCCCGAGGTTCAGGTGGCCATGCTCTCCCGTCGCATCTCGGACCTGACCGAGCACCTGAAGGCGCACAAGCACGACCACCACTCGCGTCGTGGCCTGCTGATCCTGGTCGGCCAGCGCCGCCGCCTGCTGCAGTACCTGGCCAAGAAGGACATCGAGCGCTTCCGTACGCTCGTCGACCGCCTGGGCATCCGCCGCGGTGCCGCCGGCGGCGCCCGCTAAGACCGCCGCGCGGGGCGGCTCCCCACACCGGGGAGCCGCCCCTCGCGCGTATGCCGCGGCTCTTCGGCCGCGGCGCCCGGCCATAACAACTCGCGCGCACCTCCCCGGGTGCCCGAGGATTGCACCGTAGGGTTGTGGGCATGCCGGGTGATGGCGCACCAGCGCGCCACCCGGGCAGACGAACCCGAACCCCCCGCGGGCCGAAGGCTTCAAACGGAAGCCGCCCGCATCCGAGAGAGCGTCCAGACGCGAACCGCCCGCCCCGGCCCGGCAGCCGTGAGGCGCCGGTCCTCGGTAGTGGCCGTCGGAACCCCCGCAGACCGAGCGGGGCACTCCGGAGGCTTCGATCGAAGACCGGCCCGACTGCCGCCCTCCCTGACGAGGGCCCGGGCCGACCCCGAGGCAGTGCGCGGGGACGCTCTCCCGGAAACGTACGAAAGAGGAGATCTTCCAGGTGGAAGAGAACGTGTTCTACGCCGAGGCCGTGATCGACAACGGTTCCTTCGGCACCCGTACCATCCGCTTCGAGACGGGCCGCCTGGCCCGTCAGGCCGCCGGCTCCGTCGTGGCCTACCTGGACGACGACAC
The DNA here is from genome assembly GCF_044455625.1 of Kitasatospora sp. NPDC051164. Classification (NCBI taxonomy): domain Bacteria; kingdom Bacillati; phylum Actinomycetota; class Actinomycetes; order Kitasatosporales; family Streptomycetaceae; genus Kitasatospora; species Kitasatospora sp. NPDC051164. Next base: position 8,856 of record NZ_JBITFB010000043.1, on the reverse strand, counting down.
CATGGTGCTGTCGGCCACCAGCGCTTCCAAGCAGCCGAAGGAGCACTTCGACTTCTTCCCGCTGACCGTGGACGTCGAGGAGCGGATGTACGCCGCGGGCCGCATCCCCGGCTCGTTCTTCCGTCGCGAGGGCCGGCCCTCCGAGGACGCGATCCTCACCTGCCGCCTGATCGACCGCCCGCTGCGCCCGTCCTTCGTCAAGGGCCTGCGCAACGAGGTCCAGGTCGTCTGCACCGTGATGGCGCTCAACCCCGACCACCTGTACGACGTGGTCGCGATCAACGCCGCCTCCGCCTCCACCCAGCTGGCGGGCCTGCCGTTCTCCGGCCCGATCGGTGGCGTGCGCGTCGCGCTGATCAACGGCCAGTGGGTGGCCTTCCCGACCCACAGCGAGCTTGAGTCGGCCGTCTTCGACATGGTCGTCGCCGGTCGCGCCCTGCCGGACGGCGACGTCGCGATCATGATGGTCGAGGCCGAGGCCACCGACAAGACCATCAAGCTGGTCGAGGGCGGCGCCGAGGCGCCGACCGAGGAGGTCGTCGCGGCCGGTCTGGACGCCGCGAAGCCGTTCATCAAGGTCCTCTGCGCCGCGCAGGCCCAGCTGGCCGCCCAGGCCGCCAAGCCGACCGGCGAGTTCCCGGTCTTCCTGGACTACCAGGACGACGTCCTCGCCGCGCTGACCGCCGCCGTCAAGGACGAGCTCGCCCAGGCCCTCACCATCCCGGGCAAGCAGGAGCGCAACAACGAGCTGGACCGCGTCAAGGCGCTGGCCGCCGAGAAGCTGCTCCCCGAGTTCGAGGGCCGCGAGAAGGAGATCAGCGCCGCCTACAACGCGCTGACCAAGAAGATCGTCCGCGAGCGCGTCATCACGGACAAGGTCCGCATCGACGGCCGTGGCGTCACCGACATCCGCACCCTGGCCGCCGAGGTCGAGGCCATCCCGCGGGTGCACGGCTCGGCCCTGTTCGAGCGCGGCGAGACCCAGATCCTGGGTGTCACCACGCTGAACATGCTGCGCATGGAGCAGCAGCTGGACACGCTCTCCCCGGAGACGCGCCGCCGCTACATGCACAACTACAACTTCCCGCCGTACTCCGTCGGCGAGACCGGCCGCGTGGGCGCCCCCAAGCGCCGCGAGATCGGCCACGGCGCGCTGGCCGAGCGGGCCATCCTGCCCGTGCTGCCCTCCCGCGAGGACTTCCCGTACGCCATCCGTCAGGTGTCCGAGGCGCTCAGCTCCAACGGCTCCACCTCGATGGGCTCGGTCTGCGCCTCGACCATGTCGCTGCTGAACGCCGGTGTGCCGCTGAAGGCCGCCGTCGCCGGCATCGCCATGGGCCTGATCTCCCAGGAGATCGACGGTGAGACCCACTACGTCACGCTGACCGACATCCTCGGTGCCGAGGACGCGTACGGCGACATGGACTTCAAGGTCGCCGGTACCCGCAACTTCATCACCGCCCTCCAGCTGGACACCAAGCTGAACGGCATCCCGGCGTCGGTGCTCGCCGCCGCGCTGAAGCAGGCCAAGGATGCCCGCCTGCACATCCTCGACGTGATGAACGAGGCCATCGACTCCCCGGACGAGATGTCCCCGAACGCGCCGCGCATCATCACCATCAAGATCCCGGTGGACAAGATCGGTGAGGTCATCGGCCCCAAGGGCAAGATGATCAACCAGATCCAGGAGGACACCGGCGCCGAGATCACGATCGAGGACGACGGCACCATCTACATCGGTGCCGCCGACGGCCCGGCCGCCGAGGCCGCCCGCACCACGATCAACCAGATCGCCAACCCGACCATGCCGGAGGTCGGCGAGCGCTACCTGGGCACCGTGGTCAAGACCACGACCTTCGGCGCGTTCGTGTCGCTGATGCCGGGCAAGGACGGCCTGCTGCACATCTCGCAGATCCGCAAGCTGGCCGGCGGCAAGCGCGTGGAGAACGTCGAGGACGTTCTCGGCGTCGGCGCCAAGGTGCAGGTCGAGATCGCCGAGATCGACCCGCGCGGCAAGCTCTCGCTGATCCCGGTCGTCGAGGGCGAAGAGGGCGGCGAGGCCGCTTCCGAGTGAAGCGCCGCTAGCTGACCCCTGCGGCCCGTACGCCTCGCGGCGTGCGGGCCGCACCCCGTTGTCCACGCTTTCGTCCGTACGTGCCTTCGCCACGTGCGTTTCCTCTGGAGGTACCCCCCGTGGCGCAGGCCCCGGCGGTAAAGCAGCGTCCCGGCACCACCCGGACCCTGCTCAAGGGCGTCGACGGCGCCGGCACGGTGCGCCGCACCGTCCTCCCCGGCGGCCTGCGGGTCGTCACCGAGACCCTGCCGACGGTGCGCTCCGCGACCTTCGGCATCTGGGTCGGCGTCGGCTCGCGGGACGAGACCCCGCAGCTCAACGGCGCTACCCACTACCTGGAGCACCTGCTCTTCAAGGGCACCGAGCGGCGCAGCGCGCTGGACATCTCGGCGGCCCTGGACGCGGTCGGCGGCGAGATGAACGCCTTCACCGCGAAGGAGAACACCTGCTACTACGCCCGGGTCCTGGACACCGACCTGCCGCTGGCCATCGACGTGGTCTGCGACATGCTCACCGGCTCGCTGATCCGCACCGAGGACGTGGAGGCCGAGCGCGGCGTCATCCTCGAGGAGATGGCGATGGCCGAGGACGACCCGGGCGACGTGGTGCACGACCTGTTCGCCAAGGTGATCTTCGGCAGCGGCCCGCTCGGCCGCCCGATCCTCGGCACCCAGGAGACCATCAAGACGCTCACCCGGGACCAGATCGCCGGGTTCTACCACCGCCGCTACCGCCCCGAGCACCTGGTCGTCTCGGCGGCCGGCAACCTCGACCACCGCAAGGTGGTCAAGCAGGTCGAGCAGGCCTTCGCCCCGGTGCTGGCCCGCTCCACCGCGGCCCCCGCCGAGGCCCGTCGCGGCGTCAAGGCGCTGCGGACGGCGGGCAAGGTCGAGGTGCTCAACCGCTCCACCGAGCAGGCCCACCTGGTGCTGGGCGTGCCCGGCGTGCCGCGGCACGACGAGCGCCGCTGGGCGATGGGCGTGCTCAACGCGGCCCTGGGCGGCGGGATGAGCTCCCGGCTGTTCCAGGAGGTCCGCGAGAAGCGCGGCCTGGCGTACTCGGTCTACTCGTACTCCTCGTCGTACGCGGACAGCGGCCTGTTCGGCATCTACGCCGGCTGCCAGCCCAAGCGGGTCGAGGAGGTGCTGCGGATCTGCCGCACCGAGCTGGCCAAGGTGGTCGCCGAGGGCATCACCGAGGAGGAGCTGCAGCGCGCGATCGGGCAGATCTCCGGCTCCACCGTGCTCGGCATGGAGGACACCGGTTCGCTGATGAACCGGATCGGCAAGGCCGAGCTCAGTTACGGGCACCACCTGTCGGTGGACGAGATGCTGGAGCGGATCGCGGAGGTGACCCTGGAGGACGTCCACGAGGTCGCCCGTGATGTGCTGGGCGCGTACCGGCCGTCGCTGGCGCTGATCGGCCCGGTCAACGACAAGCGGGCCGCCAAGCTCGCCGATCTGCTGGTGTGAGAGGACGTTTCCCCATGACGCTGCGTGTCGCCGTGATCGGCGCCAAGGGCCGGATCGGCTCCGAGGCGGTCAAGGCCGTCGAGGCCGCTCCGGACCTGGACCTGGTGGCCACCCTCGGCCGCGGGTCGAAGCTGGAGGAGCTGACCGAGGCCGGGGCGCAGGTCGTCGTCGAGCTGACCCACCCGGACTCGGTGATGGGCAACCTCGACTACTGCCTGCGGCACGGCATCCACGTGGTCACCGGCACCACCGGCTGGACGGACGAGCGGCTCGCCACCGTCCGCGGCCGGCTGGACCAGGCCCCGGAGCTCGGCCTGCTGATCGCGCCGAACTTCTCCATCGGCGCGATCCTCGGCATGAAGTTCTCCCAAATCGCCGCCCGGTACTTCGAGTCGGTCGAGGTGGTCGAGCTGCACCACGACCGCAAGGCCGACGCCCCCAGCGGCACCGCCACCCGGACGGCGCAGCTGATCGCGGCCGCCCGGGCCGAGGCCGGCCGCCCGCCGCAGCAGGACCCGACCACCCACAGCCTGCCCGGCGCGCGCGGCGCCGACGTGGACGGGGTGCCGGTGCACGCCGTCCGGCTGCGCGGCCTGCTGGCCCACCAGCAGGTGATGTTCGGCGACACCGGCGAGACGCTCACCATCCGGCACGACTCGCTGCACCACAGCAGCTTCATGCCGGGGATCCTGTTGGGCGTGCGCAAGGTCGTCGAGACGCCGGGGCTGACCTTCGGCCTCGAGCACTTCCTGGATCTGTGACCGTGGTGACTTCCAGGAGCATGTCATGACCTCCCGTACCGGCTTCTTCGCCCTGTCCGGCGTGCTGCTGCTGGTCGCCCTGCTCTGCGTGGGGGAGGGCGTCCAGCTGATCGCCACCGGCAAGCCGCTCGGCATCGGCATCGGCGTCTGCGCCTTCGTCATCCCGGTGATCGGCGTCTGGTTCCTGCGCCAGACCGTCCGCTTCGGGCGGGACAGCGAGCGGCTCGCCCGCGAGCTGGAGGCCGAGGGCGGCCTGCCGGTGGACGAGCTGAAGCGCAGCACGGGCGGGCGGATCGACCGGGCCTCGGCCGACGCGGTCTTCGCCCGCCGCCAGGAGGAGGCGGAGGTCGCGCCGGGCGACTGGCGGGTCTGGTTCCGCCTCGCGGTGGCCTACGCCGACGCCGGTGACACCCCACGCGCCCGCAAGACCATGCAGCACGCCATCAAGCTGCACAGCACCGAACCCGCAAGGAGCAACGCGTGAGCGACGAACCGACGGCCCCCAGCTTCCGCAGCGACGTGACGGTGGAGCTGGTCCGCAGCGCCGCCGCCGACTCGGACGTCATCTGGGCGGCCCGTGTCTCGACCGCGGGGGAGCAGTCCCTGGAGGCGCTCTCGCAGGACCCGGAGAAGTCCAAGGGTCTGATCAACTTCCTGATGCGCGACCGGCACGGCACGCCCTTCGAGCACAACTCGATGACCTTCTTCATCAGCGCGCCCATCTTCGTGTTCCGGGAGTTCCACCGGCACCGCAGCGGCTGGTCGTACAACGAGGAGTCCGGCCGCTACCGCGAGCTGCAGCCGGTCTTCTACGTCCCGGCCGAGGAGCGCAAGCTGGTCCAGGAAGGCCGCCCGGGCAAGTACGAGTTCACCGAGGGCACGCCCGAGCAGCACAAGACCACCACCGAGGCGATGGAGGCCGCGTACCGCGAGTCCTACGCCCGCTACCAGGAGATGCTGGCGGCCGGGGTGGCCCGCGAGGTGGCCCGCGCGGTGCTGCCGGTCGGCCTGTTCTCCTCGATGTACGCGACCTGCAACTCGCGTTCGCTGATGCACTTCCTGTCGCTGCGGACCAGGCGGGAGAACTCGGCGGTGCCGTCGTTCCCGCAGCGCGAGATCGAGATGGTCGCCGAGCAGATGGAGGAGCAGTGGGCGCGGCTCATGCCGCTCACCCATGCGGCCTTCGAGAAGCACGGCCGAGTCGCCCCCTGACCTGGGACGACAGGCATATGGGCTGAGTGTCTGGCATGTCTGGATTGCGGCTTTTCTAGCCGCTCCCTACATTCGTGAGCACGGATTCCGGTGCTGGCCGAACCCCCGAGCGGGCAGCACCGGAATCCCACTTCACCGCCTGTTTCCACCGCTCATCGCCGCTGCCCCCTGTCCGAACCCTGGACCGGTGTGGATACCGCCCCACCGCCTACGAGTAGTTTTGGACACATGGCTCCGACCTCCACCCCCCAGACGCCGTTCGGCCGGGTCCTGACCGCGATGGTCACCCCGTTCACCGCCGACGGCGGACTCGACCTCGACGGCGCCCAGCGCCTCGCCACGCACCTCGTCGACTCCGGGAACGACGGCCTCGTCGTCAACGGCACCACCGGTGAGTCCCCGACCACCAGCGATGCCGAGAAGGCCCGGCTGGTCCGCGCCGTGGTGGAGGCGGTCGGGGATCGCGCCCACGTGGTGGCCGGCGTCGGCACCAACGACACCCACCACAGCATCGAGCTGGCCCGGCAGGCGCAGGCCGCCGGCGCGCACGGCCTGCTGGCCGTCACGCCGTACTACAGCAAGCCCCCACAGGAGGGCCTGTACCGGCACACCGTCGCCCTCGCCGACGCCACCGAGCTGCCGGTCATGCTGTACGACATCCCGGGCCGCAGCGCGGTGGCGCTGAGCCACGAGACGCTGGTCCGCCTCGGCGAGCACCCCCGGATCGTCGCCAACAAGGACGCCAAGGGCGACCTCGGCGCCGCGTCCTGGGCGATCGCCCGCTCCGACCTGGCCTGGTACTCCGGCGACGACATCCTGAACCTGCCGCTGCTGTCCGTCGGCGCCGCCGGCGTGGTCAGCGTCGTCGGGCACGTCGTGGCCGGCGAGCTGCGCGCGATGGTCGACGCCTACCTGGCGGGCGATGTGGTCAAGGCCACCAGCGTCCACCAGCGCCTGCTGCCGGTGTTCAGCGGTATGTTCCGCACCCAGGGCGTGATCCTGACCAAGGCCGCCCTGGAGCTCCAAGGCCTGCCGGCCGGCCCGCTGCGGCTGCCGCTGATCGGCGCGACGCCCGAGGAGATCGCGAAATTGAAGCAGGATCTCGCCGCCGGCGGGGTACACCTGTAGCAGACACAGACGTGCGCGCCCCGGCTCGCCGGACCTCCCCGGGTCCGTCGCTGGACCGGACCGAAGGCGCGAGTGCACACACCCGGACCCAGTAGGAAACGACACTGAGTACGCACGCCATATGTCTCCAGGGGAGGACCCCGGGCATATGGCGTGCGTCGTGAGGAGAGTCTTTTGAGCCACCCGCATCCCGAGCTCGGCGCGCCCCCGGCCCTGAAGGAGGGCGCCCTCCGTATCACTCCGCTCGGCGGCCTCGGCGAGATCGGCCGCAACATGACGGTCCTCGAGTACGGGGACCGCATCCTGATCATCGACTGCGGCGTCCTCTTCCCCGAGGACGAGCAGCCCGGCGTGGACCTGATCCTCCCGGACTTCAGCTACATCCGGGACCGCCTCGACAAGGTCGACGGCATCGTCCTCACCCACGGCCACGAGGACCACATCGGCGCCGTCCCGTTCCTCCTGCGGGAGAACCCGGACATCCCGCTGATCGGCTCCAAGCTGACCCTGGCCCTGATCGAGGCCAAGCTCGCCGAGCACCGGATCCGCCCGTACGTGCTGGAGGTCAAGGAGGGCGAGCGCGAGCGCATCGGCCCCTTCGACTGCGAGTTCATCGCGGTCAACCACTCCATCCCGGACGCCCTCGCCGTGGCCGTCCGCACCCCCGCCGGCATGGTCGTGGCCACCGGTGACTTCAAGATGGACCAGCTGCCGCTCGACGGCCGCCTCACCGACCTGCCGACCTTCGCCAAGCTGGCGGAGGAGGGCATGGACCTGCTGCTGGTGGACTCCACCAACGCCGAGGTCCCCGGCTTCATCCCGCACGAGCGCGACATCTCGGCGGCGCTGCGAAACGTTTTCGCGAACGCCGACAAGCGGATCATCGTCGCCTCCTTCGCCAGCCACGTGCACCGCATCCAGCAGGTCCTGGACGCCGCGCACGAGTACAAGCGCAAGGTCGCCTTCGTCGGCCGCTCGATGGTCCGCAACATGGGCATCGCCCGCGACCTCGGCTACCTGAAGGTCCCCGGCAACATGGTCGTGGACGTCAAGCAGCTGGACGACCTGCCGGACAAGGAGGTCGTGCTGATCTGTACCGGTTCGCAGGGCGAGCCGATGGCCGCGCTGTCCCGGATGGCCAACCGCGACCACCAGATCCGCATCGTCGAGGGCGACACCGTCGTCCTGGCGTCCTCCCTGATCCCGGGCAACGAGAACGCCGTCTACCGGGTGATCAACGGCCTGACCCGCTGGGGCGCCAAGGTCGTGCACAAGGGCAACGCCAAGGTGCACGTCTCCGGCCACGCCTCGGCCGGCGAGCTGCTCTACTTCTTCAACATCTGCAAGCCGCGCAACCTGATGCCGGTCCACGGCGAGTGGCGCCACCTGCGCGCGGCCGCCGAGCTGGGCGTCGCCACCGGGGTGCCGCGCAACCGCGTGGTCATCGCCGAGGACGGCGTCTGCGTCGACCTGGAGGGCGGCGTCGCCCGGATCGTCGGCAAGGTGCAGGCCGGGTACGTCTACGTGGACGGTGCCTCGGTCGGCGACATCAGCGAGGCCTCGCTCAAGGACCGCAAGATCCTCGGCGAGGAGGGCTTCATCTCGGTCTTCGTCGCGGTCGACTCGACCAACGGCAAGATGGTCGGCGGCCCGACCATCCAGGCCCGCGGCTCCGGCATCGACGACAACGCATTCGTCCCGGTCGTCGCAAAGCTTCAGGAAGCCCTGGACCGCTCGGCGAGCGACGGGGTGCTGGAGCCCCGCCAGGTGCAGCAGCTGGTCCGCCGGACCATCGGCAAGTGGGTCGCGGACAACTACCGCCGCCGGCCGATGATCCTGCCGGTCGTGGTCGAGGTCTGACGCTCGCTCGTCGAGCCCTGACGCTCGTTCGTCCCCGGCCGAGGTCGGTTTGACGTGGGGCGGCCCGGTGCGTAGTGTTCTCCGGGTTGCCCCACGGGACGGCCCCTCGGAAACTGGCTCGAATCTGAATTCGAGAACAACCGGGGAAAACGGCCCGAGAAACTCTGGTAGAGTTCGGGAGCGCCGAAAGGCAAAAAGCCGATTGGATGAAAGAAACTCCGAAAAACGGAGCGGAAAACATCTGATAAGCTTGAAACACGAAAGAACGAAGCCCGGAGGGTCCGCTGGAAGGCGGTCCGAAGGAAGCGTCCGTTCCTTGAGAACTCAACAGCGTGCCAAAAGTCAACGC